>JADLEF010000066.1 GCA_020846295.1 Acidimicrobiales bacterium
CGTCGAGGGGGAAGAAGCACGCCACCCCGTCGACCAACGGCGGGGCCGACTCGAGGCAGTCCGGCTGGGCCCGGCGACAGCGCGCCGCGAACCCGCACCCGACCGGCGGGTGGCGCGGATCGGGTGGGCTGCCGGGCAGCGGATCGGCCGCGGCGCGCTCGCCGTCGAGGGTCAACCGGGCGTCGAGCAGCGCCGCGGTGTACGGGTGGCGCGGCGCGTCCAGCAGCCGGGCCGCCGGGCCGACCTCGCACAGCCGCCCCGCGTAGAGCACGGCGATGCGATCGGCGATCGATGCGGCCACGCCGAGATCGTGGGTCACCAGCAGCACGGCGCAGCCGTGCTCGCGGCGCAGCCGGTCGAAGAGCAGGACGATCTGGGCCTGCACCGACACGTCGAGCGCGGTGGTCGGCTCATCGGCGATGAGCAGCTGGGGCGCCACGTCGGCCTCGTCGGCCTCGTCGGCCTGCTCGTCGCCTCGCCCCGCGCCGCCGCTCTCGGCGGTGATGGCCATGGCGATCATCACCCGCTGGCGCAACCCGCCGGACAGCTCGTGGGGGAACTGGCGCAACCGCCGCTCCGCCTCCGGGACACCGACCTCCTGCAGGCGCTGCCGGGCGACGCGCTCCGACGCCCCCTTCTCGGTCAGCTGCCGGCCGAGCCGCATGGTCGGGTTGAGCGAGGACAGGGGATCCTGGAACACCGCGCCGAGGGATCGGCGCAACACCCGTCGCCGGTCGCCGGCCGTACCACTCAGCATGTCGACGCCGTCGACGAGCACCGCGCCGCGGCACTCGGGGCTCGCGCCGCGCGGCAGCAGGCCCAAGATGGTGGCCCCCAGGATCGACTTGCCGGAGCCGGACTCGCCGACCAGCGCCACCACCTCGCCCGGGGCGATGTCGAGGTCGACGCCGCGCAGGGCGTGCACCACGCCGTCGCGGGCGTGCAGATCGACGTGGAGATCCCGAACCGACGCCACCGGTGCGCTGGCGGACGAGGTGGAGGGCCGAGCGGCGGCGGGCACCACGGCCACCCGGGCGAGGTCGTTGTCGGTCATCATGCCTTCTTCGCTCGCAGTCGGGGATCGGCGATCACCTGGCCGATGTCGACCAGCGCGTTGATCACCACGTAGGCGGCGCCCATCACCAGCACGATCCCGATCACCGCCGGGAAGTCGGCCTGCTGGATGGCCTGCGTGGTGTACAGCCCGAGCCCGGGCCAGGCGAACACGAGCTCCACCACCACCACACCGGTGAGCAGCAGGCCCACCTGCAACCCCGCCATGGACAGGGTCGGCTGCATCGCGTTGCGCAACCCGTGACGCAGGATCACGCGGCGCTCCCGCAGCCCCTTGGAGCGGGCGGTGCGAACGTGATCGAGGCGCATCACATCCAGCAGCGCGCCGCGCAGCACCCGACCGATGGCCACCGCGGGCCCGACCGCCAGGCAGAAGGCGGGCAGCACGAGGTGGCGCACCGCGCTGGAGAACCACTGCCAGTTGCCGTGCAGCAGCGAGTCCACCGTGTACAGCCCGGTCGGGCCGGTCGAGATCCGCATCCGGTCGAGCCGCCCCGACGCGGGCAGCCAACCGAGCTTGCGGTAGAAGAGCAGGATCCCCACGATGGCGACGAAGAACGTCGGCGCCGAGGCCGCGCCCAGCATCACCAGGCGGACCGCCCCGGCGCCCCGCCCGCCCCGGGCGGAGGACACCCCGAGCACCAGTCCGAGCCCCATCGCCAGCAGGGCGGCCATCCCGGCCAGCTCGAAGGTCGGCTTGGCGAAGCGGCTCAGATCGTCGGTCACCGGGCGCTTGGTGCGCAACGACGTCGACAGGTCGCCCTGCACCACGTTGCCGAGGAAGCGCACGTACTGTGCGGTGAGCGGATCGTTGTAGCCCAGCTCCTCGCGCTTCTGCTCCACCAGGGCGGGCGAGGCGTTGGCCCCGAGCGAGGCGCGGACCGGATCGGCCGGCAGCACGGTCTGGATGACGAACACGGCCAGCGAGAGCACGAGCAGCACGCCGAGCAGGCTCAGCAGGCGGCGCAGCACGAATCCGGTCACGTCACAGCTCCATCAGGTCGCGGATGCCGTCGCCGCACAGGTTGGCGATGAAGGCGAGGACGAACACGCCGAGGGCGGGGAAGACCGGCACCCACCACCCGGTGAACAGGTAGGTGAGGCCGCGGGCGCTCATCGCTCCCAGCTCCGGCGCCGGTGCCGGTGAGCCGAGCCCGAGGAAGGACAGCCCGGCCAGGGTGATGAGCAGCGCGCTCACATCGAGGCTGGCGGTCACCAACACCGAGCCGAACGTACCGGGTAGTACGTGGCGGCGGGCGACGGTGAGCCAGCCGGCCCCGCCCATGCGGGCGGCCTCGATGTGCGGGCGGCTCATGACCGAACGGACCTCCGCCCGCACGATCCGTGCGTAGAACGGCCACCACACCACCATGACCGCCACCAGCGTGTTGCGCAGGCTCGGACCGAGGGCGGAGACGACGGCGAGGACCAACAGCGGCCCGGGCAGGGCCAGGAACACGTCGGTGACCCGCATCAGCACCGCGTCCACCCACCCGCCGACCATGCCGGCGGCGAGGCCGATGAGCCCGCCGATGAGCACACCGGAACCGATCACGCCGAACGCCGAGAACCATGAGGTGCGCATGCCGAACAGCACGCGGGACAGCACGTCGCGGCCCTGCTCGTCGATGCCCATCCAATGCGCACCGCTCGGTCCCTGCAGCGGGGCGGCGATCGCCTTGGTGGTCGGGTGCGGCAGGTACAACGGCACCAGCACCATCGCCACCGTGATGATCACGAACACGATCACCGCGGTGCGCTCCAGCCAGCCGAGCCGTCGCAGCCCGGCCGCCGCCCGAGCGGCGACGGGCAGTCGCCGGCCGAGCAGCCCGCCCCGTTCGAGCGCGACCGATGCCATCAGGCCGGCTTCCTCGTGAGGGTCAGCGGCTCGAGGTTGAACGGCGCCGGCGACTTGTGGGTGAACCCGGTGATGTCCGGGCCGGCGATGAACACGTCGCGCACGTCGGCGAGGGTGATGAACGTGGCGTCGTCGATCCACAGATCGGCGGCCTCGGCGTACTTCTGCAGCATCACGGTGCGGTCGGTCGCGGCCAGCCCCTCGTCGATGAGGGCGTCCGCCTCCGGCACGCTGGCGCCGAGGTAGTTCAGCGCCCCTCCGGTGTAGTGGAAGATGCGGGCCCAGGTGTCGGGGTGCGCCGCGTCCGGGTTGACCGTACCGATGTACACGTTGGGCCGGCTGTCGGGCTGGCTGACGTAGTCGAACACGGTGGCGAGCACGTCGGACTTGATGGTCACCTCGAAGCCGGCCTCGGTCAGCATCGCCTGCACCGCCTCGGTGAGCCGCTGGTCGTTGGTGGAGCCGGTGGTGTAGCCCAACACGATGTCGCGGTCGGCCTCGGGCAGCTTGGCGACCATCGTCTTGAGCGGTTCGATCCCCTTGTAGTCGTAGGCGTCGAGGGCGGTGCCCTCGGGCAGCTCGCCGACGGGGTAGAGCTGGGTGGAGATCTGGGCGTCGTCGCCGAACACCTGCTTGATCAGCGTCTCGCGGTCGATCGCCTCGCGCAGGGCGATGCGCACCGCCTTGTCCTTGAACGCCGCCCGGTTCGGGTCGACCCACACCATGGTCTTGAACAGCACCGGGAAGTCGATGACCTGGAAGCCCTCCTTGCCCCGGAACTCCGCCGTGGTCGACGACGGCACCTGGTGCAGCACGTCGAGGTCGCCGCCCTCGAGCTGCAGTTGCTGGGTGGCGGCGTCGGGCACGATGTTGATCACGATCTCACGGAAGAACGGCGCATCGCCCCAGTAGGCGTCGTTGCGGGTGAGCACGTAGCGCTGGCCGAGGGAGAACTCCGACAGCTGGTAGGGGCCGGTGCCGGCCGAGTTGGTCTTGATCCAGTCCTGGGCCGCGTCGCCCGCCTTCTCGTTGGCGTTGATCAACGCCGGGCTGACCATCTTGGGGCTGTACGGCGCGGCGAGGTAGTCGAGGAAGGCCGACACCGGCTTGGTCAGCTTGACCACGAACGTCGAGGCGTCCGGGGTCTCGTAGGCGGCGACGTCGGCGAGCATGTAGGCGGGCGAGGAGTTCACCTTGGTGCGCCGCTCGAAGCTGAACTTCACCGCTTCGGCGTCCATCGGGGTGCCGTCGAGGAAGGTGACGCCCTGGCGCAGCTTGAACGTGTAGGTCAGCCCGTCGTCGGAGATCGTGTAGCTCTCCGCCAACCACGGCTCGATCTCGTTCTTCGTGGTGGCCGCGCCCGGCTCGTCGGGCTTGTAGCGCAACAGCCCCTCGTAGGTGGACAGGACCACCTGGTTGCCCTCGATCTCGTAGAAGATGTCGGGATCGGGGACCTGCATGTCGGTCCAGAACGCGAGGCGCAGCACGTCGCCGCCGTCGCCGGTCTCGGTGGCGCCGCCGCTGTCGCCGGCGTCGGTGGTCTCACCGCCCGAACAGGCGGCGGCCAGCAGGGCGAGCAGGGCGAGCAGCGCGGCCAGGAACCGCCGCCCGTACCGGGCGGTGTGTCCAGGGTTGTCCGGCAACGGGGTGCGCAGGGTGGTGGGCATCGGGTCCTCGAGAGTTGCTGGTGGTCGGGTCGGTCGAGCGGGGTGGGAGGGGTTTGGGGCGAAGCGGTCGATGCCGGTCAGTGCAACACCGTGGCTCCGTTGACGCAGATGGACTGGCCGGTGATGAGCTCGGTCGCCTCGGTGGCGAGCCAGGCCACGACCTGGCCCACGTCCTCGGGGGTGACGAAGCGCCCGGCGGGGATGTCGGCGAGGTAGCGGGCGCGCACCTCGTCGCGGTTCGAGCCGGTGAGGGCCATCTCGATCGCCCATTCCCGTTCGTTCATGTCGGTCTCGGCCGTGCCGGGGCACACCGCGTTGACGGTGATCCCGCTGCCGGCCAGTTCCAGCGCGGCGGTCTGGGTCAAGGCGCGCACGGCGAACTTCGTCGCCGCGTAGGCGCCGAGCAACGGGAACGCGCTGAGCGCGGCGTCGCTGGCCAGGTTCACGATGCGGCCGCGGCCCGCGGCGCGCATGGGCCCGATGGCGGCCTGCATGCCGTGCTGCACGCCCAGCACGTTGGTCTCGAAGAGCCGCCGGAACTCCTCGTCGGTGGTGTCGAGCACCGCAGCGATGGTGGAGATGCCGGCGTTGTTCACCCAACCGTCGAGCCCCCCGAACCGCTCGACGGCCGTCTCGGCCGCGGCGCGCAGGGCGGCGGGGTCGCACACGTCGGCCGCCATCGGCTCGGCCTGCACGCCGAGCGAGCGGCACGCTGACGCCGTGGCCTCCGCCTCGGCCGGCGAGTCCCGGTGCAGCACCAGCACGTCGACCCCGCGGCGGGCCAGGGCGATGCAGATGCCACGCCCGAGGCCGCGGCTGGCGCCGGTGACGACGGCGGCGCTCACGTCGACGCCTCCACCAGCCAGCGGAACGGCGCCAGGTGGCGGGCGTCGGTGCCGGCCAGCCGCTCGGGGTGCCACTGCAGGCCGAGCACGGGGGTCCCGTCGGCGGACTCGACCGCCTCGATCACCCCGTCAAGGCTCCACGCCGTCGCCACCAGGCGGGGGCCGGGCTCGGCCACCGCCTGGTGGTGGATCGAGTTGACCACCTCGGCCCCGCCCAGCGCCGACTCGGCACGCGAGCCCGGTTCGACCTTCAGGGCATGGCTCGGCTCGTACTCGCGCTCGAGATCCCAGTGGCCGTGGTGCCCGGCGGTCGGCAGGTCCTGGATCAGGGTGCCGCCCAGCGCCACGGTGACCAGTTGGATGCCCCGGCAGATGCCGAGGACAGGCCGGCCGGTGGCGACGGCCCAGCGGGTGGCTGCCAGTTCGACGTGGTCGCGGTCCGCGTCGGTCTCGTTGAGGGTGTCGGTCTCGTTGAGGGTGTCGGTCTCGTTGAGGGTGTCGGTCTCGTCGAGGGTGTCGGTCTCGTCGAGGGTGTCGGTGCTCGGCGCCATGCCGTAGGCGGCGGGGGAGACATCACCCCCGCCGGTCAGCAGCACGGCGCTGCACCCTTCCAGCCATCCTTCGACATCGAGCTGCGTCAGGCCGCCTCCGGCGGGCACGAGCAGCGGGCTGGCGCCGACCGAGGTGAGCGCGTCGACGTAGCCGCGATGCAGCGAGTACCGCTCGCCGGGGTGCCGGCCGATGAGAACCGCGACCCGCATCAGAACAGGTTCAAGTACTTCTCGCGCTCCCACTCGCTCACCCGCGAGTGGTACTCGTCCCATTCCCTGTTCTTGAGCTCGGCGTACTCCTTCACGAACGTCTCCGGGAACACCTGGTGGGTGAGCGGGTCGGCCTCGAACGCGTCGATCGCCTCGAGCAGGTTGCGGGGCAGGCGCACCGCGGAGGACTCCGACGCCTTGGCGTTCCAGTCGTAGGTCGTCATGTCCACCGGATCACCGGGATCGAGGCCTTCGGCGATGCCCTCCAATCCGGCGGCGAGGATGAAGGCGGCGGCGAGGTAGGTGTTGGCCGCCGAGTCAACGGCCCGGTTCTCCAGCGCCGGGCGGTTGTGGGGCAGCCGCAACATGCAGCTGCGGTTGTTGTCGCCGTAGGCGGCCCACACCGGCGCCCAGCTGATGGTTCCGTCGGAGAGGCGGGGCTGCAGCCGCTTGTAGGAGTTCACCGTCGGGGTTGCGATGGCGGCGATGGCCCGGGCGTGGCGCATGACGCCGGCCACGAACCCGTAGGTCATCTTCGACCAGCCGGTCGACGCCTCCCTGTCCCGGAACAGGTTGGTGCCGGTCTCGAGGTCCTCGAGGCTCATGTTGAAGTGGTGGCCGGAGCCCCAGCCCTCGGTGTACGGCTTGGGCATGAACGTGACCTGCAGGCCGGACTGCTTGGCCACCTGCTTGGCCAGCAGACGGAACAAGGTGATCTTGTCCGCCATGGCGAGCGCCTCGTCGTAGGTGAAGTCGAACTCGAACTGGGCGTCGCCGCCTTCGTGGTCGAAGGAGAACAGCCCGAAGCCCAGCTCGGTCATGTACTTGGCCATCGGGTCGAGGAAGCGCAGCGAGTCGAGGGTGGACTCGATGTCGTAGGCGGGCGTGGGATCGATCTTGCCCGAGGCCGCCATCGGCTCGAGGTAACCGCTGCCGTTGGCGGCGGTGGCGGTCGGATCGAAGCAGTAGATCTCCGTCTCGACCCCGAGGTTGAACCGCCAGCCGGCATCGGCCGCCGCGGCGAGTTGCTTCTTGAGGATCGTGCGGGGGCACAGCGGCCAGTCGGCCACGCCGCCGAAGCGCAGATCGGCCGGCATCCAGGCGATGCGGCGATCCCACGGCAGGATCTTCAGCATCGACGGGTCGGGCATCGCCACGCACTCGTCCTCGTCCGGTGTCATCCGACCCAGATCGCCCATACCGCGCGGTGTGTAGCGCTCGGAGCCGGCCAGCAGGTTGGGCAGGTGGTCGATGGGGACCATCTTCGACTTGGACCGGCCCTGGATGTCGATGAAGCCGCCGACGGCGTACTCCACCCCCGTGGCTTTCAGGTCGGCCGCCAACGCGTGGTGTTCGTCGGTGATGGCCTGTGCGGTGTCCATGGTGCTCCTGTTCAGAAGGTTCCGGGCGATGCCGGACCGGGGCCGAACGGCGGCGGCGGGGCGACGCCGAGCGGTGGTTCTTCGGTGCGACCGCGCTCGACCAGGGCGGCCAGTGCGGTGACGGTGAGCTCGACCAGCTTGCGGCCGAGCGCGGCGGTGGCCTCCGACGGCCGGCCGGTCACGCCGTTGGTAGAGAGCGACGGTGCGGTGTAGCGGAAGACCAGACCGTCGGTGCGATCCTCGTCGTCGGCGTCGGTCATGGCGTCGATGTCGACCAGATGGGGGGTGAGTGCCAGCATCATCGCCGTCTCCGCCCGGTTGGCGTGCACGTCGTCGCCGTCGGCGATGCACTCGGCGAGGACGGTGGGGTCGAGCGAGTACCAGCTGACGTAGCCGGCCCGTAGGTCCGGCCGGTGGAAGCGAAGGTTGTCGGTGCCCATCGACAGGGCGGCGACGTTGTTCAGGTGGGCGTTCACGAACAGCAGCCGGCGAAGGCCGCTGAGGGCGGCCCACTGGGAGATCTGCACCACCGAAGCGGCGAGCTGCTCCGGCGATGCCGAGAGCGTACCGGGTAGTACGGCGCCGTGGCCGTAGCTGGCGCCGAAGCTCAGCGCCGGCAGTACGGGGCACCCGGTTCGCTCGGAGGCGAGCTCACAAAGCCGCTCGGCCAGGATCGTGTCGGTCCCGGTGGGTAGGTGTGGGCCGTGTTGTTCGATCGCCCCGACGGGGACAAGGCCGACCTCGCGGCCGCCGTGCCGGTCGCCGTAGGCCAGCGCGGGGGCGGGAAGGTCGATCCATCGCTCAGCGGGCACGGGCTCGTTCTACGGGATTTCGATTGCGTATCTGTTTCCTCGGCAGGCACGCCGACATGAACAGGGGCTGGCCGGAATCTTGCAGCCGGTGCGCAAGGCGACGGGGTTGCTACGGTGGGGCGGCAGATGACGTCGAGCACCCCCCGCCGAGCCGGGCGCCCACGCACGAACCGGCAACCGATCGAACGTCCGCCGCGCCAGGAGGCGATCGCCGTGGCGAGCCGGTTGTTCGCCGAGAAGGGCTTCGCGGCGACGACGATGCGCGAGATCGCCGAGCGCTCGGGCTTGCAGCAGTCGTCGATCTACTACTACTTCAAGAGCAAGGACGAGATCCTCGAGGCGATCGTCGGTGAGGTCAACAGCCTGGTGCTCGAGGGCTTCGCCCGCATCGCCCGCGACGGCGGCTCGCCCGGACTGCGCCTGTTCCGAACCTTGCGTCTCGACGTGACCATGCTCTGCGGTCTGCCCTATGACGTGAACGAGATCCTGCGCCTGCCGACGCTGCAGGAGGAGCGCTTCGCCGCGTACTGGAAGGAACGTCAGCAGCTCAACGACGCCGTCGAGGGGCTGCTGGCCGAAGGGGTCGCCGGCGGCGAGCTGGTGGAGATGGATGTGCGGTTGGCGGCGCTGAGCCTGCTCTCCAACGACGAGGCGGTGCAGAACTGGTATCGCCCGATGGGCGAGCACCGGCTGGTCGGTGACTACGAGCCGCACGAGATCGGCGAGTTCCTCGCCTCCATGGCGTTGCAGGCGTTCCTCGTGGACCGTCGTCGCCTCTCGGCGATCCGCCGCCGGGCCGACGAGCTCGACGGGCGCGTCTGACCCGGTCTGCGCCGGGGCGGTCGGGGTCGGCGGTCGGGGCGGGCCGGGGCGGTCGGGGTCGGCGGTCGGCTGCCTGTCCGAGGAGGGTCGTTTGGGGTGCGTAGGCTCGAAATCGATATCGAATCGCCGGATCTCGACAGGTGCGCACCGGCGGACCACCCTGGGCGGCGCCGGCGGACGGCGAGCCGGCTGGTCCGGGTCGTCGGCGGGTCGTCGGCGGGCCGGCTCGGACGGTGGGTGACGATCGTGTCAGGTGACCGCATCCGAGATCGAATTCGATTGTCCGCATAAGGGTGCGGGCGGGATGACCGGGCCCGGTCGAACATGCCCGGGCTGGCCGACCGAGCCCGGGCTGGCCGACCGAGCCCGGCGTGGCCGAGCAACCCGGTGTCGGCCCGGGTCCCGGCTCAGGCCGGGGTGTGCTCCTCCACCACCCACACCCGATCGCCATACCGAATGGTATTGCCCGCGGTGAGTGTGCCGGGATCGGCCTCGGGCGGCTCCGGTAGCCGGTCCGCCGCCTCACCGAGGGCCATCGTCACCGTCCACCCCTGGCTGGTCCGCGACCGGCAGCACGCCCGGTACCAGCCGTCGCCCTCGCGCTCGTCGGCCACCGTGATCGCATGATCACCCACCCGGACCAGGCGGGCGGTGCCGTCGGTGCTGCGCAACGCCAGGCGGGGCGACACGACGGGATCCTCGCGCACCCAGACCTCTCGGTATGGCTGGAGCTCGCCGCCGAAGGTGAACGACCCGGTCTCGATCATGGCATCGCCTTCCCAGGTGATGGCGCCCTTGTCGGCGTCGGTCACCCGGTGCAGGTCGAGGTCGCGGTGCCAGCACAGCGAGGAGCCGTCCCAGGTGGTCACCCCGGCGAAGGAGACCGGCGCGGCCTGCGGGTCCCCATCGGCGGGATCGAGGGGGAGCCGCACGTCGGCGAAGGCCGAGCCGGCCTGCAACCACAGCACCCGCTGCCTCTCGAAGGGTTCGCCACCGTGGATCGGCAGCGCCAGCGACGCCCGCCGCCATGCCCCGATGAACCGCTCCGGCAGCGGTTGCCACGGCGGCTGCGGCGGCCGCGGCTGGCGGGCGTCGCTCATGCCAGCCGCTCGAGCAGCAGTCGGTGGAACCGGGTGATGGGCAGCTCGTGGGCGCTGGCCAGCGGGCCGACCGCGAACTTGGGCGAACGGAGCACGCGCTGGATCTGCTCGACGGCGAAGCCGTCCTCGTCGCGCAACACCGCCAGCAGGGTGGCCTCCGACTCGGCGTCGAGCTGCGAGCCGGGCTCGCCGAGCACGCGGATGTCGAGCTCGGAGGTCTCCGGTCCGGTGGGTACCACCTGGTAGGTGATCCACATCGTCTCCGACGAGGAGGTGGGCACGTTGGGGAAGATCAGGTTGGCCCGCAGCACATCCCGTTCCTCATCGGGGATGTGGGCGATCGGCAGCATCGCGCCCCGAGGTCGATCGGCGCCGGGCCGGAGCACCTCGTCGGACACCCAGTGCGGCCCCACCCAGTCGTGGGCGAAGCCGGCGTGGTCGAACATCCCCAACGAGTCGGCGTGCAGGTACCACAGGTGCAGCACGTCGATGTGGTTCTCGATGTACAGCTTCCAGTTGCAGCGCAGCGGGACGCGGAGGCGCGCCACCTGGGTCAGCCGCAGCGGATCGAAGGGACCGATCCGTTGCGGGAGCTCACCGAGGAACTCCTCGAGGGGTGCGGCGTCGGGATCGGGGTTGCAGAACACCAGCCCGGCCCAGCTCTGCACCGCCACCGGCAGCAGCGCCCACGCGTTCGGGTCCGTGTCGGCGAACTGGCCGCTGCGCTGCGGGATGCGCACCAGCGACCCGTCGTCGGCGGCGAACTCCCAGCCGTGGTACGGGCAGCGGACGTTCGCGCCGGCGTGACCCGCCTCGCAGGCGAGGGCCATCCCCCGGTGGCGGCACATGTTCAGATACCCGCGGATGACGCCGTCGGTGCCGCGCACCAGCAGCACCGGATGGCAGCCGACCTGCACCGGAAGCACATCTCCCGGCTCGGGCAGGTCGATCTCGGCGGCGACGAGGTTCCACACCTTGCCGAACAGCTCCCGCTGCTCCCGCGCGTACCAGCCGGCATCGAGGTACGCGTGCTTGGGCAGCAGAAAGGTCGCCCGCTCGGAGCCGGCCTGCCCGACGGTGTCCACCGCGGTCACGCCGGCACCGCCCCGGCTTCCGGCACCGTCCCGGCTTCCAGCACCGCGAGCAGGTGTTGGTGGAACGTCGTGATGGGCCGTTCGTGCTCGGCCGCCAGCGGCCCCACCTCGAAGCGGGGGGCGGCGAGGACGGCCTGGACCTGCTCGCAGGCGAACACGTCCTCATCGATGAAGCTGCGGGCGGCGGCGACCAGCTCTGCGGCGTCGGCGCCCGGTTCGGCCCGCACCCGCAGATCGATGACCGAACGGTCCGGGGTGAGGGGGCTCACCGCGTAGCTGATCCAGAACTCCGACGAGGACGCCATCAGCACGTTGGGGAACAGCATGTGGGCGCCGATGCCGGTGCGGTCCCGTTCGGCGAGGTGGGCGATGGGCGTGGTGCCCCGGGTGATCGCCGCCTCGGCGACCTCACCGCCTTTGAGCGGCTCGTAGCTGACCCAGTGGCCGCCGAGGTTGCGATGCTGGAAGCGGGGGTGGTCGAAGTCGGCCAGGGTCCGGTCGTGCAGGTACCACAGGTGCAGCACGTCGATGTGGTTCTCCACGAACAGCTTCCAGTTGAACGAGCCCTCGATCCGCACCCGGGCGAGCTGGGTCAGCCGTTCGGGCCGAAAGCTGCCGATGTGCTGTGGCCACTCGCCGAGGAACGCGTCGAAGGGCTCCGCGTCGTCGTCGGGATGGGCGAAGACGAGGCCGCCCCAGATGCCGACGGATGCCGGCACGAGGCCCCATCGTTCGGTCTCGACGTCGGCGAACTGGCCCGCTCGTTGCGGTACCCGGACGAGTGCACCGTCGTCGGCGCCGTACTCCCACCCGTGGTAGGGGCAGCGCAGGGTGGAGGACGTGCGGCCGGCGGCGCACACCACGGCCATGCCGCGGTGGCGGCAGAAGTTGTGGAACGCCCGGATGACCCCGTCGCTGCCGCGCACGACGATGAGCGGGCTGCGTCCGGCGGCGGCTTCGACGTAGCTGCCGGGTTCGGTCAGCTCGTCCACCGCGGCCACGAGGTGCCACGTGTGGTCGAACAGCGCGCGCTGTTCCCGTTCGAGCCACGCCGGATCCCGGTACGCCTCCGCAGGCAACAGGAACCGCGTCGGGGAGTCGTTTCGAAGGTCCATCGAAACGAAGGCTGGTCGGCGGTGGAGCGGCTGGTCAAGGCGGTCAAGGAGATGTTCACGCCGCCGAAACGCGTGGCCGGCGGGGCGCGGTCAGAGTTCGACGCGGAGCTGCTCGCCGCCATCGAGGTGCTGCACCTGCCCGGCCACTCGCCCGGCTCGATCGGCCTGTGGGAGGCGGCCACCGGCACCCTGTTCTCCGGGGATGCCCTCTACGACGGACCGTTGCTCGACGAGGTGCCGGGGGCGGACATCGCCGCCTACGTGCGGACCATGCGCAGGCTGCGCGGCCTACCGGTGACGGTCGTGCACGCCGGCCACGACCCCAGCTTCGGCCGGGACCGGCTCGTCGAGCTCTGCGATGCATACCTGGCGGTACGGGACAGCTGATCGGTCGACCGCCGAGCGGCCCGACCCCCCGATCCCGTCCGGTGAATGCTTCAGACGGGTCGTTCCGATTGTGTCAGATTGCCGGGACAGCGCGCCGGGGGGACGGCGAGAGTGTCGGTCGTGGCGACGCTGGAACTGTCCGTGCGGGACGACTGGGTGGACCGGTACAGCGAGCTGGTCGGGCAGCTGGCCCCGGCGTTCGGGGATCGGGCGGCCGGGTTCGAGCACATCGGCAGCACCAGCGTCGCCGGGATGGTGGCCAAGCCCATCGTGGACATCCTGGTCACGCTGCGCGACGCCCCCTCGGCCACGGTGCTCGCCGCCATGGGATCGCTCGGCTTCGAGTACCGAGGGGCGTTCGGGGTCGAACACCGCCACTTCTTCGCCCGGGCGGACTGCCACGTCCACGGCTTCCGGCCCGGCGAGGGGGAATGGGCCACCCACCTGCTCTTCCGTGACTTCCTGCGGGCCGACGCCGCCGGTCGGGCCGCCTCCACCCGCTTCAAGCTGCGCACCGCCGAGGCGGTCGGCTGGGACCGCGCCGCCTATCAGGCGGCCAAGGATCGCTTCGTGACCGAGTTCCTCCCCGAGGCGGAGCGGTGGGCTCGTCGCTGCGGGTGGACCAGGCCCCCGGTGGCCGGCGCCGTCGCCCGTTGAGCGGGTCCGACCCTCGATCGCCGGCCCCGGCGCGGTTGGGCTAGACAGTCGCCGCACGCCGACGGAGACGAGCTGGTGGAGGAACCATGGGGGCGCAGCAGGTCGAGGAGGAGGAGCCCTCAGCGCTGTTCCGACGGGTGGGCCCGGTGCTGCACCCCACGGCGCTCACCCGCGGGCCGTGGGATCACGGCTGCCTGCACGGCGGGGCGGTGTGCGGCGCGGTCGGCTGGGCGCTGGAGCAGGCGCAACCCAGGCCGGAGCTGGCCCTCGCCCGCCTCACCGTGGAGATCCGTACCATGGTGCCGCTCGTCCCGCTGCGCACCCGCGCCGCGGTGGTCAAGGGCGGTCGGCGCACCCAGGTCATCGAGGCCGAGCTGCTCGACGGCGACCGGGTGTTGGTGCGGGCCACCAGCCAATGGGTGCTGCACCGCCCCGACGCGCTCGGTGCGGTGCCGAACGTGCGGACGCCGGCGCCGGTGCCGCCCCGCCCGGAACAGGCCGCCGATCCCGGAGCCAACCCCGACATCGACTACCCGAGGCCCGGGTTCAACTGCGACGCCGTCGAGCTGCGGCCGCTGCGCGGCACCACCGAGGACGAGGGTCCCGGTCTGATCTGGGTCCGGCTGCGCCACCCGGTGGTCGAGGGCGAGCACACCTCGCCGACGCTGGCCATGATGACCCTGGCCGACTTCGGCATCGCGGTCGGCTGGCAGCGTTCGCCCAGCGGCGCCGGCGTCATCAACCCCGATGTCACGCTGCAGGTGAACCGCCCGCCGTGCGGCGAGTGGGTGCTCATGGCCAGCCGGGTGCACGCCGGGCCGTCGGGGATCGGGTTCTGTGAGACGGTGCTCAGCGACGACGCCGGCCTGTTCGGCCGGATCCTGCAGACACTGGTGGAGACCCCTCAGGAGCTGGACCTACCGGCCGGTATCGGCCGGAGCTGAGCCGCAGGCGGCGGCCCCCGGGTTCAGGCGCCCCGGCCTCCTAGCCTCGAGGCGATGCAGCACGTCGTCGTCATCGGAGCCGGCTTCGGTGGGCTCAACGCGGCCAAGGCGCTGGCCGGATCGGGCGTTCGGGTCACCGTCGTGGACGCCAACAACTACCACCTGTTCCAGCCGCTGCTGTACCAGGTCGCCATCGCCGGCCTCGACGACGACAACATCGCCTACCCGACCCGGGCCATCCTTCGTCGCCTGCCCGCCGTGCGCTTCCGCCTCGGCCGGGTGGAGCGGATCGATCCGGTCGCCCGGCGGGTGACCCTGGCCGACGGCGCCGCGCTCGACTACGACCGGCTGGTGCTCTGCGCCGGCGCGGTCACCAACACCTTCGGCGTGCCCGGCGCGGACACCAACGCCTTCGGGCTCAAGCACCTGCACGACGCCGATGCCGTGCGCCAACACCTGCTGCGCCGGTTCGAGGCGGCGGCGGCAGAAGCGGCGGCCGGCCGTGACATCGGGACGGCTGAGCTGTCGGTGGCCATCGTCGGCGGCGGCCCCACCGGCGTCGAGCTCGCCGGCGGCATGCAGGAGCTGCTCAGCCGGGTGCTACGCCGCGACTACCCGGAGCTGCCGGTGCAGGGCGCGACCGTCACCCTCGTCGAGGCCACCGACCGGGTGCTCGGCACGTTCGCTCCCTCGCTGTCCGACCATGCGCTGCGCACGCTGCGCCGCCGCTCGGTGCAGATCGAGCTGTCCGCCTCGGTCGCCCGCATCGACCCGGGTGCGGTCGTGCTGGCCGACGGCCGGCGCATCGAGGCGGGCGCCATCGTGTGGGCCGCCGGCGTGAAGGCCGCACCGCTGGCGGCGGCCAGCGGGCTCGCCCTCGGCCGGGGCGGGCGCATCGTCGTCGACGAGCGGCTGCGGGTGCCCGAGCACCCCGAGATCAGCGTCGTGGGCGACATCGCCGCCACCCCCGACGGCAAGGGCGGCGTGTTGCCCCAGGTGGCGCAGGTCGCCATCCAGGGTGGCCGCTACACCGGCCGGGCCATCGCGGCCGAGGTGGCGGGACGGGCCGCGCCGCCGTTCCGCTACCGCGACAAGGGTTCGATGGCCACCATCGGACGGCGGGCTGCGGTGAGCGAGTTCCCCTTCGGTCTGCGCCTGCGCGGGTCGATCGGCTGGGTGGCGTGGCTCGGGCTGCACCTGCTCTACCTCATCGGCTTCCGCAACCGGCTCAACGTGTTGGTGAACTGGGCCTGGAACTACCTCACCTACGACCACGGCAGCCGGCTGCTGAGCGGGGAACCTCCGGCCTGATCGGGCGCGCCGCGCGCGAGCATTGGGGGATGCAGCCACCCACGCCGTTCGCCCCGATCGAGTTCCCGGCGGGGTTCCGGCCCGCCGCCCGCGCCGTCGTGCTCGACGAGGCGGACCGACTGATGCTCGTCCGCTTCCAGTTCCCCGACGCGACGGTGTGGGCGACACCCGGCGGCGGGATCGAACCGGGCGAGACGGTGGAGCAGGCCCTGCGCCGGGAGCTGGCCGAGGAGCTCGGGCTGCACGACGTGGAGATCGGCCCGCACCTGTGGACCCGCACCAGGGTGTTCCCCATGGGGCGCTGGCAGGGCCAGTGCGACGTCGTGCACCTGGTGCGCACCACATCGTTCGAACCGTCGCCGTTGCTCACCTGGGAGCAGCTGCGCACCGAGTTCCTGCACGAGCTGCGCTGGTGGCACCTCGACGAGCTCGTCGGGGCGACGGCCGACACGGTCTTCTCGCCCCGGGCGCTGGTGCCCACCATCGAGGCGTTGCTGCGCGACGGGCCGCCTGCGTCCCCGCACCGCTTCGACGCGTAGCACCCCGCCCCACCGTCGGCGGAGCGGGGTTCGCAGCGGCCGCGGTCGGCCGCGGTCCGCCGGTCAGGCCCGGGCGAGGTGCACCGGGTCGCCCACGATGCGCACCGCCCAGGTGGTGCGGTCAGTCGGCGTGGTGCCGCCGGCGTAGACGACCGACCACCAGCCGCCGGTGTAGGTGGCGGGGATCTGCACCAGCAGCTCGACCAGGCGATCGTTGTAGATGCAGTTGCCGGCCCGGTTCGGTCCGGGCTGGACGTAGGAGGCCCCGCAGCCCGAGACGTCGAGGCGATTGGTCGGTGTGGCGGCGAAGGCGGGTGCACCGCCATCGATGGCGGGGGTGACCTTGACCCGGAAGTCCACCGGGTTGCCGGCCGGGTCGAGCACCTGGATGCTGCTCATGCCCTCGCCCGGATCCCACATGCCGATCACCATCTGCTTGCCGGCGTAGCCGGCGGCGATCTCGGCGAAGCTGAACTTGGCCGAGCCCGACCCGACCGTCGCCATGATCGACATGGCGGACTGCCCGGAGACCTGCGGGCAGCCGGCCCCGTTGATGCGGGCGTCGCACAGGTTCGTCGAGGAGGCGGTGGCCCGCAGCGAGAACAGGTTGGCGCCCAGCGACTTGGCCTGCTGCGGGGTCTTGATCTCCAGCGCGTAGCGGCCGGCGGTGGTCAGGGTGGCCACGTCGACCCACGTCAGCGCGCCGGTGCAGTCGGAGAAGGTGCCCGAGGCGACGACCGTGTCGTCGCTGTAGTCGTTCGGGGTGCCGGCGCTGTCCGGTGCCCGCAACACGTACTGCAGCGGGACGATGGAATCGGCGGCGAGCAGCTTCTTGTCGATGGCGCCGGCGCCGTCGGGGCAGTAGCCGGGGTCGTAGAGCGACACCCTGGTCGAGCTGGCCGGCACGTTGATCGAGTAGAGGTACCCGTCGGCATGGTAGGAGGGGACCTGGCCGGGCAGGAACGAGGTCGACATGTCCTCGTAGTAGGTGCCCGTCGGGGCCACGGTCGGGCCGCACGTCGGTGAGGTCACCGGGGTGGCGTTGCCGTCGTAACGGGCCGACAGCAGGTCGCCCTGCTCCTTGGCCGTGCAGTAGCCGTTCAGGGCGAGCCAGAAGTTCGGCGTCGCCGCCGAGGTGGGCACCCCGGACTCCAGCGGCAGCGCGGCGCCGCCCCAGCCGAGGTAGTTCTGCGGCGATCCCATGCGGATGGGGGAGGTGTACTCGGCCAGCGCGGTGCGGCCGATGGTGATCTCGTTGAAGAAGATGCGACCGAAGAAGGTCGGCACGTGGTGGTCGACCAGCGACACGCGGAACTGCCGGTCGGTGGTGCCCTGCACCGCGGTGACCGACACCCGGCTGGTGTCGATGTCGTTCTTGCCCAGCGACACCATCGCAGCGGCGGTGGCCTGCGGGGTGTCCGGCATGTACACCACGGCGGCGAGCGACGCGGCGTCCGCCGCCCGCTGGAGCTGCTGGCTGCGCAGGTACCAGGTGCCGACGTCGACGCCGAGGGCGGCGAGGCCGATGAACACCACGAGCAGCAGCGCGAACCAGGCGGCGACGACGCCCGACTCGCGGTCGGTGCCGTACCGGGCGGTCCAGCCGGCAAACCGGCCGGTACGGCGGGTGGGGCCGGCGTCGATCGGGCGAGGGGCGATGGGTTCCACGTGCTCTCCTCGACGGTCGCTCATGACAGGGGCGGGTTGGTGGCCTGGGGCTCGATGCGGGCCACGGTGAACTGGCTCATGGTGCGGGTGCCGCCGAGCACGCCGGTGGGCGGGGTCACGGTGGCGGCCACGTACACGCCGACGTAGTCGGTGTCGGTGGCGTCGGCCCACACGTCTCGGGTCGACCCGGGCCAGTACTGGAACCTGCGGTTGGTGACGTAGGAGGTGCGGTCGGCCCGGAGGTCGGACGAGGTGTACACGTTGCAGACGCCGGCCACCCCGGTCGTGCCGCTCAGGCAGGCCGCGGGCGGCGGGTTGTTGAGCGGGTTGCCGTCGCCGTCGCTGTCGGGCGTGGCCCGGTAGATCACGATGCGCTGCACGTCGGCGTCGGGGATGGCGGCGAACACCAGCGTGGCCGCCTTGACCCCCGAGTAGTCGGCGAAGTCGTCGCCGGGCTGGTCGATGACCGACCGCACCGCTTCACGGGAGGTCTGCCCGATCGTGATCCACTTGAAGAAGAGGATGCTGCCGTCGATGATGCCGAGGGTCAGCATCAGCAGGATCGGCAGGATCAGCGCGAACTCGGTGGCCGCGATGCCGTCGTCCCGGCGCAACCGCCGGAGGCGGGTGCCGAGCGGTGATCGTGGTCGGGCTGCCATCAGAAGATGCCTCCCCCGAAGGTCGTGGTGGTGGGGCGGGTCGTGGTGGTGGTGGCCCGGGTGGTGGTGGTCGTCGCCCGCGTCGTGGTGGTGGTGGCCC
>JADLEF010000067.1 GCA_020846295.1 Acidimicrobiales bacterium
ACACGGCGGGTACGCCGTCGACGGTGCCGGGCCGGGGCCGGGGGCGCACACGTCCAGCAGCAGCGCCGCCTCCAGCACCGCATGGCCGTACTGCCCCGACGACTGCAGCTGCCGGGCCTGTTCGAGCACCGAGCGGCCCAGATCGGGGGCGACCAGGCCACCCGTGCGCCAGCGGATGATCGCACTGCGCTCGGCGCTGAACAGCGCGATGCCGGCCAGCAACAGCACCGAGGTCACCAACGGGCCCGCCCAGCCGGGCACGCGAACGCCGACCGGTCCCAACGCGCCGGCCACCCACGCCAGCTGGAAACGGGTCTCGAAGCGGGCGAACGCCCGGCCCCGGTCCACGTCCGGCGCGTTGGCCTGCACGATGCTGTCGAAGGCGAGGCGGCCGATGTTGCCCGCCATCGACATCGACACCACGCACACCACCAGCACGCCGGTCACGACGCGGGCCGAACCGAGCAGGCACGCCACCGCCGGCAGCACCAGGGCGCCGCGCAGCAGGGTGCGCTCCTGGAACCGGCGACGAAGTCGGGGGCCGACCACGGTGCCGGCGACGGCGGCCAGCGTGGAGGATCCGGCCACCACGCCGAACAGCCACGGCGGGGCGCCGCTGCGCTTGAGGTGGAACGCCACGAAGAAGGCGAGGAACCCGGTGGCGGCGCGCAGCACCGTGACGCTGGCCGCCGCGGCCAGCACGTCGGGATCGTGCAGCTCCTCGTACTCCTCGGCCGGGATCACGTAGGCCGGGGGCTCCGGCCGGGCCAGCCCGAAGGCGAGCAGGGCGGCGGACAGGAACGCAGCACCGGCCAGCATGACCGAGACCTCGGCGCCGACGAAGGTCACCACGCCGGCTCCGATGCCACCCCCGCACGCGGTCCCCAGCGCCCCCAGCCGGGACAGCCGGGCGTTGGTGGACAGCAGCAGCTCGCGCTTCGGTTGCAGGCGCGGCACGAGCGCCGCCTTCGCCACCGAGTAGGTCTTGGCCGCGATCAGGACGCCCAGCGCCTCCGGGTAGAACAGCAGGGTCTTCAGGTGCAGCGCCAGCAGCAGGCACAGCAGCATCCGCACCAGGTTGGCGGCCGCCACCACCCGCGGGTAGCCCTGCGCCACCCGGTCGATCATGGGCCCGATCAGCGGGGCCAGCACCGCGAACGGGGCGATGGTCAGCAGCAGGTAGGCGAGGATGTTCGGGCGCGCCGCATCGATCGACACGTTGAAGAACAGCGAGCCGGCCAGCGACACGGCGAACAGGCCGTCGCCGAGGGCCTGCGTCAGGTGCAGCACCGAGAGCCGGCGGGTCTCCGCCGGCCCGAACACCAGGCGAACGGTCCGTCCGGCGAACGCCTGCCGAGCCGTCTGCATGGTGTTGAACGTAGTCCGCGGCGGGCACCGCGCCGGGTGCGCCGGCGGAAGAATCGCGTGACGGGCGCGGGTCGGGGCCGTTCCGCCCGAGCCGCGACCGTCAGCCACGGGGCGCTCAGCCCTCGTCGGACTCCTCGGCGCCCTCGTCGAGTTGCTGTTGGACCTCGGTCACCGCGCTGCCGGTCGCGTCGGCCACCGTGCTGGCCACCCGCTCGCCGTCGTTCTCCGCCTCGGTGACCTCCTCGTCGAGGGTGCCGCCGTCGCCGTCCTCGTCCGAGCAGCCGGCCGCCACCCCCACCAGCAGCAACCCGGCCACCGCGGCGGCGGTCAGCCCGCGTCGGCGTCGCGGCCGGCCGGCTGCGGCCGCTGCCGAGGCGGCCGCGGCCCCCGCCTCGATCGGCCCGGTGACGGGCGCCGCGGTCGCCGGCTCGCCGCCAAGCGGTCCGGCGAAGGTCGTCTGGGTGTGCGTTTCGGTCCGGGGTTGCATGGGGCCGCCGCTACCCGCCTGCTCCGGAGCCGAAACCGTGCTCGCCCACCGGGTGGCTGCGCCGGCATGCCGAGTGTTTGGTCGCGGTCGGGACGGGGGTAGCCGACGGGCACGACATCCCGTACTCGCTCGGGGGCTACCGGGTACCGACCACCCAAGGAGCGACATCATGCCGGGCCCCACCGAGCGCCCCCAGCCGGTACCCACTGCGACGGACAGCGCGATGGACACTGCCACAGACACCACGACGGACGCCGATCCACAACAGCGGGCCTACCACTGGAGCTTCCCCGCGAGTGCGGCGGCGATCGCGGTGGCCCGCAACGAGGCAGCCGACGCCGTCGGCGCCCGCTACCCGGAGCTGAGCGAGGACGTCCGGCTGGTCATCAGCGAGCTGGCCACCAACGCGGTACGCCACGCCGGAACCCCGTTCCGGGTCCACGCCGTGCTCGGCCCGCTCGGCGTGCGGGTCGAGGTGCAGGACCTCTCGCCCGCCCTGCCGGTGCTGCGCCGGCCGGCGCTCGGGGCGCCTTCCGGCCGCGGCTTCCACCTCATCGCCGCGCTGTGCCGACGGTGGGGCGTCCGCGTCGACGAGCACGGCAAGGCGGTCTGGGTGGAGCTGACGGCCCACCCGCCTGCCGAGCTCAACCCGCCGCCGCCGCCGCCGCCGTGACGCGCACCGCGAGCAACGCCAGATCGTCGGCCCGCGACGGGTCCCGCCGTTCCGCCACCAGCACGTCGGCCACCTGCCTGAGCGGCAGCGCGGCCAACCCGCCGAAGCGGGACCGCAGCGCCTCCAACCCGATCTCGATGCCCTCGCCGCGGGTCTCGATCAGCCCGTCGGTGTAGAGCAGCAGCACGTCCCCGTCGCCCACCGCCACCTCCCGCGGGGCCGCCGGCACCTCGCCCACCCCCAACGGTGGTGCCGGGTCGACCCCGACGGCCACGCACCCGCCGTCGGGTCGGGCCAGCAGCGGCGGCGGGTGGCCGGCACTGACCACCTCGAGGGTTCCGTCGCCCAACCGGGCCAGCAGCGCGGTGGCCAGGATCTGCTGGCGGGTGCAGAAGGCGTTGGCCTCGGACAGCACGGTGGGCAGCTCCATGTCCTGGCCGATCAGCACCGCCATGGCCGTGCGCACCCGCCCCATGTCCGCGGCGGCGGCGAGGTCGTGGCACATCACGTCACCGATGACGAACACCGGGCCCCTCGGCGTGTCCAACACGTCGAACCAGTCGCCACCGATCAGCGCAGAGTGGGCCGAAGGCTGGTAGCGGCTCACCGCCTCGAACCGGCGGTTCGGAGCGGGTGGCGGCGGCAGGTGGCACTCCTGCAGGCGCAACGCCGTGCTGCGCAGGTCGCCCAACTCCGCCACTGCGTCGAGCGCGCTGCCCAACCGCAGGCACACCGTGTCGACGCCGGCCAGGTCGATGAACGAACGGTGGCTGTCGTCGAGCGCCACGATCCGCACCGCGCCGCTGAACCGCCCCCTGGCGCTGAGGATGGGGCGGCGCAGCACCGAGCCGCCCCCGTCCGGGCTCGGCTGGGCCGTACCGCTCGGTACGATACCGTTTGGTACAATACCGGTCGGTTCGGTGGCGAGGGTGGCCTGGAGGTGGAGCTGCACCGCTCCCAGCCCGCCCACCACGCCGCGCAGGGCCTGTTCGCCGACCTCGGCGATGCGGGCGAAGTCGCGCCGCGGGGTGCTCGGGCGGCGCAGCGTGTCGTGCAGCGCGGTGTCGATGGCGACGGTGGCGGCCAGCGCCGATTCGCCGCGCCGCTGCGCGGTGACGTCGCGCGACCAGCCGACGAACGCGCACAGCCGATCGCCGCGTCGAACCGGCTCGATGCGCAACTGCATCATGAACGGCTCGCCGCCGGCGCGGTAGTTGACCGTCTCGCCCTCGAAGGAACGGCCCGCGCCCAGCTCGCTGTGCAGGCGGGCCAGCACGGCCCGGTCGGTGAGCGGGCCGTGGGCCAGGCGCGGCGTGCGCCCCAGGACGTCGCCCCGGGGCCGGCCGACCAGCTCGCAATAGGCATCGTTGCAGTACACGATGGCCGGGCCCGGTGGATCGAGCTCAGGGGTCGTCACGCAGATGGCCAGCCGGGCCGACTCGACCGCGGCCCGCCACAGCTCGACTTCCTCCTCGGACGGGTCCCGCATCGAGGCGAGCGTACGGGTCCCGCCCGGCCCGGCGGGCCTGTGGGGGGTCCCCCGATCGGGGGGTTGTCGCCCTGGGTGCGAGCGATCCCGACGCTCCCACCCCGGGAGATCCACCGCGGTGGAAGGCACTGGTCTACCGTCTGGTCCGTGCGCCGCCTGCGGATCGCCGTGCTCAACGACTTCGACATCGTGGTCCGGGGGTTGTGCGACATGCTCGCCGACATCACCGACATCGAGGTGGTCGACGTCCTCGTCGGCGACGTCGACCTCGACGTAGCGGTCGACGTCGCCCTGTACGACACCTACGGCCGCCACGGCCTGCCGTGGGACGAGCTGCGTACCGTGGTGGCCGACGCCCGCGCCGCTCACGTGGCGCTGTTCACGTTCACCTTCGCGCCGGATCTCGTGCGCCGCGCCCTCGACGCCGGCATCGACGGGTTCCTGTGGAAGGGCCTGTCGGCGGAGGAGCTGGCCGACGCCCTGCGCCGCATCGACGCCGGCGAGCAGGTGGTGCTGGGGCCGTCGGGCGCGGCCCGCTCGGGCCAGGACGGCTACCGCTGGCCGTTCGACCTGCGGGGCCTGTCGGCTCGGGAGTCCGAGGTGCTCGCCCTGCTGGCCGAAGGGATGACCAACCGTCAGATCGGCGAGGCCCTCTACATCGGCCGCGAGACGGTCAAGACCCACGTGGCACAGATCTTCGACAAGCTCGGTGTGCGCTCACGGGTGGAGGCGGCGGGCTTGGCGTTGCGCCACGAGACCTTCGCCCGCCAGCTGCGGGCCCTCCAGCAGCGCACCGGGTCCTCCGAGGAACCGTCCGAGGACCGCAGGGTGGAACCGTCCGACGGGGCGGGGTGACCGGCCGGGGGTCGACCGGGTCGGGAATCGCGCGGGATCAGGGGCCGACGGCGTCGGCCAGCGCGGGCGTGGTGGCGTCCAACGCCTGCTGCAGTCGCTCGACGGTGGCCCGGGAGGCGGCGAACGCCTCCTCCAGCTCGGCCTGGCGCGTGGCGACCAGGGCGAGG
>JADLEF010000068.1 GCA_020846295.1 Acidimicrobiales bacterium
GCCGGGGCCTGGCCCGCATCGAGTACGACGGCTTCCGGGTGGACATGAACACCTCCCGCGAACGGCTGGTGGAGTACGCCCGCCTGGTGCTCGAGGCGCTCGAGACCGGGGAGATGGCGTACGACAACCAGTTCGGCACCCAGCCCCGCCGCCAGATCCGCCCCCGGGCGGCGCACTCGTTCAAGGGTCGTGCCTACGCCGCTGCGGTGTCACCGGAATCGATGCCGCTGATGGCGTCGCTCGGTATCGGCGTGCTGATCATCCCGCAGAAGCCGTGGCCGGTCGTGGTCGGCGACCTCGCCGAGTACAACCGGGTCTACAACGAGGTGAACGGCACCGACGGGCCGCCGCCGTTGTGCGGCGGCAGCGTGTTCTGCGACCGCAGCGCCGATCGGGCCGAGGCGATGGCCCGGCAGTGGATCGGCGCCAACTACGAGACGGTGATGCGCCACTACGAGTTCGCGTCGGCGCCCCATCAGGGCGTGAAGGGCTACGAGTTCTACACGAACATCTCCCGCTACATCGACCGCCACGGCACCCAGGGCGCCATCGACGACTTCGTCGGGCTCATGCCGTGGGGTACGCCGGAGATGATCCTCGAGAAGTTCGAGCACATGCGGCAACTGGTCGGGATGAACGGGATCATGCCCGGCTTCAGCTATGGCGGCATGCCCTTCGCCGATGCGGAGGCGAGCCTGCGACTCTTCGCCGCCGAGTGCCTGCCCGAGCTCAAGTCGTGGCCGAGCCAGCCGCTCGCCGTGCCGGGCCGCACCGCCCCGGCCGGGCGCTGAGCGCGGCGATGCGGGTCGCGCTGCTCGACGACTACCAGGGCGTGGCGCTGCAGTACCTGGCGCGCATGCAACCCGACGACCGGCTCGACTTCGAGTCGTTCACCGATCACCTCGACGCGCTCGTCGAGCGGCTGCGGCCCTACGAGGCGGTGGTCGCCATGCGGGAGCGCACCGCCTTCGACCGAGCCGTGCTGGAGCGGTTGCCGAACCTGAGGCTGCTCGTCACGACCGGGGCGCGCAACGCCGCCATCGACGACGTGGCGTGCGCCGAGCTCGGCATCGTGCTGTGCGGGACGGGCGGGAGCCTGGCCAGCACCGCCGAGCTCACGTGGGCGCTGCTGCTCGCCGCAGCCCGACACCTGCCCACCGAACTGGGCAACGTGCGGGCCGGCGGCTGGATGAGCACCGTCGGCACCGATCTGCACGGCGCGACGCTGGGCCTGGCCGGGCTCGGCCGCATCGGCGCGCTGGTGGCCAGGGTGGGCCGGGCGTTCGACATGGACGTCATCGCCTGGAGCCAGCACCTCACCGCCGAGCGCTGCGCCGAGGTGGGCGTCACGCTGGTCGACAAGGCGCAGCTGTTCGAGCGGGCCGACTTCCTGTCCGTGCACCTCGTGCTGTCCGATCGCACCCGTGGCCTGATCGGGGCGGCCGAGCTCGCCGCCATGAAGCCGACCGCCTGGCTGATCAACACCAGCCGCGGCCCGATCTGCGACGAACGAGCGCTGGCCGAGGCCTGCCGCACAGGAACCATCGCCGGCGCCGCTCTCGACGCCTACGGCACCGAGCCGCTGCCCCTCGACGACCCGTTCCGGACGCTGCCGAACGTGCTGGCCTCCCCGCACATCGGCTACGTCTCACAGGACGTGTACGGCATCTTCTACCGCGACATCGCCGAGGACTGCCGGGCCTACCTCGACGGCGCACCGGTGCGGGTCATCACCCCGACCTGACCCGGGCCACAGCTGGAGCGAGCCGTTCGACCCTGGTAGCCCGATACCCTCAGGGGTACAAAGGGCACCCCGGATGAGGACGGTAACGATGGCTGACGGACATGATCACGCGCACGGCAAGGCGGTGCTGGACGAGCTGCGGCCGCTCAGCCGGGAGCTGCGCCACGCCATTCCCGACGTGTACAAGGCGTTCGGTGAGCTCCACCACGCGGCGTTCGCGGCGGGCGCGCTCGACGTGAAGACCGAGGAGCTGATCGCCATGGCCATCGCGGTGAGCGAGCGCTGCGACGGCTGCATCGCCTCCCACGCCCAGGGTGCGGCCAGGGCCGGCGCGTCACGGCAGGAGGCCGCGGAGGCGATCGGCGTGGCCGTGCTGATGAACGGCGGCCCCGCCACCATCTACGGCCCCCGGGCCTACGCCGCGTTCTGTGAGTTCGCCCCCGACCCGACGGCCTGACCGTTCGCCGCGGCCCGGGCGCCGCGGCCAGACTGGCGCCCATGACGACGTCCCCGCCGACCGAGGTCTATGCCGCCACCCGCCACCGGCTCATCGCCTGGTTCCGCACGCTCGACGGTACGGCCGCCGCCACCGTTGTGCCCGCCTGCCCGGCGTGGACGGTGCGCGACACCGTGGCGCACGTGATCGGCATCGTCGACGACATCCTCCACGACCGCACCGACGGTCTGGGCAGCGACGGGTGGACCGCAGCGCAGGTAGAGCGCCGAGCGGGACGGGGCCTCGGCGAGCTGTGCGACGAGTGGGAGTCGCTCGCCGCCGGCGTCGATGCCTTCACCGCCGCCGACCCCTGGTTCGGGACCCGCCTCGTGGCCGATCTCGTCACCCACGAGCACGACCTGCGCGCCGCGCTCGGACAGCCCGGCGCCCGCGACAGCGACGCGGTGCACCTCGGCCTGCAACGCTACGCCCCCGCCTTCGTCGAACGCGCCGCCCACGCCGGGCTCGGCCCGGTCGCGGTGCTCACCGGCGACCGACGTTGGGGGGCGAACCCCGGCGATGCCGCGGTGGCGTTGCACGGTGCGCCCTTCGACGTGCTGCGAGCGCTGACCGGCCGACGCAGCACGACGCAGGTTGCGGCGATGGAGTGGAGCGGCGCCGACCCCGCGCCCTACCTGCCGCTGGTCAGCCCCTACGGTCAGCCGGCCGAGCCGCTGGTCGAGTAGCGCCTACGCTCCCGTGCCATGTCCGACGCCTTCGCCGCCCTCGACGCCACCGCCCAGGCCGACCTCGTCCGCCGGGGGGAGGTCACCCCGGCCGAGCTCGTCGACGCGGCGATCGACCGCATCGAGGCCCTCAACCCCACGCTGAACGCGGTGATCTGGAGCGATCCCGACGCCGCCCGCCGCGCCGCTCGCTCGCCCCGGTTGCCCGATGGCCCGCTGCGCGGCGTGCCCTTCCTGCTGAAGGACATCGGCGCCACCCAGGCCGGGCTGCCCTACTGGGCGGGCAGCGGCGCCCTGCGCGACCGCGGTCACCGCCTCGAGCACGACACGGTGCTGGGGGCGCGCTTCCGGGAGGCGGGGCTGGTGACGCTGGGCAAGACGAACCTGCCCGAGCTCGGCTCCTGCCCGACCACGCAGACCCTCGCCTTCGGGCCGGCCAGCAACCCCTGGGACCTCTCCCGATCCCCCGCCGGCTCCTCGGGCGGCGCAGCCGCTGCGGTGTCGGCCGGCCTGGTCCCGGTGGCCCACGCCAACGACGGCGGGGGCTCGACGCGCCTGCCGGCGGCGTGGTGCGGACTGGTGGGGCTCAAGACCTCACGCGGTCGGATGCCCCAACCCACCGCCACCTCCAGGTTGGTCAGCGAGCTGGTGGTGAGCCGTACGGTGCGCGACACCGCCGCCGTGCTCGACGCCACCCACGGGCACGTCCCGGCCGACCTCTACCAGCTGCCTGCGCCCGAGCGGCCCTACACCGATGAGCTCGGAGCCGACCCGGGTCGGCTCCGGATGGCGCTGCTGACCGAGGGCGGTGAGTACGACGTCGATCCGGAGTGCGTGCTCGCCGCGGAGCGGGCCGCCTCCGTGCTCGCCGGTATGGGCCACGGCGTCGAACCGGTCGACGGCCGCGTGCTGTTCGGAGGTGACGGCCGGGTCAACGGCACGCTGTGGATGGCCAGCATCGCAGCCTGGGTGGCCGAGCTGTCGGCCCTCGCCGGCGGCCCGCTCGGCGCTGCGGATCTCGAGCCGTACAACTGGGCGGCGGCGGAGCGGGGCAAGGCCCTCGGCGCAGTGGCCTGGATCGATGCCCAGGCCCGCCAGCAGGCGTGGGCGGCAGGTGTGTTCGACTGGATGAACGGCTTCGACGTGCTGATCACCCCCACCGCGGGGTGCCCACCGCTGCCCACCGACGAGCTGTGGCCGGCCGCCGAGGAACCGTGGAAGATCGGCCGGGTCTACGGGCGCATCGGCCGGTTCACCCTGCCGTTCAACGCCACCGGCCACCCCGCCGTCTCCCTACCGCTGCACTGGACGCCCGACGGGCTGCCGGTGGGCGTCCAGCTGGTGGCCGGCATGGGCCGTGAGGATGTGTTGCTGCGCCTCGCGTCGCGGCTCGAGGAGGCGATGCCCTGGCGCGACCGCCGCCCGCCGATCTTCGCCTGAGCGCTCAGCGTCCTGCCCGTACCGGACGGGATGCCCGGTGGATCCGGTCGCCGAGCACGGCCGCCCGGGCCGCGTTGGCGCCGCAGGCCCCGTGCACACCACCCCCGGGGTGAGCGGCTGCCGAGGCCAGGTACAGCCCGCGGATCGGGGTCTCCGCCCGGCCCAGGCCGACGATCGGCCGGAACAGGAGCTGCTGGTGCAGCTGCGCGGTCCCAAGGCTCTTGTCTCCTCCGCTGAGGTTGGCGTCCTCGCGTTGCATCGAGCCGGGCGTCTGCACCGTACGGCTCCGTATGGTCGCGGTGAAGCCCGGCGCGGCCGCCTCGATCCGCTCCTGCAGCCGGTCGGCGAAGCGTTCGGCATCGGCCTCACGATGCGGATCGCAGCCCTCGCCGGCGGCGTCTCCCCGCACCGTCTGCGGGACGGAGGTGTACGCCCACAGGGTCTCGGTGCCCGCCGGCGAACGCGTCGCATCCGCGGTGGTCATCTGACCGGCCAGCACGAACGGGCGGTGCGGGACGTAGCCCATCGAGAGCTGGGCCGCGGTCACCGTCAGCTCGTCGAGCGAGTCGGCCAGGTGCACCGTGCCGGCGCCGCGCACCGCCGGGTCGAGCCAGGGCACCGCGCGGTCCAACGCCCAGTTGACCTTGAAGGTCGCCGCACCGGGTTGGTAGCGGCGCATGGCCAGCCGGATGCGCTCCGGTACGTCCCCCTCGGCCAGGAGCGTGCCGTAGAGGGCGGGAGCGCCGACATCGGCCAGTACGGCGCGGCGCGCCGCGTGGCGGGCCCCGTCGGCGGTGCGCACCGCGACGGCGCGGCCCTGGTGCACCTCGATGCGGGTGACCGCCGCGTCGCAACGCAGCACCGCCCCGGCTGCGGTCATCCGCGCCACCAGCGCGCCGGTCAACGCGCCGGCGCCCCCTTCGACCACCGGCCATCCGTGGCGCTGCCCGATGGCGGCGAGCATCCAACCGAGGAAGCCGCTGGTGGCCGAGTCGGGGGTGAGGTCTGCGTGCAGGGCGCAGCCGGCCAACAGCAGGGCCGCTCCTGCGCCGCGGAAGTGCTCCTCGGCCAGGCGCCGAACCGGCAGGAGCGCGGTGCGCGCCAGGTCCCCGCTGCGGCGCACCCCGAGCGTGCGGGTGAGGCGGAGCAGCGGGCGCAGCGGCGGCGAAGGGCGCATCAGCGCCTCGACGACGGGGCCCTCGATGCGCTCCCAGCTCGCCTGCAAGCGCGCCCACTGGTCGCCGTCACCGGCTGCGAAGCGCTCGAGGGAGGCCGCCGTGCACGCCGGGTCGCGGCTGAGCAGTGCGGCCGGACCGTCCGGTGTGGGATGGGCGAGCACGGTCGGCGCATGGCTCCAGCGCAGGCCATGGGCGTCGAGCCCGAGCCGGCGGAGGTGCGGCGACACGGCGCCGAGCGGGTAGAACGCGCTGAACCGGTCCGAGGTGAAGCCATCGGCCAGGGCGCGGTCGCTGCGCACCGCACCGCCCGGTTCGGGCTGCGCCTCGAGCACGAGCACGCTCCACCCGCGATCGGCGAGGTCGTTGGCGGCGACCAGACCGTTCGGTCCGGCGCCGATGACGATGGCGTCGAAGGCGTCGTCGCCGCCCGGGCGCGCCGTCATCACCCGGCGGGGGTGACGGTGGTGGTGGTGATGGACCCGAGCGGCGCGTGCTCATGGACCACCAGCACCGGTCGGTTCGTGCGGTGCAACACACCCTCGGACACCGACGGATCGACCAACCGGCGCCAGAACCCCTTGTCGTGAGCGCCGACCACGATCACGTCGGCTTCGTGCTCGTCGGCGACCTCGCAGATCCGTTGCACCGGGTCGCCGGCGTCGGTCACCACCTCGATGTCCTGCACCCCGGCGGCCTCGGCTCTGGCCTGGGTCACGTAGGGATCGGGCGTGACCGCCTCCGCATCCCAGTACTCGGCGGGCAGGACGTACAACCCGGTCGGATCGGCCACCATACCTGTCGGTATGACACGGCCGACCTGCAGAGCGAGGTACTCGGGGTCGGGCCCGAACAGCCGGCGGGCCACCCCGGCGGCACGGAGGGAAGCATCGGAGTCGTCGAGGGCGAGCAGGACACGCATGGCGGACCTCTACCCCGCTGCGGGCTCGATCATGCCGGCGGTGCCGGCCCGGCCGTGTTCGACCAGCTCGACGAGATGGCGCAGCGATCGCTGGTTGCGCAGATGGGTGAGCGGGTCGAGCACCGGGCGCACCAGGTTCCCGATGATGCGGTGCGACGGCTCCTCCTCCAGCGTGACCACGCTGCGACCCGGCTCCCCGATGAGCCGGAACGTCGCCACCGCGGCGATGAGGGGGCGGGCGCGCACCGCCAGGCGGAGCATCCGATCGGGTTCGATCTCGAGCACCTCGGTGCTGTCGGCGAGCGTGAACGGCCCGACGCCGACCCGGTGGTGGAAGCGCGATCCCGGCGCAGGCCAGCTGCGGTCGATCGAGCGGATGTCCGCCGCCCCGATCAACCAGCTCGGATAGGTGGTGGGATCGGTGAGGACCGCGAACACGGTCTCCACCGGGGCGGCGAACTCGGCACAGGTGTAGGCCACGGTGCTCCTCGTCGATGTGGGCGGAACCGGCTCCTACCCGATCGGCGGCCGGCCCACGCCTGGCGGGGGTGTCCGTCGGTCGACCGGGCGTGAGCACCGGCCGGCGCCGTCGCCGCTGAGGCCATCGCCCGCCCCCGGGCGACCCGTACCGATCGACCGGCGTCCGACCCGGCGCCGCGGCCCGCCTACGATGCCACGCCGTGTTCAGCGTTCGTTCACTGCTCGGGATCGAGCTCGACGTGGTCAGCTGGCGGGAGAAGGTGCTCTCCGCCGTCGGAGGCGCCGGGGCGCTGCTGGCCGTGTTCGCCATCAGCCACCACCTGCTCGATCGCCAGGGGGCCGCCATGTTGCTCGGCTCGATCGGGGCGAGCGCGGTGCTGCTGTTCGCCGTCCCCCACGGCCAGCTCTCCCAGCCGTGGCCGCTGCTGGGCGGCCACGTGCTGTCGGCGACCATCGGGGTCAGCTGCGCCCGGTTCATCGACTCCCAGGAGCTGGCGGCGGCCTGCGCGGTGGGCCTCGCCATCGGAGCCATGCACCAGCTCAAGGCGATCCATCCACCGGGTGGGGCCACCGCACTCACCGCCGTCATGGGAGGCGCCGGGGTGCGCTCGATGGGGTACGAGTTCGTGCTGCAGCCGGTGCTGCTCAACGTCGTGGTGATGGCCGCCTTCGCCGTCGCGTTCAACGCCGTGCTCCCGTGGCGGCGCTACCCGGCGGCGCTCATCCGGCGTCCCGGGCTGCCGGTCACGCCGCCCGAGCACGAGGAGGTCCTCGCCGCGCTGCGCCGGGTCGACTCCTTCCTCGACATCACCGAGGCCGACCTGGTGGCGCTGCACCGCCTGCTCAACGCCGAACGGACCAACGGGCTGACGGCTGACGGCTGACGGCTGACGGCTGACGACTGGGGGCACGGGCCCTTCCCGTTCGACTCCCGCCGGTCACAGCGCAGGCAGCAGCGAGCGCTCCCAGAAGCGGAAGAAGCCGTCCTGGTCCGAGCCGACCTGGTGGAAGTGCAGGTGATCGAAGCCGGCGTCGAGGTAGCGCTCGACCAGTTCGATGACCGGCTCGGGATCCGGCCCACAGGGCACCACCGATGCCACCTGCTCGGCGTCGACCAGCGTGGCCGCCGTCTCGAAGTGCGTCCACGTCGGCAGGTCCTGGCTCAGCTGACCCGGGATGGCGGCGTTCGGCCATGTCCGCAACACGGTCCGGACGGCCTCGCGGCGGTCCTCGGCATGGCACAGCGTGATCTGGGCGACCCGACGCCCGGAGCCGCCCGCCTTCTCGAAGGTCTCCACCACCTCCGCGTCGGGCGAGGTGCTCCACAGCCCGCCACCGAGCTCGCCGGCCAGACGGGCAGCCCGGCTGCCGAACGCTGACACGACCACGTCCGGCGGCTCGACGGGGTGGGTGAACAACCTGGCGTTCTCCACCGTGTAGTACCGACCGGTGTGGTCGACGGCCTCACCGCTCCACAGGCGCTGCATGAGCCCGACCGCTTCGCGCAGCATCTCCAGCCTGGTCTCGATGGCGGGCCAGCGCTCGCCGGTGATGTGCTCGTTGAGCAACTCGCCGGTGCCGACCCCGAGGAAGAAGCGCCCCTCCATCATCACCGCGGCGGTGGCGGCGGCCTGCGCCACGACGGCCGGATGGATGCGGATCAGCGGGCAGACGACACCGACCCCGAGCCCGATCGTCGTCGTCCGGGCGGCCACCGCGCCGATGGTGGTCCACACGAACGGCGATTGGCCTTGGCTGGTGGTCCACGGGTGGTAGTGGTCGGAGATCGAGAGGAACTCGAAGCCGACCGCCTCGGCCTGCTCGGCGAACCGCACCAGCTCGGTCGGTCCGTGCTCCTCGCTGGACAGTGTGTAACCGTAGGACACCATGTCCGACGGCGTACCCGCCCCGGCGCAGCGGTAACCGGTACTGTCCCGGCGCGACACCCGCGCACCGGCAGGAAGGCGTTCCACGATGGCAGCCAAGGCCTCACCCCGCATGACCCCCGAAGAGATCCGGCGGTACCTCGTCGACGGCCACACCGGCATCCTCACCACCCTGCGCCGCGACGGCGTCCCCATCGCCATGCCCTTGTGGTACGCCTGCATCGATGGGCTGGTCTACGCCCAGACGCGCGGCAAGAAGATGCAGCGGATCCGCAACGACCCGCGGGCATCGTTCCTCGTCGAGTCCGGCGAGCACTGGAAGGACCTCAAGGCGGTGCACTGCACCGGTACCGCCGAGGTGGTGGACCTCGACGCCGAGCTGTCGTCCCGGTTCCGCGCCGAGATGGATCGCAAGTACGCCGCCTACCGCTCCGCCGCGGCGATGCCCAAGGAGACCTCCGAGTACTACGCCAAGGCGAGGAACGGGATCGTGCGCTTCCCCCCGGACGAGCGCGGCCTGCCCTGGGACAACACCAAGCTCACCGGCGGCTGAACGAGGGTTCCGGGGGCGACACGGCCCTTGTGTGCGGATCCGACAGGCTTTGTGTGCGGAACCCGACGGCGGCGCCGCTAGCCGGTTCGCGAACGCCCTCGTCATCGGCCTGCGCCACTCCCGCGGTACCGGCCCGATCGTCGGTTTCCGCACACAACGAACGGCGCGACCGTGCGACGGTCACCGTGGGCGCACCGGCGAGCGCAGCGCGGCTCGATTCCGCTCATCGAGCGGGACAGGGCGTGCCAGACTGCGCCATGACCGATCTCAGCGAGCTCACCGCGCGGGTGCGGCGCCTGGAGGACCTCGAGGCGGTGCGGGCCACGTGGCTGGAGTACTGCAACCGGCTCGACGCGGAGGACTTCGCCGGGCTCGGCGCCGTGTTCACCGAGGACGCCCGGCTCGCCGTCGTGGGGCTGTCGGCGGGCCTCGACGGCACCTATTCGGGCCGCCGCGCCATCGTGGAGGACTTCTACGCCCGCACCGGTACATCCTCCGGCGACGGTGCCGGGGCGATGACCGGTCACCTGTCGACCAACATGCAGATCGAACTGGCCGGCGACGAGGCGACGACCCTGGCGTACTTCTTCGAGATCGTCGACGACGATCTCGTCCTCATCGGCACGTACCAGCATCGGATGCGGCGCGACACCGATCGCTGGCGCATCGCCGTGCTGCACATCTCGGTCCGCTACCGGGCCCGACTGCAGGCGGAGCGGGTGCGGGGTCGCTCCCTGCGGGAGATCCTCGGCCGCCCGGTGTGATCGGCGGTTGATCGCGGCGGGGGTGGGGAAACGACCCGCCCATGGAGCCGACGCCGACCGCCGCCACCGACGCCGTCGAGGACCCCGACGCACCCTGGTCGGCGCGCGGCCGGCGCCCGGTCGGGGTCGAGGACGCCACGGTGGAGGCGGTGGGCAGGCTGAGCGAGGCGATCGAGTGGATCGAGCGGGCACGTGGCCGGCTCTACGACTTCCACCAGCTCTCGGGGCGCGCCGATCTGTTGATCGGCGAGGCGGTCGAGCAGCTTCGCGCCGCCGGTCACGCCGACTGGGCCGAGCGCATCGACACCGAACTGGTCGGTCGAAACGTGATCGAGGGTCGCTGGACGTTCCAGATCGTCGAGGAGTACGACGCGACCTATTGGTCGGTCGCCCGCCGCCTGCGAGCCGAGGCCGCGGCCGCGCTGACCGCGGGCCGGCCCCATGTGTACGAATCGGAGCTCAAGGAGCGACGGCGCAGCCGGGGCCGCCGCCACCACGAGTCCCGCCCCGAGCCCGGCACCTGAGCAGCCCCGACCATGGCCCGGCCCGTGGACCATCCGGTTCAGCCGACGCCGCAGGCACGGTTGATGAGCCGCAGGAGCTGCCCCTCGTCGTCGGCGTCGGGTCGGACGTAGACGGTGAGGGTCGGCCCGCCCTCAACAGCCACGGCGGCCCGCAGGAAGAACGTGTGCTTGCTCTCGGCCAGCGCGTGGGGCCGGCAGTCGCCCGATTGCAGCAACGCCACCGGGAGCTCGGCTCCACCGTCCGTCGACCCCAGCGTGAGCCACGGCTCCCCCTGCGCCGGCGCCTCGATCGGGTCGACGCGCAGCAGCACGGTGCCGAGCACCTCGACCACCCGCACCGCAGGACCGGACCGCCCGGTACGGTGCAACCGAAGCACTCCGGTCGCCGCCGGGCGCCCGTCGATCGCGGTGTCGGTCCACACCGGCCCGAAGCTCACGGTGGCCGTCGCCGCCAGGGCCTGCTCCTGGCAGGCCGGCACGTACAACCTGCGCAACACGCCGCGCACGTCGCTCACCGGGATCACCACCCGCACCGGCGCCGCCCCGTCGAACGCGGCCAGTGCCGCCACCTCGACCGGCCCGCCGGGCAGGACGACATCGAAGCCGGCCCACGGTGGGCACACTGCCGTACCGCCTGGTACGGGGATGTCGAGGACCTGTCCGGCCCACAGCTGCACCGGGCCGGATCGGGCCGGCCGCTCGGTGAAGCCCGCCCAGCGCAGCTGCACCTGGTCGAGCACCACCACGGCGTCGTTGCGGTTCGCCACCTGGATCTGGATGACGCCGGTCGAGTCGTCCTCGCGGTAGCGCTCCAACGTCGCCGACAGCCCCTCGGGGGACACCGCGATCGTGGTCGTGGTCGTGGGCGTACGCGTGGTCGTCGGATCGGGCGCGGGCTCGGCCGAGCCGGCCGAGCACGAGGCGAGCACCAGCACCAGCACCAGCCGCGCCGCGAGCGCCGGCGCGCCGCGATCCCGGCTCACGGCCGCAGGATGCGCAACGGTACGGTCGTCGGGCCGCGCGCGCCGATGCTCCACCGCGCCGGCCCCGGCGGCTCGAACTCGGGCAGGCGGGCCAGCCAGCGTTGCCGGGCGACCTTCAGCTCCATGCGGGCCGGGTTCGACCCCAGGCAGCCGTGCACCCCGACCCCGAAGGCGAGGTGCCGGTTGGTGGTGCGGTCGAGCACGACCTCCTCCGGTCGCTCGAAGTGGGCCGGGTCGCGGTGGGCGGTCAGGAAGGAGAGCGATCGGAGCTCGGCACCGATCTCGGGGGCGCGGGCCGCCCACTCCTCGCCGAGGTGGTCGAAATCGGTCGCCCAGTCGGTCACGGACCGCCGGGGTGGACGCCGGCCGGCCGACTGGTTCGAGTCGTCGCTCATGCACGCTCCCCCCGCCGTGCACGCTAGCTCGGCCGTCCGGTGGGCTTCGCATGCCCGCAGGTGCGAGAATGACCGGATTCGCAAAGGGGGATTCATGA
>JADLEF010000069.1 GCA_020846295.1 Acidimicrobiales bacterium
TGGTGCTGTTCGCCGTCGGCGCGGGGCTGCGAGCCGACCATCCCGTGCGGCTGGCGGCGGCCGGCGGCCTGGTGGCGCTGCTGCACGGCAAGAGCCGTTGGGAGGAGCAGCTGCTGCGGGAACGGCTGGAGGGGTATGCCGCGTACGCAGCGGCCACGGGCCGCTTCGTGCCCCGATGGCGCCGCCACTGAGCACAGCCTCGGCGCGCATCGAGGTTTCGGCGGGTCCCGGATCTACGGCGAGCCCGGAGCGACCCTGTTGTCGGATCTTTTCGTGAGCTACGTTGCACGCTGGCTTCAGTCGCCACACCCGGCGCTGCAGGTATCGCGGAGCAGCAGACTTTTCCAGAAATCGCGTCAAAGATCCGACAACAGGTCCGAACCCCCACCCGCCGATTCGCGGGCGATTCGCTGGAACCGGACGGGGTGCCGCAGCGATTCGTCGGGGATTCGCCGTGAGCGGGTGGGCCCGGTCGAGCCGGCGCAGCTCAGATCAGAGCTCGAGCTCGCCGTCGGGGGCGAAGTCGTCCCAGTCGGCGTTGCCCGTGGGTGCCACCCCGCCCGTACCGAGCAGGATGGCGGCCAGCGCGGTGGTGAGCGGCACCGCCGCCACCAGCCCGATGGAACCGCACAGCGTGCGCACGATCTCCACCGCGATCAGCTCGGCGTTGGCGATGGTGGCGAGGGATTGGTTGGCCACCGCGAACAGCAGCAGCAACGGCATCGACGCGCCCGCGTAGGCCAGCAGCAGCGTGTTGACGGTGGAGGCGATGTGCTCCCGACCCACCCGCACGCCCGAGCCCAACAGCTCGCCGAAGCCGAGGGCCGGGTTGCGGGCGTGCAGCTCGGCCACCGTCGCCACCTGCGTCACCGTGACGTCGTCGAGTGCGCCCAGCGCGCCGAGCATGGCCCCGCCGAGCAACAGGCCGGGCAGGTCGATGCCTTCGACCACGGCCGGCAGCGTGAGCGCCTCCTCGGTGCCCAACCCGCTGAACTGCACCAGCGCGAAGAACAGCGATGTGACGCCCAGCGTGAGCAGCAACGCCAGCAGCGTGCCGGCCAGCGCCACGGTGGTCGTCGGTGAGACGCCGTGGGTCAGGTAGAGGCTGACGAAGGCCACCGCCGACGCCGCCACCACCGCCACCAGCACCGGGTCGTTGCCGTCGAGCACCGACGGGGCGACGAAGGCAACCAGCACCGCCCCGGTGACCGCCATGGCGACCAAGGCCAGCACCCCCCGCCCACGACCGAGGGCGATCACCACGCCGGCGAACACGGCACCGAGCACGAGCAGGCTGCGGCGGCGATCCCGATCGGCGTAGAAGTACGTGTCGGTGGACTCCTCGTAGCCAACCATCACCCGGTCGCCGGCTTCCACGGTGGGGGGTCGGGCCGACTGGCTGAGGTTGAACTCGCCGAGCCCGATCACGTTGCCTTCGTCGGGTCCGTCGTCGGGGCGCACGGCGATGGTGCGGCAGTACTGCGGGCGTTCCTCGGTGCTGTAGCTGCACGGCGCGTCGCTGACCTCGGCCACCTCGGCGCCGATCCGTTGGCTGGTGAGCCCGATCGAGTCGGCGCGGTCGAGCGCCTCCGCCCGGCCGGTCCCGTCGGGCCACAGTGCCACCACCCCGAGGAGGGTGCTCACCCCGGCGAGGACCACCAACAGCAGCACCACCCGCAGGACCGGATGCGCCAGCCACACCGCCCAGCCGCCTTCCAGCCCGCCGTGGCTGTGCCCGTGGGCACCATCCGGCCGGCGAACGGGGTGGGCACCGACCGGGTCGGGATGATCGGGCTTGTCGGCACTCATGGGCCCAAGTATCGCGACCGCATGGTCCAGCCGGCGCACTTGGCCGTCGACCTGTCGACCGTCGAGGCTGATCAACCCGCGTAGCGGGCGATGACCTCCTGCCCGTAGCGCAGCACCTCGTCGGGGTTCTTCACGATCGGCGGCAGGCCGGCGGCGCCTGACACCGGCACCATGACCCGCCGCACCCCGGCCTCGACCAGCGCCTCGATGTCGCCGGGATCGTGCGGCGCGGCGGCCGAGATCTCGATGGCATCGGGGTCGCGGCCGGCGGCCTCAGCAGCCCGGCGCATCTCCCCGTACAACTCGATCGGGTTGCCCCGGGCCGGGAAGTAGCCGTCGCCGAGGCGTCCGGCCCGGCGGGCGGCGGCCTTCGTGTCGCCGCCGACGACGATGGGGATGGTGCCGCCCTGCGGGCGCGGGTTGCAGTAGACGTCGCGAAAGCTGACGAAGTCGCCCTCGTAGGTGGCGCACTCCTGGCTCCACAGCGCGCGCCATGCCGTAACGTACTCGTCGGTACGGGGGCCGCGATCGGCGAAGGGGATGCCGAGGGCGCTGAACTCCTCCTTCAGCCACCCCACACCGATACCGGCCAGGACGCGCCCCCCGCCGGCCATGTCGTCCAGCGTGGCGAGGGCCTTGGCGGTGACCACCGGGTTGCGTTGCGGCACGATGAGGATGGCGGTGCCCAGCTTGATCCGACGGGTCGCCGAGGCGACGAAGCTCATCCACACCAGCGGATCGGGGATGGGGAAGTCCTCCACCGCCCCCATGCGGCCGTCCGCCGAGTAGGGGTACCTCGAGCGGTAGGCCTTGGGCACGACGACGTGCTCGACGGTCCAGATCGACTCGAAGCCGGCCTCCTCGGCCGCCTGGGCCAGCTCGACCGCGGCGGGCCCCTTGCCCCAGCGGCCGAGGCTGGCGTAGCGCAGCCCGAACTTCAACGGTTGCTCTGCGGCCATTCCCGGCTCAGCCCCGGCCGCCGCGCAGCAGGCTGCCCGGGGTGGCGCCGGTGCACTCGCCCTCGGCGAAGGTCTCCACGCCGTTGACGATGATCGACTGGTAGCCCTTCGCCCGCTGCACGCGGCGCCACTCGCCGCCCGGGAAATCGTGCACGACCTCGCCCACCCAGTTGGGGGTGATGTCGAGGTCCTCCATCCGGTAGACGACGACGTCGGCCGCCGCGCCCTCGCGCAGGGTGCCGCGATCACGGAAGCCGGCGGCGTGGGCGGGCAGCGCCGACAGCCGGTAGTGCGCTTCCTCCAGCGTGATGCGGTGCTCGTCGCGCACCAGCCACATGAGGAAGTCGGTCGTGAAGGCGCCGCCGTTGAAGAACTTGGTGTGGGCGCCGCCGTCGGACACGCCGGGGAAGGTGTACGGCGAGTCCCGGATGAGCTCGGCCATGTACTCGCCGTTGGAGCCGCGGTCGGGCCCGAGGAACTCGGCCTTGAGCCCGGTCGTGATGGACAGGTCCAACATCACGTCGATGTAGTGCTTGCCCTCGTCGCGGGCGATGTCCTCCCGGGAGCGGCCGACGTACTGCTGCAGATCCTGGCGGCGGGCGACACCCTGGACGATGAGCTTGCGGGGCGGGCCGCCCACCCCGCCCTGGATCTGGCGGAACAGCTCCGAGGCGGAGTCCGACTCACGCTTGATGCGTTCGCGCAGGGCGGGATCGGCCATCTTGGCCAGCTTCTCCTCGGCGGTGCCGGTGGTGGCCTCCCGCCATGCGGGGCTGGAGTCGTAGAGGTTCCAGTTGTCGAGGGAGAACACGAAGCCGGTGCGGATGGTGCCGCCCTGGCCGTAGACCGGCTTGCCCTCGGCGTTGCACTTGGCGAGCCATTCCATGCGCCGGCGGTGGATCGACGGGTCGACCGGGCTGGCCGAGACCACGTTGTGCAGGATCGGCCGCTGGGCGACCTCGGCCAGCATGGCCTGGAAGTTCAGGTCGTCGGTGTCGCCCTTGAGCCCGCCGGTGAGTTGGGTGATCTGGATGAAGCCCTCGTCGCGCTCGCGCAGCACCTCGGCCAGGGCGAAGATGTCCTCGTCGCACATGGTGTCGGTGACCATCGGCGAACCGTCGAAGTCGGACTGCACCGAGTTGGGGCCGAGGCGCTGGATGGAGAACCCGCACAGGCCGGCGTCCATGCCCTCGTGCAGCAGGCGCTGCATCTCCTTGCGCTCGGCGTTGGTCGCCGGGCGGGTCTTGGCCGCCTCGAGACCCATCACGTAGATCATCAGCGACGCGGTGGGCATGTACTGGATGCAGTTGACGCCCTTCGGGGCGGCATCGAGGCTGTCGAGGTACTCCGGGATCGTCTCCCAGTCCCACGTCATGCCCTGGCGCATCGCCTCCATGGGGATGGCCTCGGTGCGCACCATCGTGAGCATGGAGCGCTCCCGGAAGTCGGGCTTGACCGGAGCGAAGCCGAAGCCGCAGTTGCCCAGCACCACCGAGGTCACGCCGTGCCAGCCGGAGATGGTGCACCACGGATCCCAGCGGATCTGGGCGTCGTAGTGGGTGTGGAGGTCCACGAAGCCGGGAGCGACGATGGCGCCGTTGGCGTCGATGGTCTGTCGCGCCCCGCCCTTGGCTCGGCCGCCGAGCTGGGCGATGCGTCCGTCTTTGATCCAAACGTCGCCGCGGTAGCGGGGCACCCGGGTGCCGTCGACGATCGTGCCGCCCTTGATGTGGATGTCGTACTCGGTCGTGGTCATGTCGCGTCCCCCCGGAGCGTGTGCCCGGTGTCCACCGGGCGCCGACATACCGCAGTGTACGCGCCCGGTAGGGGGGCGGCTCGCCATCGACCGTGCCGGGCGGTATGGCCGGTTCGAGGGCGCAGACCATACTGGGAGGTCTGGTGACGCGGGTGGCTTGGGGCTGGGGTGACGGTGGGGGTCGGGGTGGGTCGCTCGGAGCGAATCGCCGTCGATTCGGCGAAAGGTACGGCGCGCGCGGCGGCTGCAGGTCACGGAGGGTGAACCGTTTGTCGGCTCCCGGCACGGCGCCGGAGCGAGGGGGTACGATCCGCCCGGGGGTGACAGCAA
>JADLEF010000070.1 GCA_020846295.1 Acidimicrobiales bacterium
CGAGGGCGCCAACGATCCGGCCAACCCGTACCCACCGGTACGGAACCTGCTCACCGTGGGCGACGACTTCGAGAGCTGGCCGTCGCTGTCGAAGACGTTCTTCGACGACGACGCCGGCATCGTCACCGAGATCATCGTCGCCTCCGGGAAGAGCCGGTGACGAGCGTCCTCGCCGAGCAGATCGAGCCGAGCGCCACCGGCCGCCCGACGGGCCGCCCGACGGGCCGCCCGACCGGCCGGGTGCGTTCGGGTCGGCTGGCGCGGGCCTCCGGGCTGGCCTTCGGCGTCTCGATGCTGTGGTTCAGCCTGCTGGTGCTGCTCCCGCTCGCCGCCGTGCTGGTCAAGTCCGGCGAGCGGGGCTGGAGCGGGTTCTGGACCGCGATCACCAACGAGCAGACCGCCGCCGCGGTCCGCCTCACCGTCGGCCACGCCTTCCTGGTCACCCTCGTCAACATGCTGATGGGTACGGTGATCGCCTGGGTGCTGGTGCGCGACCAGTTCTTCGGCAAGCGGGCGCTGGAGGTGCTCATCGACATCCCCTTCGCCCTGCCCACCATCGTCGCCGGCCTGGTCATGCTCTCGCTCTACGGGCCGACCAGCCCGCTCGGCGTCGACATCGCCAACAGCCGCCGGGCGGTGTTCCTGGCCTTCCTGTTCGTCACCCTGCCGTTCGTCGTGCGCACCGTGCAGCCCGTGCTCGCCGAGCTCGACCGCGACGTCGAGGAAGCGGCCGCCTCGCTCGGGGCGAGCAGCTTCACCACGTTCCGTCGCATCGTGCTGCCCGCCCTCACCCCGGCCATCGCGGCCGGCGCGGCGCTGTCCTTCGCCCGGGCGGTGAGCGAGTACGGCTCGCTCGTGCTGCTGTCGGGCAACCTGCCGTTCAGGACCGAGGTGACCTCGGTGCGCATCCTCAGCAGCATCGAGAACGACAACCTGCCCGGCGCCGCTGCGGTGGCAGCCGTCCTGCTCGCCATCTCGCTGGTGGTCATCGTGATCGTCGACGTGCTGCAGCGATGGGTGGTGCGCCGTGGCTGATCGCGTCCGGCCCGCCCGCTCCCGGCGCCCGCGCCCCGGCCCGATCACCTACGCCCTGCGGATCGTGGTCAGCGCCTACCTGATCCTGCTCGTCGCCTGGCCGGTCTCGCTGGTGGCCCGCAACACCTTCGCCGACGGGTTCGGCAGCGTGCGCGAGCTGCTCGCCGACCCCGACACCGTGCACGCCTTCCGGCTGACCATCACGGTGGCGATCATCGCCGTGGTCATCAACACGATCTTCGGCGTCGGCATGTCGCTGCTGCTGGTCCGCTTCGAGTTCCCCGGCAAGCGCCTGCTGAGCGCCCTGCTCGACCTGCCGCTGTCGGTGTCGCCGATCGTCGCCGGGCTGGCCCTGACGTTGGTGTACGGCGGCCGTACCGGTTGGTTCGGTCCCACCCTGGAGGATCTCGGCCTGCGGGTCGTCTTCGCCCCACCCGGCATCGTGGCCGCCACCGTGTTCGTCGCGCTCCCGCTGGTCATCCGCGAGGTCGTCCCCGTGCTCGAGGAGCTCGGCACCGACCAGGAGCTCGCGGCGCACAGCCTCGGCGCCGGCTCGGTGCAGACCTTCCGTCGCATCACGCTGCCCGCCATCCGCTGGGCCGTCGTCTACGGCGTGGTGCTCAGCCTGGCGCGCTCGCTCGGCGAGTTCGGTGCGGTCAAGGTCGTCTCCGGCAACGTGCTGGGCGAGACCCGCACCGCCACCCTCGTGGTCGAGGAGAAGGACCTCAACTTCGACAAGCCCGGCGCCTACGCCGCCGCCTTCCTGCTGGCGTCGGTGTCGGTGGCGTGCATCGTCGTCGTGTCCATCATCCGCCCGAAGGAGCAAGCCCGGTGAGCAAGGAGCCAGCGACGTGAGCATCGAGGTCGCCAACGTCTCGAAACGGTTCGGGGACTTCGTCGCCCTCGACGACGTGTCCGTGTCGATCCCCTCCGGGCAGCTCACCGCGTTGCTCGGGCCGAGCGGAGGCGGCAAGTCGACCCTGCTGCGGATCATCGCCGGGCTCGAGCACCCCGACGACGGCCGCATCAGCATCGAAGGCCGCGACGCCACCCTCCTCCGCCCCCAACGACGCAACGTCGGCTTCGTGTTCCAGCACTACGCCGCGTTCAAGCACCTGTCGGTGTACCGCAACGTGGCCTTCGGGCTGGAGATCCGCAAGCGGCCCAAGGACGAGATCCGCGAGCGGGTGCAGCACCTGCTGGCGCTGGTCCACCTCGAGCAGTTCGCCGACCGGCTTCCCTCGCAGCTGTCGGGTGGGCAGCGCCAGCGCATGGCCCTGGCCCGTGCGCTCGCCGTGGAGCCATCGGTGCTGCTGCTCGACGAGCCGTTCGGCGCGCTCGACGCCAAGGTGCGCAAGGAGCTGCGCGAGTGGCTTCGCCGCCTGCACGACGAGGTGCACGTCACCACCGTGTTCGTCACCCACGACCAGGAGGAGGCGCTCGAGGTGGCCGACGAGATCGTGGTGATCAACGAGGGCCGCGTCGAGCAGATCGGTTCACCCGACCAGCTCTACGACGCGCCCGCCAACGACTTCGTCATGCGCTTCCTCGGTCCCGTGACCCAGCTCGGCTCCCGATTGGTGCGGCCCCACGACCTCGAGCTGCGCGCCGGCGAGCCGTACGGAGCGATGCCCGCCACGGTGCAGCGCATCGTGCGGGTCGGCTTCGAGGTGCGGGTCGAAGCGGTCACCGCCGCCGGTCAGACGGTGCTGGCGACGCTGTCGCGCACCCAGTTCCAGGCGCTCGGCATCGGCGTCGGCGTCGGCTCACCGGTCTCGCTGCGGTTGGTCGACGGTGCGCCGTCGGTCGACACCGGTGAGGACCCGGCGGCGGAGGCGGTGCTCGTCGGGACGTGAGCGGAGCGGCCCCGACCGTCGCCTCAGGCCTTCAGGGCGCTGCGCCGCACGAAGCCGACGTCGGCGCGGCGGTGGGCGATGCGCCACGGTGAACAGCTCGGGCACCCGGGCCCGCTCACCGAAGTCATCCACGTAGTGGGTGTAGGCGGTGATCAACGACTCGCAGGCGTGCACCGCCGCGAGCTGTTCGAGATCCACATCGGCCATGTCGCCACTTCCCCCGTTGCGATCGTTGCTCGGTGCGCTGACCGTAGCCGCCCGACCGACGGCCCGTGCCGCCTATCCGTGCCGGGTGACCACGATCGACGCGTTCTGCCCACCGAAGCCGAACGCGTTGATCTGCGCCACCTCGAGATCGATGCGCCGCGGCTCGTGAAGCACCGCGTCGAAACGGATCTCGGGGTCCGCCTCGGTGGTGCCGTTGATGTTGGTGAGCCGGCTGCGGTGCATGGCGTCGATCACCGCCACGAGGTTCACCCCGCCCGCCGACGCCCCGGTGTGACCGGTGTGGCCCTTGCAGCCGGTGACCACCAGATCGTCGCGGCCGCCGCCGTCGACGAAGACGCGGTTGATCGCCCGGATCTCCGCCGTGTCGCCCTTGGGGGTGCCGGTGGCGTGGGCGACGATCGCCTGCACGTCCGCCGGCGCCAGCTCCGCCTCGGCCAGCGCCAGCTCCATGGCCCGGGCCTCCCACGTGCCGTTCGGCTCCGGGGAGGACGGAGGGTGGGAGTCCGACAGGCTGCCGTGGCCACGCAGCCAGGCCAGCACCTCGGCGCCGCGGGCCTCCGCGTGGGCGGCGGACTCAAGCACGAACCATACCGACCCGTCGCCCGACACGATGCCGGAGCGGTCCGCGGCGAAGGGCAGCATCGCCCGGCGGGGATCGTCGGACGGCGTGGACATGCCGTAACCGCGGCCGGCCATGTGCGTCGCCGGTTCGAAGCGACCTTCCGGTCGGTATCCCGGTGTCGGGTACCCGCCCTCGGTACCGCCGACCAGCGCCACGTCGCACAGGCCCGCCTCGAGGTAGCGGGCGGCGGTGCCGAGCGCGTCGAGCGAGGAGGCGCAGGCGGTGGACACGGTGAGCGAAGGTCCGTGCAGTTGATGGCGCATGCAGACCTGCGAGGCCGCCATGTTCGACCACACCTTGATCATCGTCTTGGGCGACACCGCGTCGGCGCCGCCGTGCTCGTACGCCCACTGCGCCTGCATCAGCGACATGAGCCCGCCCATCGAGGTGCCGTGGATGACGGCGGTGCGGAACTGGTCCAGCTCGCCGAGCAGACCGGCCTGGATGAGCGCCTGCTCGCTGGCGGCGACCGAGAACCAGGCGAAGGGGTCGCTGCCGTTGATGACCCGGTCGTCCATCCAGACCCGGGGGTCGAAGCGGTCGTCGACCGCGCCGAAGAAGTTGGGCGCCGGGTCCTGCGGATCTGCCCAGGGCGCCTGGCGGATGCCGCAGCGGCCCTCGAGCAGACCGTCGGCCAGCTCCTGGGCCGAGATGCCGATCGGGCACACCGCACCCATGCCGGTGATCGCAACGCGCATCACAACTCCCCCTGGATCGCTTCCCCTCCGGCCACCGTAGCGAGCGGTTCCCCCGCCCGCCAGCGTCCGACGACCACCGCAGCCCGCCCGACCACCGCCGCCCGAGGAGCGCAGCCCGAGCAGCGCAGCCCGAGCAGCGCGGTCATCCGGCTGCATCGACGCCGTGGTGTTCACCCCGCCCGAACGGGGTAGTCGACAGCCCGTGAGCCGACACGACCGCCCGACCTGGCGGACCCTGCCCGAACGACCGTGGGACCCGCCGCCGCGGCGGACGGTCGTGGTGGCGCCCCACCCCGATGACGAGGTGCTCGGCTGCGGTGGGCTGATCGCCCGGCAGCGGTCGCGCGGGATCGACGTCCTCGTCGTGGCGGTGACCGACGGCGACGCCGCCTTCGGGTGCGCCGATCCCCGCCTCGCCTGCGTTCGTCGCCGCGAGCAGGTCGCGGCCTGCGCCGAGCTCGGGGTGCACCCGGGCGCGCTGCTGCGCCTCGGCCTGCCCGATGGCGCGGTCGCCGAGCACGAGTCGGCCGTCACCACCGCCGTCGGTGAGCTGCTGTGCGACGGCGACCTGGTCGTGGCCCCGTGGACGAGGGACCACCACTGCGACCACGAAGCGGTGGGCCGCGCTGTCGCCCGGCTGGCCGTCGGGCACGGGGTCCGCCGACCGGTGCAGCAGGTCGGCTCGCTGGTGTGGGGACCGCTGCGCAGCGCCCCGCCCGACGACGGCGAGCTGCCGCTGCTCGCGTTGCGGCTGCGCCCCGACGAGCAGCGCCGCCGGCTGGCTGCGCTGGATCGGCACCGCTCCCAGCACGGTGACGCAGGGCGACCCGCCGTCATCACCGATGATCTGGTGCGGTCGTTCCGCAACCCTACCGAACGGTATGTCACGCTCGCTCCGGTCGCTCCGGTCGCTCCGGTCGCTCCGGTCGCTCCGGACACGGTGGCACGATGAACGGTGGCACGATGAACGGCGAGGATCCGACCAGCCCGATCGCCTTCGAGCGACGCTACCAAGGGTGCGAGGACCCGTGGGGCTTCGCCACCGACGCCTACGAGCAGCACCGGTACGCGCAGCTGCTCGCCGCGATCGGCCCGGGGCCGTTCGCCGCCGCGTTCGAACCGGGCTGCTCGATCGGGGTGTTCACCGCGCTGCTCGGCCCCCGGTGCGTCGAGCTGCTCGCCACCGACCCCTCCCCCACCGCGGTCGCCGCCGCGGCGCGACGCTGCGCCGGGCTGGACCACGTGCGCGTCGAGCCGGGTGCGCTGCCCACTGATCTCCCCGCCGGGCCGTGTGATCTCATCGTGTTCAGCGAGCTCGGCTACTACTTCGACGAGGCTCGGCTGGCCGAGGTCGTCACCGCGGTCGTGGACCGGCTCGGGCCGCAGGGCAGGATCGCCGGCACCCACTGGATCGGCCGCTCCGCCGACCACCGCATCCACGGCGAGCAGGTCCACGCGGTGCTGGACACCCACCGTGGCCTCACGATCGAACACCGCGAACGCCACGAACGCCGCGCCCAGGGCGACGGCTACCTGCTCGGCGTCTGGCGGCGGCGATGACCCTGCGCACCGAGCTGCACGCCCTCCTCGACGCGGGCGAGCTCGACCTGCCCTACCCGGGCGAGGGGCGGACGGCGCAACGGCTGGACCGCCTCTACGCGCTGGCCGAGCGGGATCTCTCCCTGGCCCGCCTCGTCGAGGCGCACACCGATGCCCTCGCCATCCTGCACGAGTCGGGCCGGCCGGCCCATACCGGGCTGTACGGCGTGTGGGCGGCGGAGGGGCCGTCGCTGCACCTCGACGGTGGCCGGATCGACGGCCGCAAGGCGTTCTGCACCGGCGCACCGATCGTGGACCGGGCGCTGGTCACCGTCCTGACCGCGGACGGACCGCAGCTGCTCGACCTCCCGGTGGCGGGCAATCCGTGCATCGACATCGACACCGACGAGTGGGTCGGCCCGGCGTTCGCCGCCACCGAGACGGCCACCATCACCGTCACCGCGCTCCGGCTCGAACGCGAGGACCTCGTGGGCGGACCAGGCTGGTACCTGCAGCGGCCCGGCTTCTGGCACGGCGCGCTGGCCCCCGCCGCGTGCTGGGCCGGCGGCGCCGCGCCGCTGGTCAACGCGGTCGCCGCCCACGCCGCCGAGCGCCCCGACCCCCACCGCGACGCCCACCTCGGCGCCATGCTCAGCGCCCGCTGGCGCAGCCGTCAGCTGCTGCACGCCGCGGCGGCCAGCATCGACGCCGAGCCGACGGACGGCGCGCTCGCTCATCGCGTCGCGCTGCTGTGTCGCCACGAGGTGGAGCAGGCCACCGGCGAGCTGCTCGACCGCTTCGGACGGGCGATGGGCCCGCGGCCCTACGCCTTCGACGCCGCCCTGGCCCTGCGCATCAGCGAGGTGCAGCTCTACCGGCGCCAGTGCCACGCCGAGCGGGACCTCGCCGCGCTCGCCGCGCTGGACCGCGACCACCCGGGCCGCTGAACGATGCTCAACCGACCGGTTGAACCCCACCCCCAGCGGGGTAACGAGGCGCACGTGCCCCACCCGCGCTCCGCTCGACCTCCCGCCACGACCGCCTCCGTACCCGCCGCGGCACGCATCGACGCGGTGGCCGTCGTCGTACCCGCCCACGACGAGGCGGCCACCATCGCCCGATGTGTGCGCTCTGTGCTGCACGCCATCGACAACGTCGACGGCGGCGACAACGTCGACGGCGGCCACGTCGACGGCGGCCACGTCGGCGGCGGCGGCCACACCGCCGGCGACCCGTCGTTCGAAGCGATCGTCGTGGTCGCCTGTGACCGCTGCCGGGACGGCACCGCGGCCCGGGCCCGCCGGGCGCTGCGTCACCGAGGGGTCGTGCTGGAGGGCGCTTGGGCCACCGTCGGCGAGGTCCGCTCAGCGGCGACGACGGTCGCGCTCGCCCGGCTCGCCCTGCCGCCCGATCGGGTGTGGCTGGCCAACACCGACGCCGACTCCAGCGTCGCGGCGGCGTGGCTGAGCGAGCAGCTCCGGTTGGCCCGTGCGGGCTGGGCTGCGGTGGCGGGCACCGTGCACCTGCACGACGCCACCCCGAGGCTGGCCCAACAGTTCTCCGCCGCCTACCCCACCAACGCCGACGGCACCCACCACCATGTGCACGGCGCCAACCTCGGCGTGCGGGCCGACGCCTACCTCGCCGCGGGAGGCTGGCCCGGGCTCGGCCTGGCCGAGGACCACGCGCTGATCGACGAGCTCCGCCGCCGGGGCGAGCCGGTCGTGTCGAGCACCGCCGTGCGGGTGCACACCAGCGCTCGCCTGACCGGACGGGCGGAGAACGGCTTCGCCGCCACACTGTGCCGCCTGCACGCCGAACTCCCGGCCGGCACACCATCGCCGCACGGTGTCTGTGCACCTAGGGTCGCAACCGCCCACCATACCGACGGGTAGGTCCAACGAACACCCTGGTCACAGCGGTGCGCCTCCAGCCACTCCGAGCGAACGTGACACTCGGTGCACAGACAGGCCGGCCGGCGGTGGTTCGAATGCCAGGCCGAGGCGTCGGCTGGTGGCGTTGCGTCCGCGGCGGGTGGACGAGGGGGTTCGGGTTGCGGTCCTTATGCTCACAATCGATTTCGATTTCGTGCCTACGGGCCAGCAACAGCCCCGCACCCCGGCCGCACCCGCGCCACGCCCCGAGCACCCACCGTCACCCACCGCCAGTTCAGCCGGAACCCGTCCGGATGGCTCCGAGGCCAGCCCCCACCCACCCGCTGCTTCGATTGCTACATGATCGAGCGATCGCCTTCGTTGTGGTGTGATGTGACCGAGTTCGAACGCCACGCCGATGCGGGGCGCAAGGCCGCCGCCGACGGTGACGACGAGACAGCCCTGGCGCACCTGACCGCTGCGGAAGGTTGCTACGCGGGCGAGTTTCTCGAGGACTCGCCCACCGAGGAGTGGACGGTGTACGAACGAGATCGGCTCCGCCTGCTCTACGTCGACACGGGCAACCGGCTCGCCGAGTTGCTCTTCTCCTGCGGGCAGATCGAACCCGCGCTCGACGTCACGCACAGAGTGCTGCGGTACGACCACTGCGACGAAGCTGCACACCGTCGGGCCATGCGCTGCTACGCCCGACTCGGCCGGCGCGCCTCGGTCGTCCGGCAGTTCCAGCAGTGTGCCGGCGCGCTCCGCCGCGACCTCCAACTCGCCCCTGACCGCGAGACGATCGATCTGCTGCAGGCCCACACCGACTCGGCCGCGGCCGGGCACGGACCCCGTCGCTGGGTCAGTCGAGCAGTTCGTACGCCGGGTTGATCAAGGACGGTCGCCCGGTGCGCAGGCTGGCGCGACCGCTGACCCGAACCGCCCGTCCGGCGTGCAGCCCGGCGATCGAGCGCCGGCCGTAGAACACCGCCGCGGCCAGCCCGTGTCCGTCGTCGATCACAACCTCGAGCGTGGGGGTCCCGGCGCGGGGCACGATGCGCATCGACTGCACCTCACCGACCAGCTCGACGAGCTGACGGTCGGCCACCGCGTCGGTCGGCGTCGCCCCCAGGTCCGCCCGCCGAGCCGCCCGCTTCGATCGGTCGAGCTCCTCGGTGGAGGTCCTCAACCGCTGCACGGCCTGCTTGATCCCCATGCGCGCCACGCTAGGGACCCGACCACTTCCCGTTCACGACCTCGGCGCTAAGCAGTCGCGAAGAAGGCCGCCGCGGCCGAGGCGGCCGGCATCGTCGCCGGTACCGTCCGGGCGTTCGCACGCCACCCGTCACCCCCGCCCCCATCCAGCACCGCGTGCTGGCACGCCCGGCCGGCACCG
>JADLEF010000071.1 GCA_020846295.1 Acidimicrobiales bacterium
ACCTCGACATCCCAATCCGCACCCGGCGCTCGGGCGAGCTGGAGTTCAGCATCGACGTCACCTCCCCCGACGCGAACCTCCGGCTGGGCGAGATCGAGGTCCGGGTGCTGTCCCGGGCCATCTCCGGTGTCGGTGTCCTGCTCTCGGGTGGCGCACTGGTGTTCCTCGTGGTGTGGTGGATCCGCAACGCCCGCCGTCGTCGCGCCGCCGCCAGGACCGCGACCGCGACCGCCACGACCGGCGGCGTCGGGGCGTCGCACGGACCCCGGATCGCCGACACCGACACCGACACCGACACCCCGGCTCGCTCCGACCGGGTCCACCACGGCGCGCCGTCCGCCAACGGCACGCAGGAGCCCGCACCGGGCCCACCGGGACGGCGCTGAACATGACCGATCAACCCTCGAACCCCCCGACGCCCAGCGGACCGGACGGCACCCTGCGGGGGCTGGCCCTCGGCGGTCGCTACCGCCTCGACGAGCCGGTCGCCCGCGGTGGCATGGCCCAGGTGTGGAAGGGCACCGACCTCGTGCTGGGGCGGCCGGTGGCAGTGAAGATGTTGCTGCACCACCTGGCCGAGGATCCCGCCTTCGCCGAGCGGTTCCGGCGGGAGGCGCAGGCCGCTGCCCGACTCAACGACCCGCACATCGTCGCCATCTTCGACAGCGTCACCGAGGGCGACATCTCCGCCATCATCCTCGAGTTCGTCGACGGCGTGACCCTGCGCAGCCGCCTCGACGAGGGGCCACTCGACGTGCACGTGGCCATCGGCATCGGCGCCCAGGTGGCAGCCGCCCTGCAGGAAGCGCACCAGGCCGGCATCGTGCACCGCGATGTGAAACCGGCCAACGTGCTGCTGTGCCGGCCCGACACCACGGCGGAGGCCGCCTCACCGGTACCCCGGGTCCGGGTGACCGACTTCGGCATCGCCAAGGCCCTCGAGCAGAACGGCCAGGTGGACCTGACCCGGACCGGGTCGATGCTCGGCACCGCCAAGTACCTTGCGCCCGAGCAGGTGCAGGGACGCCCGGTGGATGCCCGCACCGATGTGTACGCCCTCGGCGTCGTGCTCTACGAGGCGGTCACCGGACGGGCTCCGTGGCAGGGCGAATCCGACCTGGCGACCGCCGTGGCCCGCCTCAACAGCGACCCGGTACCGCCCACCCAGGTGCGCGCCGACATCCCCCGCGCCGTCGAAGCCATCATCCTTCGCGCGCTGGCCCGTGAGCCCGAGGACCGCTTCTCCTCCGCGTCCGACCTGCGCGCCGCCCTGCTCGCCGCCGACCCCGGGCCGAGCGACGCCACCCTCGATCTGCCGATGGTGGGCGAGGCGCCGACGTTCCTGCAGAGCGAACGGGGCTGGCTGGTCCCCACCCTCGTGGTGCTGCTGGTGGTCGGCCTGCTCATCGCCGGAGGGGTGGCGTTGGGCCGCACCGACGCCGCCCGCTCCCTGGTCGACCGGGCCCGGGGCACCGACTCCTCCCCCGCCTCGACCACCGCGGCCACGGTCGAGGGGTCGAACGCGCTGAGCGGGTTGAAGGCCCTTGCCTACGACCCGGCTGGCACCGGCGGCGAGAACGACGACCTGGCGGCCGCCGCCGTCGACGGGATCACCACGGGGAACACCGTGTGGCGCACCGAGTGCTACGACGGCGAGCTGGCCAAGGCCGGCGTCGGGCTCATCGTCGGTCGGGGTGAGCCCGCCGAGCTGGCCGGACTGCAGGCCTTCACCGCCCGTGCCGGGTGGAAGGCATCGGTGTACGTGAGCGACAAGGCGCCGGACGCGGCAGCCAACCAGCCACTGGCCGACTGGGGCAGCCCGGTGGCCGACATGACGGCCGACGAGTCGACGGTGCAGCTCCCCCTCGGGGGGATCGAAGCCCGCAGCGTGCTGCTGTGGTTCACCTCCGTCGGTGCCGTCCCGGCCGATGACTGCTTCGGCACCCGGCCCGACAGCCACCGTGTCGACATCATCGAGCTGCAGCTCCTCGGCGCCTGACCAGCGGCCTCGCCAGCCGCCTGCCACCCAGGATCTGGTGCGGGTCGATAGCCTCCCTGCATCAGCCCTCCCAGCGGTCACGACCTCGCCGACGATGAGCTGGCCCGCCTGGCCCAGCACGGTGACCGTGGCGCGCTCGACCTGCTGCTGCGCCGGCACCAGCCCCGCATCTACGCCCTCTGCCGGCGGTTGAGCGGCAACGACGCCGATGGGCTCGACGCCACCCAGGAGGCGCTGATCACCATCGCACGGCGCATCGACCGCTTCGACGGCCGCTCGGCGTTCGGCACGTGGGCCTACCGCGTCGCCACCAACGCCTGCCTCGACGAGCTGCGCCGCCGAAAGCGGCGTCCCGAACCGGTCGACCTGGACCACTCCCCCGGTGCCCGGCCGCTCGGCCCGACCGTCGGGTCGATGCAGGATCACGCCGGCACCATCGCCGAACGCTTCAGCCTCGACGCCGCCCTGGCCGCCTTGCCTGACGAGTTCCGGGTCGCCGTGGTGCTGCGCGACGTGCTGACCCTCGAGTACGCCGAGATCGCCGAGACCGTCGGGGTGCCCATCGGCACGGTTCGCTCCCGCATCGCCCGGGGGCGCGCCATGCTGGCCCGCACCTTGGCGGCGGACGGGAACTCGGCAGCCCCGTCCCGTCGTCCAAGCGGTCGAACCCCTGATCCCGAAGGCATGAGCCCCCGACCGTGAACATGGCAGACCCCCAGCCGTCCGACGCTGACGACGAAGGACTCTCGCGCTTCCTCGACGACGACCTCGACGTCGACGAAGCCGCCGCGCTCCGCACCCGGCTCGAGGCGGAGCCGGTGCTGCGCGAGCGGCTCGCCGGGCTGGGTCGAGTCCAGGACCTGCTGCGGGTGGTGCCGACGCCCCCGGCGGAGGCGATGGACGGCCTGCTGCAGCGTGCCCTCGAGGCGTTCGACGAGCGAGGCGCGGGAACGGACCGCGCCGACGCGACCGACCCCGGCGCGACCGACCCCCGTGGTCCCGATGCGGCGGTCGGCGCCCCGGTGGTACCCCTCGAAGCCGCGCCGTCGCGCCGCGGGGCCCGGGGCGTGCGGCGCAACCTTCTCGGGCTTTCGGCGGCTGCAGCGCTGGTCCTGGTCGTTGGGTTCGCCGCCGTCGCCGCCAGGCTCGGCGGTGGCACGTCTGACGCCGGAGGCGATGCGGCGGCCACGGCCGAGCTGTCCTTCGACGAGCAGCGCGCCACGGCCAAGGAGGGTGTATCCGAGGCGTTGTCGGCCCAGGTCGCGCCGAGCGCCGAATCGGACGCGAGCACAGCGGCGGACGGCTCGGGTTCTCCGGGCACCTCGGCCGGCACCGCCGGGGCCGCCGTGGCTTCGCCCACCACCATCGCTGCACGACCCGACGACAACACCCTGCCTTCGGCCACGGTCGACGCCCCACCGTTCGAGACCACGGCGGCGCTCATCGACGCCGTGCGGCTCGGTTCGCTGCAACCGAGCGTGAGCGGCGCCCCGCCCGCCGACTGCCTCCCCCAGGGAGCGGACCTGCTCGAGGTCGCCATCGTGGATGGTCGGCGGGTTCGCTGGGGGGTGCGGACGGACACCGCGGGGAGCCGCATCGTGGTGCTCGACGCCACCACCTGCACGGTGCTCGCCGAGCAACCTTCCTGATCAGCACCCCCGCCGCTGCCGGTCGCGCCCGTCGTGGCTGTCTAGGATTCGGCCATGAACCGGCCCCCCGATCTCGCGAGCCCCTCGGACACCCCGCCCAAACCGGGCTCGCTCGGCCCTGTCGGCGATTGGCTCGGCGGCGAATGGCCGGTGCAAGCGGTCGACCGCATCGAGTCCGTCATCGGCGGCGTGCGGCGCAAGGCGACGGGTCCGGCCATCGTCGCCTCCCGAGCCCTCGTCTACGGCCTTGTCGGTCTCATGTTCGGCGCCATCGCAGGCATACTCCTGCTCATCGCGGTGTTGCGTGGCCTGGACGCCCTCCTGCCCACCTGGGCGGTGCAGATGATCATCGGGGGGCTGCTGTCGCTCGTCGGCTTCCTCTGCTGGAGCCGACGCATCCCAAAGGAACACGCATGAACGAGCAGGCATCATGACCGAGCACCGTCAGGTCACCATCATCGGCTCGGGCCCCGCCGGCCTGACCGCCGCGGTCTACACCGCCCGAGCGAACCTCGCTCCGCTGGTCATCGAGGGTGAGCCGTCGAGCACCTCCGATCAACCCGGGGGGCAGCTGATGCTGACCACCGAGGTCGAGAACTTCCCCGGCTTCCCGGAAGGGGTCATGGGCCCCGATCTGATGACCCGCATGCGGGCCCAGGCGGAGCGGTTCGGGGCCGAGCTGCGCACCTTGAAGGTGACCAAGGTCCAGCTCGACGTGCACCCGTTCCAGATCTGGATCGGCGATCCGAACGCGGAGCCGACCGTGACCAGCGATTCGGTCATCGTGGCCACCGGCGCGCAGTCGCTCATGTTGGGCGTACCCAACGAGGCTCGCCTGCTCGGCTACGGCGTGTCGACCTGCGCCACCTGCGACGGGTTCTTCTTCCGTGACCGCGACATCGCCGTTGTCGGAGGCGGTGATTCCGCCATGGAGGAAGCGCTCTTCCTCACCAAGTTCGCCCGGACGGTGACGATCATCCACCGGCGTGACACCCTGCGAGCGTCTCGGATCATGGCGGAGCGGGCCGAGGCGAACGACAAGATCCGCTTCCTGTGGAACAGCACCGTGGCCGACGTGGTCGGCGAGCAGGCGGTCGAGAAGCTCATCATCGAGAACCTGCAGACGGGCGAGCGAAGCGACCTGGCGGTGACCGGCCTCTTCGTCGCCATCGGCCACCGGCCCAACACGGATCTGTTCAAGGGTCAGCTGGACATGGAGGACAGCGGCTATCTCCGCACCGTCCCCGGAACCTCCCGCACCAACATCGAGGGCGTGTTCGCCTGCGGCGATGTCCAGGACTCCACCTACCGCCAGGCCATCACCGCCGCCGGCTCGGGATGCATGGCCGCCATCGATGCCGAGCGGTGGCTCGAGGCGTTCCACCACGCCCACGCCGCCGCCACCTGAGCTCACCTGCTCGGAATGCACACCCCACCCCGGGGTGTTGCTACGCAGCAGCATCACAGCACCCTGTCGTTCCCAACTGCACCACAGCACCGAGGAGAGCCTTCAATGGGCGAACACATCAGCACCGTGTCGGACGCAACGTTTGACGAGACGATCAAGTCGGCCACCGAGCCCGTGCTCGTCGACTTCTGGGCCGAGTGGTGCGGGCCCTGCAAGATGATCGCCCCGGTGCTCGACGAGATCGCTACGGAGAAGGCGGGCGCACTCAAGATCGCCAAGCTCAACGTGGACGACAATCCCGAGATCGCCCGCCGCTTCGAGGTGATGAGCATCCCGACGCTCATCCTGTTCAAGGACGGGGAGCCCGCCAAGCGCATCGTCGGTGCTCGCGGCAAGGGTGCCCTGCTCAACGACCTCGCCGACTTCCTCTGATCGGCGGCGCCCCGGGCGCCTCACCATCGATGTTCCGCTTTGCTGCCGCGCCCTCCGGGGCGCGGTAGTCTTTTCGGCCGTGCTCATGCTCGTAGCGGACCGGTGATGGTCGCACTGCCCCTTGGTCCCGGTAGCAGCGGCGAGGCGGTGGCCGACCTGCAACGCAGGCTCGGTGCGCTCGGCCTCGCCGAGGAAGTCCAGACCGACCCGATCGGGTTGTACAGCTCAGGCACCGACGCCGCGGTCCGTGCATTCCAGGCTCGGTACGGCCTCGATATCGACGGTGTCGTGTCCGAGCTGACGTGGTCGATCCTCGTCGAGGTGGGGTACCACCTCGGCGACCGGCAGTTGTACCTGCGCTCCCCGATGATGCGGGGCGATGACATCGCCGACCTCCAGGGCCGGCTGGGAGCGCTCGGCTTCGATGCCGGCCGGGCCGACGGCATCTTCGGGCCGCTGACCGCCGCCGCTCTGGCGGAGTTCCAGCGCAACGCCGGACTCAGCACTGACGGGATCTGCGGGCCGGACACCGTCGATGCCCTTCATCGACTCGGACCGGCCCGGACGGCGGCCGTGATGGTCAACCACGTGCGTGAGCGGGAGCGGCGGCGCATGGGCTCCCCGTCCGTCGCCGGTCGGCGCATCGCCATCGGACACGCCGGTGGACTGGCCGCGCTGACCCAGGCACTGCACCGCAACTTGAGGGAGCTCGGTGCTGTTGCCCTCGTGCTGCACCATCCCGACGGATCGGCGCAGGCCCGCATGGCCAACACGTTCGAAGCCGATGCGTTCCTCGCCCTGCGCCTCAACGCGCAGCCGACGAACCGGATGGCGTACTTCCGTGGGGTGAACTTCTGGTCCGAGGCGGGCTTGTCGCTGGCCGAACGGGCGGGGGAGGCCGTGCAAGGGTTGAGCGGCCTCGCTCCGGAGGTCATCGGGGTGCGGCTCCCCTTGCTGCGCGAGACGCGCATGCCCGCCGTCATCGCCGAGATCGGCCCCGCCGGCTTCGTCGTCACCGCCAACGAGGCGCTGGCTCGTGTGCTGACCGGAGCACTCGCGTCCTGGGTCGCGGAGCCTTCCACCGGGGTCCCGACGGCCAGCACCTCCACCACAGGCTGATCGTCGATTCAGGTTGGCGGCGTCACTGTTTCACGTGGAACAGCAGGAGCCCCGCCTAGGTCGATGGTTCAGGTCGAACGTTTGGCTCTCGGGCTGTGATCCACGGTTACACACAACTTTCCGCACAGCCTGTGGATAACCGTGTCACGTACCCTCGACGATCAAGCGATAGATGCGCTCGAGGTCGCTGAGGTCCGCGAACTCGATCGTCAAGCGACCCTTTCCGCGGCCACCGGCGATCTTCACCGTCGTCTCGAAGTAGTCGGCCAGCAGTTGCTCCAGCTCGAGCAGGCCAGCGGAGGGCAGCTCGCGCTCCGGAGTGACCGCCGGCGAGACCGGAGGGGCAGGGGCCGCGGCCGCGGGGATCGTGGTCGAAGCGGCCGGCGGCGCCACCTGTCCAGCGGTCGCCGCTGCCGTCGGTGGGGGAGTGGGGATGACCGGCGCTACAGGGACCACGGGTACCGCGGGGGCCGTTGGCTGGGCGCCCATTGATGTTGCCGCCGACGCCGGCGCATCTGGCGGCGGGGCGGCTGTTTGTGCTTGTCGATCGAAGCCGTCGTGACGCACAGCGTCCTCGATCTGGCGGACGGTCCACC
>JADLEF010000072.1 GCA_020846295.1 Acidimicrobiales bacterium
CGATCCGGAGTACGCCGAACGGGTTTTCGTGATCTTCCAGCGCCTGCACGCCAAGGAGGACTACCCTGGGACCGGGATCGGCCTGGCGTTGTGCCGCAAGATCGTCGAGCACCACGGCGGCGAGATCGCGGTGGTCGACGCGGCGGCCGGTGACGGCGACGGCGACGGCGACGGCGACGGCGACGATGCTTGCGGTGAGCCCGTGGGGACCGCGGTCGAGTTCACCCTGCCCGCGCTGGCCGCCACCCAGCCAGAACCAGACCAGACCGAACTCCTCCACCCTGAACCACTCCAGACCGACCTGCTCCAGACCGACCTGCTCCAGGCCGACGTACTCCAGACCGACCTACTCCAGACCGAAACGGGAGCCAGCCGATGATCGACATGCAACGGGTCCGTCCGATCGAGATCCTTCTCGTGGAGGACGACCCCGGCGACACGCTCATCACCAGGGAGGCGTTGGAGCACTCCAAAGTGGCGAACGTCCTGCACTGTGTCACCAACGGGGAGGACGCGCTGTCGTTCCTGCGCCGCCAACAGGATCACCGCGATGCGCCGCGCCCGGACCTCGTCCTGCTCGATCTCAACCTGCCGCGCCGCGACGGACGGGAAGTCCTGCGCGAGATCAAGAACGACGACGAGCTGCGTCGCATCCCCGTCGTCGTGCTCACCACCTCCCAGTCGGAGGAGGATGTGCTGCGCTCCTACGATCTCCATGCCAACGCGTATGTGACCAAGCCGGTCGATTTCGACCGTTTCGTGGAGGTCGTGCGCCAGGTGGACGAGTTCTTCTTCACCGTCGTGCGACTGCCCACGGCCGGCACCGCGTGAACTTTCCCTTGCATTGAAATGTGACGAGCAGCACACTGCGATGCACCGGTGCCCTCGTCACGGTGCGACGGCCCGGATGGCTCGGTACAGGGGGACGCCATGGCGCCACGCATCACCGGTGCCCGCCGTTGGGCGGCGCTCGCGATCAGCTGCAGTCTGCTCGCCGTCGGGTGCGGCGGCGACGACGGCGACGACGGCGACGATGCCCAGGCGGGCGCCGGCACGACGGGCGACGCGACGCCCACGTCCGGCCCCGCGGCGACGGGCGAGGCGACGACCAGCCCGTCGAGCGCGTCCGTCACGTCGTCGACGAGCGTGCCGGAGCCGACCTCGATCGAGGAATGGGAAGCGCTGTGGGCCCGCCAGCGCGCCGCCATCGTGGAGCGGATCGAGCAGAACGGGTGGGGCAAGTCCCCCGATGGGGCCACCCTCACCGGACCCGAGGGCTGGACGGTCGATCTCACCGCGTGCCCGAGCGACTGGTCCGACACCGAGGGCATCAGCGGCTCGTCGTTGAAGATCGGTCAGTCCATCAGCCTGTCCGGTACCTACGCCGATTACGGCAACCTGGGCCGGGCCATCGAGTTCCTCTTCGATCACTACAACGACAAGGGACTGTTCAAGGACGCCGCCGGCAAGCCGCTCACCGTCGACTACGTCATGGTGGACGACGGTTACGACCCGGCCCGGACCATCCCGGTGGTCGACGAGTTCCTCGACTCGGTCAAGCCGTTCGCCATCTGGACCCTGGGCTCGCCCGCCACGCTCAAGACCTACGACAAGATCAACCAGCGTTGCGTGCCCCAGCCCATCGCCATGACCGCCCACTCGGCGTGGGGGGACCCGGTGAACCACCCGTGGACGACCGGGGCGGTGCAGCCGACCTACAGCACCGAGGCGATCCTGTGGGGCGCCTTCATCGAGCAGCACCTCGACGAGTTCCCCGCCGACCGCAAGGTGCGCGTCGCTGCGCTGGTGCAGAACAACGACTTCGGAAAGCTGTACGAGGCGTCGTTCAAGTCCGTGCTGGCCGAGTCGCCCGTGCTCAACGATCGCGTGGAGTTCCTCTACGAACGCATCGAGGCCCAGGCGCCCACCGTGAACGATCCGATGACCTCGCTGGCGGCGAAGGAGCCCGACGTGTGGATCACCATGCTGGCCGGTACGCAGTGCACGCAGATCGTCACCGAGGTGGCCAACAACGGCATGAAGGAGAAGGTGAAGTACAAGTTCATGCCGCAGACCTGTCCCGGAGCCGGCTTCATCGGCAAGGACAAGCTCGGCGGTGACGGCGCCGCCGGCGACGGCTGGTGGATCATGAGCCCGGGCATCAAGGACATGAAGGACTCCGCCTACGCCGATGATCCGTACGTGCAGTGGTTGCGCACCGAGATGGAGGCGAAGGGGCTCGACCCCGACTCGTCCACCAACCTCAGCACCGGCATCAACTACGGCTTCCCGGTGGTCCAGGCGCTGGCCATCGCCAGCGAGCTCGACGGGGGCGTCACCCGCACCAACTTCCAGTTGGCGCTGCGCTCGTTCGACATGACCTCGCCCATGCTGCGGCCCGGCATGCAGTTGCACATGAACGGCCTGAAGGACCCCTACATCGCCGAGGCGGCGATCTTCGCCAAGTGGGACGCGGCCAACCAGACGTGGGTGAACCAGGGGGAGGTGATCAACCTCGATGGGAAGGCGAGCCCGTGCGCCTGGGACCAGTCGATCAGTGCCTGCACCTGACCACCCGGTCGCACCGGTTGAGCCCCGCGCAGGGTGGGTAGGTGGGGTGGCATGCGAGCATCAACCACAACCCTTCGTCGCGCCGCCACCGGGACCGCCGTCGCGCTGCTGCTGAGCGGCGCCGCGGCATGCAGCTCTGACGACACCGACGACGATGTCACCGAGACCACCGTCGACCTCGACCCCGGCGCCGGGTCCGGCCTTCCCGGTGACGGCACCGACACGTCCGTCGACGCCGATCCGGGGGCCGGTTCCGGTCTGCCGGGCGACAGCGACGACGAGACGACGACCACGACCGGCTGATCTGCTCGGGCGGGAACACCGTGGAGCCCGGCCCCTGGGCCGGGCTCCACCGCGTCCGAACGCGTTCAGCGCCCTTTCAACGACCCCACGATGATGTCGGTCGCACGCGCCACCGACATCGCCGCGCCGAGCGGGACCGGGCTCGGCCCGCCGCTGCGCACTGCGTCGACGAACGAGGCGACGAGGCGGTCGTGGCCGAAGAGCTGTCGGCGCCGCACCAACCTCACGCTGGTCCCGGCCACCCCGATCAGGTGGCGGCCGGCGGCGCTCGCGCTGTGGCGCAACGCCGTGCGGGGTCGCAGCCCGCTCCCATCGCCGGCGCCGCCGGCCACCATCACGTCGCGATACAGATCGACGTCGACCACGTCGCGCTCGGCCACCGCGGTCACCCGCCACTCGGGCACCGGCGCGCCGTGCACGATGGTGAGCTGACCTGGCGCCAGATCGCCGCGCAGCCGCACGTCGCAGGACTGCGGTTCGTGGGCTCGGCCCGCCCACTCGGCTCGCACGTCCTCCACCTCGAGGTTCCCGCCGAGCAGGTCCTCCATCAGGTAGAGCAGGTGCGGCACCTCGTCGAAGACCAGCCCGCCCTGGTAGTCGCCGCGCCACGTCGGCAGCCGCCGGCGGTCGCTCGACAGCTGTACCGCCCTGACATGCCGCACGGTACCGGGGGTGGCGAGGCGGCGCCGGGCGGCCAGCACGGCGTTGGACCACATCAGGTTGTGGGTGACGCACAGCAGCCGATCCGCGTCCGAGGCGGCCTGCGTCATGGCGTCCGCCTCGGCGCGAGCGACCGCCATCGGCTTCTCGCAGAACACGTGACAGCGCCGGGACAGCGCTTCGATGGTGTGGGGGGCGTGCGCTCCCGGCGGCGCACACACGTGCACGGCGTCGAGCCCGGCGCGGTAGAACGCATCGAGGTCGTCGGTGGCCAGCACCCCCTCCGGCGCGACCCGCCGGGCATGGTCGATCACCGGATCGAACACGGCGACCAACGCCGCCCCGTCCGCCCGCTGCAGCGCAGGGACGTGGCGCGCGCCGGCCACCCAGCCCGCACCGATCACCCCGACCCGAACTCGGTCCACGCCGCGCCTCCCGACGACACCACCCGACCCTGCCCCACCTGGGCGGATCCGATGCATACGGTGGTTGTAGGTTGTCGTTGCGTCAACCAGGGCGATGGTCCTCACCCGTGCGGCACGGCGCCGCGATCAGACGACGACGCCGTCGCGGTGCAGCTGCTCGATCTCGCCTGAGGCGAGCCCCAGCACCGAGGAGAGCACCTCGTCGGTGTGCTGCCCGAGCCGGGGCGGCGGGCGGAACTCGGCCAGCTCGGTGTCGGCGAACTTGAACGGTGTCCCGAGCACCCGCAGTTCGTGATCGCCCTCGGGGATGTGTCGAACCATGTCCCGGGCGAGGACCTCCGGCGCTTGCAGCGCCTGATCGACGGTGCGCACGCCGCCGGCCGGCAGGTGCTGCATCCGGGCCAGCCACTCGGCCGCCGGGCGCTCCCGCAGGGTCCGCTCGAGCTCTTCCTTCAGCGCATCGCGGTGGCGCGTCCGCCCGCTGGGCGCGGTGAACCGTTCGTCATCGATGAGATCGGGCCGTTCGATGGCCCGGCACAGATCGGCGAACAGGCGGTCGGTGGCCATGGCCAGGTAGATGGGTTCGGTGGCCGTGTCGAACAGGTCGATCGGCGCGCCGACGACGTGGCGGTTGCCGGATCGCTCGGGGAGGCGGCCGTCGGTGAGGTACTGCAGGGCGACGTTGCTCAGCGCACCGACGGCCGTGTCGAGCAGGCAGAGATCGATGAAGTCGCCCTGACCGTGCTGGTTGCGTCCGAGCAGCGCGGCGCAGATGGCCGACGTCGCGTTGGCGGCGGTGAGCGTGTCGATGAGCGACAGCGGATGGCGGGTCGGTCCGCCGTCGATCGGGCCCGTCATCGCCATCATGCCCGACTCGGCCTGCAGGATCGGGTCGAGCCCGGGGCGCGCCGCGAACGCTCCGCTCGCCCCGTAGGCGGAGATCGACACGTAGATCAGCCGGGGGAGCGCGGCGCGCAGGGCCGCCGGGCCGAGGCCGAGGCGGTCCATCACCCCCGGCCGGAAGTTCTCGACGACGACGTCGCTGGTCGCCGCCAGCCGGCGGGCCAGGTCCTGGCCGGCCGGTACGCCGAGGTCCATGGCGATGCTGCGCTTGGACCGGTTGAAGGCGAGGAAGGCCGCACCGCGCCGATCCCCGCGCGACGAGCGGGTCCGCATCTCGTCGCCGGTGACGGGGTGCTCGACCTTGATCACATCGGCGCCCAGGTCGGCCAGCTGCTGGGTGCACAGCGGCCCGGCGATGATGCGGGAGAAGTCGAGGACGCGGATGCCCTGCAGCGGCGGTGGCCGGTCGGTCATGGCGGCACGCTACCGGCTCCTAGGCTCACGCCGATGAGCATCCTGGGCGCGCCCGTCCGGCGGGCGCCGGGTGGGGTGGTCGCCGCGCTGCCCGCCGCGCTGCTCGCCGCCGCGGCGGTGGCTGCATCCGAGCTTTCGTGCTGGGCGGCGTCGCGCCGCGCCGGCCCTCCCCCTCCGCTGGCCGGACGGGGCGCGGTCGTCGTGCTCGGCCTCCCGGGTTCCAACCCGGTGCTGCGGGCGATGCAGCGGTGGCGGGTCGAACAGGGTTTGGCCGCCCAGCGCGCCTACGGCTGCGATCGGGTGGTGTTCACCGGTGGGCCGACGGTGGGGGAGCGGTCCGAGGCGTCCGAGTTGGCCGCCATCGCCCTGCGGGCCGGGCTCGACCCGGCGCTGGTGGTGCTCGAGGAGCGGGCGCGCACCACGCGCGAGAACGTGACGCGGTCGGCGCCGCTGGTCGACGGCTACGACTTCGTGGTCCTCGCCTCCCATGTGCTGCACGCCGAGCGCGCCCGTACGTTCTGGTATGGCATGGGGGCGGCGGGCCTGGCGACGGGGTCGCCGCCCCGCCTGCTGCTGGCCGATCGGTACCGGCCGCTCGATCGCGCCTGGTTGCGCACACCGGCCACGTTCGCCGAAGTCCTCTACCGCGCCCAGGCCCGCTCGGGTGCTTCGCGGCCACCGGCGACGGAGGTCGCCTGGTCGATGTTCCTCTACCAGCCGGGCCCGACGGTGCGCCGCTCGCTGGGACGGCTGGCGCGGCGGGCGCGGCGCCGCTGACCGACCCTTGCCCTCATCGCCGGGCGCTGCCCGGCCCGTCCGGGGTCGGCCAATCGGGCAGACGCCGCTCCAGGAAGGCCCGGACCCCTTCGGCGAAGGACGGCTCCCGCATCATCTCGCGGATGAGGGCATCCGATTCCTCCACCGAGGAGCCGATGTCACGGTGCAGGTCGGTGTAGACCTGCCGCTTGGTCTCGCGCAGCGAGCGGGGGGAGATGGTCTCCGCCATCGAGCGTGCGTACTGATAGGTATGGTCGAGCAGGTCCTCGGGGGCGACGACGGCGTTGAGGAGGCCGAGCCGCTCCGCCTCCTCGGCCAGCACCACTCGGCTGGTGAAGAGCAGGTCGTTGGCCCGGCCCAGTCCGATGATGCGCGGCAGCAGCCACGACAGCCCCGCTTCGGCGGGAAGGTTCAGCTTGCCGTGCGACGTGGTGAGCTTGGCCCCTGCCGCCGCGAAGCGGATGTCGCAGAAGCAGGCGAGCACCAGGCCGATGCCCGCCGCCGGCCCGTTGATGGCGGCGATGGTCGGTTTGGTCAGTCCGAAGTGGAAGGCGAACGGATGGTCGAACTCGGGTCGCACGCCGTACCCGGGCCGGGCCAGCTGCTCGCGGATACCGGGGTCGTAGCCGCCTTTGGCCACGTGACCCTCGAGCGCTTGGGAGTCCGCTCCCGCACAGAAGCCCTTGCCTGCGCCGGTCACCACGATGACCCGCACCGCCGGGTCCCGCTCCGCCTCGGCCAGCAGCCACCGGTACTCGGTGTGCATGCGTCCGGTCCACGCGTTCAACCGTGCCGGGCGGTGCAGCGTGATCGTCCCCACCGGTCCGTCCACGCCATAGGTCGTCGCTTTCAGCTCCACGCCGCTCACCCTACGTTTCGGGCGGTTCGCATGTCCCGCTGCGCCTCTGGCCGGGAGCGATGAGAGGACGTTGCGCCGCTGGGGACCTGCCACGGGCGGGCGTAGCGTTCGCGGTGCAAGCAGTTGTGAGGTCGAGCAGGATCGAGGTCTCGAGTGGAGCGGTTTCCCGTTCAGCAGTGCAGGCGGATGATCGCCGCCATCGAATGCGGCGGTGTGGGCGATGGCGCCGAGGACGCCGACCTTCGACGCCTGCGGGCGGCGCTGCGCGACGCCAGGGCTCGTGTCGCAGCGGTGCTGGCGTCGGTCTGACCGCACCGGTGGCGCGACGCCGCAACCGGCCCGACGGCGGCGTACGATTGCCCCGGTTCGTCGATCGGGGAGGGCGCCATGACGGCGAGTGGCCAGGGGATGCGGTCGATGGGCGCGGGGCCGGCGAGCCGCCTCATCGCGGTGGCATCGATGACGATCGCGGTCGGGGTGCTCGGCGGGTGCGGTCAGGGCGTGCGCAGCACCGGGGCCGAACCGACGGCCGACACGACGGCGGGCGCGGCCGCTCCCGCCGTCGCGGTGACCTGTACCGGCGCCGATGCCGCGGTGCAGGAGCGGGTCGCCGCCGGGCTCGCCCCGGGTTGGGACGTGGTGAACGTCGCGGTCGTCGGTGGCGGCGAAGGCTCGGGGCTGGCGGTGTCGGTTCGGGCCCGCAAGGACGACAACTTCGGCGCGTTCGTCTACGGCGAGGGCGTGCTCTACGCCGGTGATGGTGGCGAGGCGCTCCGTTCGGTGGGCGAGGTTCGCTTCTGGCCCGGGGAGCGCGCCGAGGCACCCCCGTGGTTGTCCGAGGCGGCGCGGGCCCAGGCGCTCGCCTGCGTGCGCTGACCGGCGCTGCCCATCGCAAGCCGTCGAACCAGCGACCGCGGTGTGCTCGGTCAGCCGCCCTGGCGAGGCGGCCGGGGCCAGCCGCCGGCGACGGCGCGCTCCCAATCCGCCGCTGCACCCTGGCGGATGGCGCGGTGCACCGCTCGGGCCACCCTGGCCCCCCAGTGCGAGCGAGGACCGCCGAACGCCTGGGTGGGGTCACCCGGGTCATACCGGTCGGTACCGTCGTGAGCGGTACGGAGCTGCGCCGCGACACAGATGGCATCGGAGGCGGTGCCGGTGCCCTGCACGGCTGCCTCGTGCAAGGCCTGCACCTTGGCCTCGACGGCGGTGGCCAGCAGGTTGACCAGCGCAGCGTCCACCACGAAGGCGGGGACGACCACGAACAGGTTGATCGTGCCCGGCGGCGGCACGCCGACGGTGGCGTGGCCGTCCGGCGCGGCGGCCCGGGTCGGCCAGCCGAGGCCGACCGTGGCGAGGACCTGCACGCCGTCCTCCTCGGCCCGCTCCACGGTGGTCACGTCGACCGCGGTCATCATGGCCGCGCCCGGCCCGTCCACGCCGCAGCGGGCGGCGAGCGAACCGAGGTGGGCGACGGGGTCGAGGCGGGCGTAGTCGGCGTGGACCTGGGCGTTGAGGTACCACCGCAGCTCGCCGATGCCGCCGCCCACCAGCGAGGTGGACACCGCCCGCAAGGGTTGCGGCGCCTGCCACCACAGCATCGACAGCGAGGCGCCGTCCTCGTCGCGCCGCGCGAAGCGCACGTCGAGCGGGGCGGGCTCCGGCACGATCAGCGCTGCCTGCTGCGCCGCGTCGGCACGACGACCACCGAGTCCCCATCGCGGACGACCCGCACCGCAGCCTTGTAGTACCGGGTCAGGTTGGCCTCGGTCAGCACCGTCTCGGGTGGCCCGGAGGCGGCCTCGGCCCCCTCGGCGAGCAGCAGCAGCCGATCGGCGTACTGCGCCGCCAGGGTCAGGTCGTGCATCGTCGCCACCACGGTGAGGCCGCGCTCCCGGCGCAGTTCGTCCACGAGGTCCAGCACCTCGAGCTGATGGCCGATGTCGAGCGAGCTGGTCGGCTCGTCGAGCAGCAGCACCGGCGCCTCCTGGACCAGGGCGCGGGCGATGGCGATGCGCTGCGCCTCGCCGCCCGACAGCGTGACCAGGCGACGATCGGCCAGGGCGACCGCGTCGAGGCGCTGCAGCACTGCGGTCACGATGTCGAGGTCGCGGCGGCGCTCTCGGGCGAAGGGGCCGAGGTGGGCGAGGCGGCCCAGCAGCACGTAGGACGCCACGGTCATGGTGGGGGGCAGCACGGGAGCCTGGGCCACCAGCGCCAGGTGGCGGGCGCGTTGCCGCGCCGCGAATCCGGCCAGCGACCGGCCGCCCACTTCGACGCGGCCGCCGTGGCGGACCAGGCCGGCCACCGCCCGCAGCAGGGTGCTCTTGCCCGCGCCGTTGGCCCCGACGACGGTCAACCAGCCGCCGGCCTCCACTGCGGTCGACACGCCCGTCACGATGGTGCGGCGGCCGAAGCACACCGACACGTCGTGCAGTGCCAGACCGTACGGTACGGTCCGGGCGGTGGTGGGGCGCGGGGCGGTCTGCACGGCTCAGCGCTCCCGCTGGGCCGAGCGCAGCACGAACACGAAGAACGGCGCCCCGAGGAAGGCGGTGACCACCCCGATGGGCAGCTCCGCCGGGGCCAGGGCGGTGCGGGCGGCGAGGTCGGTCAGGGCGAGGAACGCCCCGCCGAACAGCACCGAGAGCGGGAGCACCACCCGGGCGCTCGATCCGGCCATCAGCCGCACGACGTGCGGCACGATGATGCCGACGAACACGATCAGACCGCTGACCGCCACCGCCGCGGCGGTGCCGAGGGTGGCGGCGAGGACCACGACGAGGCGGATCCGGGCCGGGTTGGCGCCCAGCGCGGCCGCCTCCTCGTCGCCCACCGCCAGCACGTCCAGGCGGCGGCGGCAGCCCAGCAGCACCACCAGGCACACCGCCGCGTACGGCAGCAGGAGCAGGACGTCGTGCCAACCCGAGGTCGACAGCCGGCCGAGGATCCACGAGTAGACCCGGCGGATGTCGTCCTGGTTGCGCTGCTGCAGGTAGGTCTGCATGGCGGTGAAGAACGCTGACACCGCCACACCGGCCAGCACCAGTGACACCGACGAGCGGTCGGGCCCGCCGCCGACGCCGAGCAGGTAGGTGAGGCCCATGGCGGCGAGCCCACCGAGGAACGCACCGACCGGTACGGCGGCCGAGGTGGCCCACGGGGCGGAGGCGACGAGCACCAGCGTGGCCCCGAACCCGGCGCCGGCGGCGACGCCGAGCAGGTACGGATCGGCCAGCGGGTTGCGGAACGTCGTCTGGTAGGCGCCGCCGGCGAGGGCCAGCACGCCGCCGACCAGCAGGCCGAGCACGACGCGGGGCAGGCGGAACTCCCACACGATGGTCGCCTGCTGCGGGGAGAGACCGGAACGCAGGCCCAGCAGTTCCTTCACCACGGCGGTGGGGGCCAGCCGCACCGGGCCCACGACCAGCCCGGCGACGAGCGCCACCACCACGGCGACCAGCCCGGCCGCCACCCATCCGACGGTCAGCCCTTCGGGCCGCACCGGCCGCGGCGCGTCGGTCGGCCCTGCCTGCGGTGCCCCGGCCGGTGCCGCCGTGGCCGTCTCGTGCCCGATGGCTGTGACCGTCACGAGTTGGTGGCGGGAAGCTTCGCCATCGCGTCGGCGACGGTCTCGAGCTGATCGACGACCCGGGGACCCCATCGGGAGGCGATGTCGTCGTCGAGCTCGATGACCGATCCGCTCGTCACCGCCTTCAGACCCGACCAACCGGGGCGGGCGGCGACGGTGGCGGCGGTCTGCCCGCAGCACTTGGTGTCGGCCAGGAAGATCAGGTCGGGGTCCGCCTGCACCAGGTACTCGACCGACAGCTGCGGGTAGCCCGTGCCGTCCTTGTCCGCCGCGTCGGCCACGTTCTGCAGGCCCACCATGCTGTACAGGCTGCCGATGAAGGTCTTCGAGGTGGCGCTGTAGAGCGTGTCGTCCAGCTCGTGGAAGTAGGTCGGTTTGGTCGGCCGTTCCGGCAGCTCGGCCACGATCTGTTCGATGCGGGTGCGCATCTGGGTCACGACCTTGTCGGCTCCGCCCTGCTGGCCGGTCGCCTCGCCGAGCGTGGCCAGCTGCTCGTAGCTGTCCTGCAGCGTCTCCGCCGCAGGCAGCACGATCACCGGCACGTCCACCTTGGCCAGCCCGTCGAGCAGGTCCTGCGGGGCGTCGGAGGCGACGACGAGGTCGGGGGCCATGCCGATGATGGCCTCGACGTTGGGGGTGAACCCGGAGAGGTCGCTCATCGGGGCTTCGGGCGGGTGGTTCGACTGGTCGTCCACCGCTTTGACCTGGCCGCCGGCACCGATGGCGAAGAGCATCTCCGTTGCGGTGGGCGACAGCGACACGATCGCCTCCGGCTGGGCCTCGATGCGCACCGGACCGAGGTCGGTGCTCACCTCGATCGGGAACCCGCCCGACGCGCTCGCGGCTGCGGTGGTGGGTGTCGCCGCCCCGTCCGAGGGTGTGTCCGACGAGCCGCACGCCGCGGCGAGCAACGCCGCCGCAACCGCCGCGGCGGTGGTGGTGATCCGGAACGGGCTTCGCATGACTGCCTCCTGTCGGTCGAGGATCCCGCTCGACGACAGTGGTGCCCTGCCGCACGAATCGCTCCATCCTCGAGAGCGCTGTTCGCTGTTGTGTCGAAGGGCAGGCGACCTGGCTCGGCTCCCGACGCCATGTCGGGACGCACCACAGTTGCGGGACAGCGCCGGGTTCACACCGGACTTCGCTGCCGTTCGGCGGACGCACTGTAGCGCACCGGTCGCAGCGGTCCCCGAGCGCACCGCGACGTGACCGACGTCCCCTTGGCTCGGGAATGGTTGACGTATCACCGAGGTTGTAGCGTGCGATCGCAACCACAGGGAGCGCCCCGATGACGACACCCAACGCACCGACCGACCTCCAACCCCGCATCGATGTGCGCCGAGCAGCCGACCGCATCGTCACGAAGGCCGGCTGGCTGGACTCGCGCCACTCGTTCTCCTTCGGCCACCACCACGACCCGGCCAACACCCACCACGGGCTGCTGCTGGTGAGCAACGACGACATCGTCGCCCCGGGCACCGGCTTCGACACCCACCCCCACCGCGATATGGAGATCGTCACCTGGGTCCTGCAGGGATCGCTCGTCCACCAGGACTCGACCGGCCACCACGGGGTCATCTTCCCCGGCCTGGCCCAGCGGATGAGCGCCGGCCGGGGCATCCAGCACTCCGAGAAGAACGACTCGTGGCGCCTCGGCGGCGCCCGCCACGAGGATCCCGTCCGCTTCGTGCAGATGTGGGTGGTGCCCGACGAAGGCGGCATCGAGCCCGGCTACGAGCAGCTCGAGCTGCCCGCGGACCGCCTGGCGGGTGGCCTGGTCCCCGTCGCCTCCGGCATGGCGCGCCACGCGGACGAGGCGGCGATCCGCATCCGCAACCGCCACGCCGCGCTGCACGCCGGCCGCCTGGAGCCGGGCCGGCCGGTGGCCCTGCCGGACGCGCCGTTCCTGCACCTCTTCGTCGCCCGCGGTTCCGTCGAGCTCGAAGGTGCCGGCTCCCTCGCGGAGGGCGACGCGGTGCGCTTCACCGCCACCGGCGGCCAGCGGGTGACGGCCATCGAACCGGCCGAGATCCTGGTGTGGGAGATGCACGCCACCCTGGGCCGCTGACGCCGCCCCCTGGACCTACCGATCGGTATGGAGACGATGACGGACGACAACCACAGCGACAACCACAGCGACAACCACAGCGACATCCACGACGACCACCACGACGACAACGGCACGAGCCGGTTCCCGGCGGGCGGCTCGGCCGCGGTCGAGCTCGGCCTGGACACCTTCGGCGACGTGACCGCCGGGCCTGACGGCCGGCGCCTGAGCCAGGCCCAGGTGCTGCGCGACGTGGTCGACGAGGCCGTCCTGGCCGACGAGCTGGGCCTGGACTTCTTCGGTGTGGGGGAGCACCACCGGGACGACTTCGCGGTGTCCGCCCCCGAGGTCGTGCTGGCCGCCATCGCGGCGCGCACCGAGCGCATCCGGCTCGGCTCGGCGGTGACGGTGCTCAGCTCCGATGACCCGGTGCGGGTCTACCAACGCTTCGCCACGCTCGACGCGCTCTGCGAGGGGCGGGCCGAGGTGATCGTCGGGCGCGGTTCGTTCACCGAGTCGTTCCCGTTGTTCGGCTACGACCTCGGCGACTACGAGCGGCTCTTCGAGGAGAAGCTCGACCTGTTCGCCCGCCTGCGCACCGGCGGCCCGGTCACCTGGAGCGGCACCACCCGGGCGGCGCTGGAGGACCAGGCGGTGTACCCGCCACCGGAGGTCCTGCCCTTGCGCACCTGGGTCGGCGTGGGCGGCAGCCAGCCGTCCGTCATCCGGGCGGCGCGGCACGGGCTGCCCATGATGCTGGCCATCATCGGCGGTGACCCGATGGCCTTCGCCCCACTCGTCGAGCTCTACCACCGGGCGCTGACCCACCTCGGGCAGCCGGCCATGCCGGTCGGTGTGCACGCCCCGGGCCACATCGCCCTCACCGACGAAGCGGCCGTGGAGCAGATGTGGCCGCACTACTCGGCGATGCACGCCCGCATCGGCCGGGAGCGGGGCTGGGGTCCGATGACCCGGGCCCAGTTCGAGCACGCGGTCGGTCCCCACGGTGCGCTCATGGTCGGTTCGCCCTCGACGGTGGCGGCGAAGATCGTGCGCGCCGTGGCCGGGCTGGGCCTGTCGCGCTTCGACCTCAAGTACAGCCTCGGGACCCTGCCCCACGATCAGCTGCGCACCACCATCGAGCTGTACGCAAAGGAGGTCGTCCCGCTGGTCCGCGCCGGGCTGGCGGCGCACGCCTGAGGGTCAGGGGGCGAGGACGAGCTGCTCCCCGGCCCGGTGCACCGTCGGGCCATCGGGGCGGAACACCGTGACCGTGAGACGGCCCATCACCGTCCACCGCGTCGGCCCACCGACCAGCGCGGTGTCCTCGTCGATGCCGAGGACGGTGATGCCCGGCGTCGAGCGGGCGGTGCGCCGGGCCACCAACGTGCTGTCCCACCGGGCGATGCGATCGAAGTGCGGGATGACCGCCAGGTGCCCGACGACGCCGAGGCCCGCCTCGTCCGGCGCACCGCCGCGCACCGAGGGCGCCTCGGCCGACAGCGCCATCGCCCCGGCGCTGCACCCGGCGAGCGCGGCGCCGGCCCGCCAGGCGCCCTCGATGGCGTCCCACATCCGCCGGCCGCGCAGGGTGCGCGCCAGGTAGGCCGGGTTGCCGCCCGACAGGTAGATGAGCCCGGCGCCGTCGAGCAGGCCGATGAGGTCGGGGTCGTCGGCGTCGTCGCCGTCGATGACGGGCACGGGCACCGGCTCCACGCCGAGCGACCGGTAGTGCTCGGCTCCCAGGGCCAGCCATCGGCTCACCGTCTCGGGCCCCTCCAGACCCGCCGCCGTGGCCAGGAACGCAGCCCGCGGCGCTCGCCCGGCGAGCAGGAACCGGTCAACGTCGGCCATCTGGGGCAGGAACTCGCCGCTACCCACCAGCGCGATGGGCCCCGGCGGGGCGGTGGGCGGCTGATCGTCCGACGAGCGCATGGCGCGCACCCTACCCGATGGTATGCAGAGGCGGTCGCCCGGGTGCAACGCCGACCCCGCACGCGCCGGTCCGGCAATTCACCCGGATGGGGGTGCGCGCGCCGGGTGAAACGGTCGAAGCAACACCTCGAGTTGGGTCGCATCCGGCCTACGACGAACGACAGGCCATCAGGTCCTGGTTTGGGAGCGCGCCATGCTGCACAGACTCACGATCGGTCGGAAGCTGCTGATGCTCGTCGCCACCGCCGAGCTGCTCATCATCGCCGTCGGCGTGGTCGGGCTGCGATCGGAGACCGAGCTCCGCCGCTCGGGTGACGCGGTCGCCTCGTCGGTGGAGGTGGTCCGCGAGAGCGTGCTGGCCGACATGGCCCACGACGCGCTGCGAGGCGACGTCCTGCTGCTGCTGCGGGCCGAGCCGGCCGACCGGGCCGCGCTCGCCCAGCAGGTCGAGGAGAACGCCGGCGGGTTGGTCGAGCACCTCGACGCGGTGGCCGACGGTCCGCTCGGCGGTGAGGTCAGCGCTGCGGTGGCCGCCGTGCGGCCCGACGCGGTGGCCTACGGCGACGCGGCCCGCGCGCTCGCCGCCGTCGCGGTCGACGACCCCGCCGAGGCCGAGGCCAGGCTGCCGCAGTTCAACGACGCCTTCGAGCTGCTCGAGGCCGAGCTGCCCTCGGTGGCCGACGCGGTGGTCGCCGCCAAGGACGGCGAGATCGCAGCCGCCGGCGCCACCGCCGACGCCGGGCTGCGCGCCATCCTCATCGGACAGGCGCTCGCCGTGGTGCTGCTCGCCGCGCTGGCCACCGCCGTGCAGCGCTCCACGCTGACCCCGATCCGCGCCGTCGTGGCCCGCCTCCGGGAGATCTCCTCCGGCGACGGCGACCTCACCCAGCGCCTCGACGAGGACCTGCCCGGCGAGATGGGCCAGCTGGGTCGAGAGTTCAACGCCTTCACCGCCAAGCTCGCCGTCGCCATGCGCGAGGTGAGCGAACGGGCCACGATGCTGGCCGCCGCCTCCGAGGAGCTCACCGCGGTCAGCGCCAGCATGCGAGCCGGCGCCCAGGCCACCGCGCAGGACGTCGAGCTGGCGCTGGCGGCAGCCGGCTCCGTGCACACCGGCGTCCGAGAGGTCGACGGCAGCGCCGAGGAGCTCAGCGCCGCCATCCGGGACATCGCCGCCAACGCGGCCGAGGCCGCCCGGGTGGCGACCGACGCGGTGCACACCGCCGATGCCACCGCCGCGGCGGTCGCCAGGTTGGCCGAACGCTCGATGGAGATCACCAGCGTGGTCGACAGCATCAGTGGCATCGCGCAGCAGACCAACCTGCTCGCCCTCAACGCCACCATCGAGGCGGCCCGGGCGGGGGACGCCGGCAAGGGGTTCGCCGTGGTGGCCACCGAGGTCAAGGAGCTGGCCGGCGAGACGGCCACCGCCACCGGCGACATCACCCAGCAGGTCGAGGTGGTCCAGACCGACAGCCGGGCCGCGGTCCAGGCGATCGGCAACATCCCGGCGGTCATCAACCGCATCAACGAGACGCAGGGCATGATCGCCGCCGCGGTCGAGCAGCAGAGCGCCACCACCGCCGAGATCGCGCGCACCATCGCCGCCGCCGAGGATGGGGCGATGGCCATCACCCGGGCCGTGTCCGACGTGCGCGCCTCGATCGTGACCGCCACCGACGGCGCCCGGGACAACGAGCAGGCCGCCGGCGAGCTGGCGGCGCTGGCCAGCGACCTCCAGCAGTTGGTGGGCCGCTTACGGTTCTGAACCGCAGTCGCCGTCGATCGTTGACCGTTTCCGTCGGGGCCCGGTAGATTCGATGCATCCGCTCCTGACCCTGGCGGACACCCACACCGGCGCAGCCGGTGCGTCCGCACGATCGGAGCGAGTTGGTGTCCGAGGGTCACGCAAACGGAGCCGTCGCGATGGCGAGCACCGCCGCACTGTTCCGCCGCTACCGGGCCGATCCCGATCGCACCGTGCGCAACGAGTTGGTCGAACGGCACCGCTGGTTGGCGGTGGTCGCCGCCCAGCGTTTCGGTCACCGGGGCGAGCCCATGGAGGACCTCGTGCAGGTCGCCCTGCTCGGCCTGCTCAAGGCAGTGGAGCGCTACGACGACCAGCGCGACGTGCCCTTCAGCTCCTTCGCCATGCCCACCGTGGTGGGCGAGCTGCGCCGCCACTTCCGCGACCGCACCTGGGCGGTGCACGTCACCCGGCGGGCCAAGGAGCTGCACCTCGAGGTGGCCGGTACCACCGACGCCCTCGCGCGACGCCTCCAGCGGCCCCCACGCCTGCACGAGTTGGCCGAGGCGCTGCAGGCCACCGAGGACGAGACGTTGCAGGCGCTCAGCGCCGGACGCGCCTACCGCACCACCCCGCTCACCGTCCACGAGCACCCCGACGGTTCCCTTGTCGAACCGCCGGCGTTGAGCCGCGACCACCGGGAGCTCGCGCTCGCCGCCGAGCGGGTCGCGTTGCAGCAGCTGCTGCGCGAGCTTCCCCCGCGCCAGCAGAAGATCGTCGTGCTGCGCTTCTTCGGGGAGCTGAAGCAGGCCGAGATCGCCCGGGAGATGGGCATGAGCCAGGTCCATGTGTCCCGTCTGCTGCGGGCCGCATTGCGAGCCATGCGGCTGCGCTACGACGACGACGCACGCCAGGCGGGCTGACGTTCAGTCGGCGGTCGGCGCCGCCTCCACGCTGACGCCGCCGATCAGCTGCGTGCCGTCCTCGCCGGCGGAGGCGACGAGGAAGGTGCGGATCCAGCGGTAGACCCCCTGCGCCGTGCGCAGCCGGTGCTCCACCTGGGTGGACTGGCCGTCGCCCAGCGCGCGGCACACGGCCACGAAGCGGTCCCGGTCGTCGGGGTGGATGAGCTCGACCCAGCGAGATCGGCCGAGCAGCTCTGCGTCCTGCAGCCCGGTGAGGGCGGCGACGGTGGGCGACACGGCGAGCAGGGTGAGGGTTGCCGCCGTCATCTCCCACACCACGGCCCGCAGGCTGTGCAGCACCTGGTCGAGGGTGCGGTGCTGCCGGCCGAGGGCCGTCGTCGCCCGGAGCACCTCGGACAGGTCGTCGAGCACGAGTGCGACGACTCCTTCCCGGCCTGTCATGGTGCGGTGCAGGTGGATGGCGGTGACGCGCAGCGTGCTGCCGCCCATCTGCACCAGAGCGAAGGCCCGCCCGGACGGGGCGCGGCGGACCTTGTCGAGCAGTTCGGGCAGTTCGGCCAGCGGCAGCGCGTCCTGGACCGGCATGCGGTGCAGCACGCCCGCCGGCACCCCGACATAGCTCAGCAGTTGCTCGTTGGCGTACTCCAGGCGATCGCGCGCATCGACCACCGCAACCCCGGTGTTCAGGCTGGCGACGATGTGGTTGGCGTAGTGGGCCCCGTGCAGCAGCGTCTCCGCTCGGGCGTTGAGGTAGGCGTCGAGCACGAACGTGGCGTCGTAGAGCGCGGCGCGCACCAGCGCGTCGACGCGCCCCGGGGTCGCCCCGTCGTCGGGCAGCCGACGCAGCACGCCGATGAGCTGCCGCGCCAGGCCGGCCAGGTAGTACTGCGGGGTGAGCCCGATCTTCTCGTGCACCACCCCGACCCGCATCCGCGACGCAGCGTGGGCCTCATCGAAGCCGGTGACGACCAGCTCCATCCAATGGCGCTGCACCTCGGTCATCAGCCGTTCCCGCACGTCGTCGGGCACCATCGGGGCCAGCACGGCGTTGTCGGCGATCAGGGCGTAGAACTCGTCGAGGACGTCAACCATGGCGGCGTCGAGGACGGGACCCAGGTCACGCAGCCGTCGCACCACGACGTCGTCGATGCCGATGAAACGGCGGCGCAGGCGGGCCTCGTTCGCCGCCAGGTGCAGCCGGGAGATCGGCCGCGGCGCGCCGGGCGGCGGCTCGTTCCGGCTCGGCGCGTCGTCCCGCGGCGCCTCGGAGCTGTGGTCGGCCTCGCCCTCGGGTCGGTTCGCGCTGACCTCGAAGGCGACCGACAGCTCGTAGGCGTCGAGCACCAGGCTGGCGTCGAAGCACGTCGAAGCGAGGAGCGCGGTCACGGCATCGATGGCGTCGGCGGTGCTGAGGGAGGCGAACAGCAGCGGCAGCTGCGCGCAGATGAGCTGGGCGGTGGTGGCGATGTACCACTGCGGCTCCAGGCCCAGGCGGTGGTGCGACGCGCCGGTGCGCAACATCGCCTCGACGTGGGTGTCGCCGAAGTCGCCCTGGATGAGGTCGTCGAGGTACCGCAGCTGATGCTCGGCGAGCCGTTGGCCGACCGCATCATCCCCGACATACCGGGCGGTCGGTTCGAACGCTCGCCACAGCGAGACCAACCCGTCGACCACGGCGGGGATGTGCGGGCCGAGTAGTGGGCCATGGCGGGTGAGCGACGCCCGTGTGTTGGCATCGAGGCCCAGCAGCGCCCGCCGCTGCCGCAGCGCGGGCCCGTCCAGGCCGAGTTGGGTCGCCAGGGACGGCGCGTCGGGTGCGTCCGCCGCGCCGCCGCGCCCGGTGCTCAGCCCGCTCGTCGGGCCGTCGCTCTCGAAGCGCACCACATAGGCGGTCGCCTCCGCCCGGTTGCGGATGCCGAGGCGGCTGTAGGCGTGCTTCAGGTGTGATTTGACCGTCTCGATGTTGAGGTAGAGCGCATCGGCGATCTCGCGGTTGCGCAGGCCCCGTGCGCACAGCACGAGGACCTGGCTCTCGCGCTCGCTGAGGCCTTCGGCACGGCCGAACCAGCGGTTGTCCTTCGCTGGTCCGTGTCGATCGGCTGCCAGCGGTCCCGTCGAGCCGCTCATGAGGAGGCAAGTTAGACCTGGCGGCCGCCGCTGCTGGGGGGACCGACGCCCCAAAGCGCAGGCGGCGAGCACATTTCACCCGTTCGTGTGACGCGATGCTGTCCTCGGGCTGGCCGGCCTACGGGCTACCGCTGCGGAGCGGCGCTCGAAGCGACGTAAAGTGAGTATATGACCGCGTAGGGTGGGTGAACGGCTGATCGGGTCATCACCCCAAGGAGTGATCCGAGCGCGCCTCGCACCGGAACGTGCACCAGCGCAGCACCATCGCCCCAGCGCTGGCGAGGTCGCTGCCTACGGTGCCGGTGGCGTCCCCCACCGTGCCGGGCGCCGGAAAGGTCCAGAACAGCATGCGTACCTGGCATCGCAACGCAGTCGAGGGCATCGAGGTCGTCGTGGCCGAGATCGAGCGGGTCGAGCGCGAACTGGTCCCGCTGCTGCTCGCGCTCGTGGAGGCG
>JADLEF010000073.1 GCA_020846295.1 Acidimicrobiales bacterium
CAGTCAGAGCAGGGGGGAAACGCCATGACTGAGACCACCGACGACACCACTCCGGGCATGCTGGCCGGCTACCGGGTGCTCGACCTGTCCCAGTACCTGGCCGGGGCCGGGGTGACCAGGCTGCTGGCCGAGCTGGGGCCGGAGATCATCAAGATCGAGCTCAAGCCCATGGGGGACCCGAGCCGGTTGTTGCCCTGGATCGAGGACGACCGCAGCACCCTCTTCGTGCAGAACAACCGCGGCAAGCAGAGCGTTTGCGTCGACTGGGACGAACCCGAGGGCCTGGAGATCATCAAGGCGTTGGTCGCCGAGTGCGACATCCTGGTCGAGAACTTCGGCGACGGCGTGCTGCGCAGACGGGGCCTCGACTACGACGCGGTCCGCAAGATCAACCCCTCGATCGTCATGGTGTCGGTGTCCGGGTTCGGGCGCAACAGCCCCTATGCCGACCGTCCCGCCTACGACGGCATCATCCAGGCCTACTCCGGCATGATGCACATGACCGGCGACCCGCTCCAGCCGCCCTCGGCGGTCGGGTTCGCCATCGTCGACACCACCACCGCGGTGCACGCCTTCGCCGGCTTGGGCTACGCACTGCTGCACCGCGAACGCACCGGCCGCGGCCAGCAGGTCGACATCGCCATGGTCGACTCCATGTTCCACCTCAACGAGACGTTCTCGCAGGCCCACCAGTCCAAGGGGGCGTACGTACCGACCCGTATGGGACGGCACCACCCGTTGGTCTGCCCGGTCGGCATCTACGAGATGCCGCAGGGCTGGTGCGTGCTGATGTGCCTCGATCGCCAGTGGCCCTACCTGGTGGCGGCGATGGGCAGACCCGACCTCGGCGACGACCCCCGCTTCGCCACCGGAGCGGCGCGAGCCGAGCACCAGGCCGAGCTCATCCCGCAGATCCAGCGCTGGTTGTCGTCCTTCCCGGACAACGAGTCGCTGCTGCGGACCTGCCTGGAGCACCGCATCCCCATCGGCCCGGTGCTGACGCCGATGGACGCGATCGGCCATCCACACTTCGAAGCACGCGACATGGTGCGACACGTTCCCGACCCGGTGCTGGGCGAGGTCGTCATACCCGGCTACCCGTTCAAGTTCTCGGCGCAGCCGGAGCTTCCCGTTCTCGTGGCGCCGCGACTCGGGGAGCACAACGCCGTCGTGCTCGGCACCGTGCTGGGCTACGACGACGAGCAGATCGCGTCGTTGCACGCCCGAGGGGTGCTCTACACCACCGACCGCTGAGCACCGGGGTCCAGCGCCAACGAGTTCCACCTCGCCGCCGACGGCGCGACGAGCTGGTCGCCGCGCTCGAGGCGTGCTTGCGCCTGCTCTGGGGCGGCGTCGGCGGGCAACATCTGCGGGTTGTGCACGGCCCGAGCCGGCGCCGCTCCGACCGCGCCACGACGACCAGCACCGTCGCGTCGAGCAACCTACCGACCGCGTGCACAACCCGCAGATGTCCGCCGGCGAACCCCTCGGGTGCCCGATGCGCTCGCGGGCAGCGTGGCCGGCGCGACCGACCCGTGTGCAACTGTCCCGGCGCCACATCCGAGCCGCCCTCCGTTGCGCAGCGACGATCTACAGTGGGCGCGTGCCGCGAGAGACGCGGATCTCTCGAGGAGGCGTGGATGACCGAGACATGGCAGCTTGCGTTGCTCGACCGGATGCTGGCCCACCACCAGGCCGGCAACACCACGGACATGGGCGACGTCGTCTACCGGAACCGCATCGACAAGTACGTCCGTGCCGATCGCTACGAGGCCGAGATCGAGACGCTGTTCCGCGGGCTCCCGGTGCTCGCCTGCATGACCCCCGACGTCCCCGAGCCGGGCGACTACATGACCCTGTCGATCGCTGATGTCCCGGTGCTGGTCGCGCGCGGTGAGGACGGCGTGGTGCGCGCCTTTCGCAACGTCTGCCGTCATCGCGGCGCGTGCGTCGCCGAGGGGCGCGGCCACACCGCCAAGACCTTTCTCTGCCCGTATCACGCCTGGTCCTACCGCCTGGACGGCAGCCTCGTGGCGATGACGCACCGAGCGGGCTTTGCCGGCGTGGACAAGAAGGAGCACGGGCTGTCGCCCATTGCCTGCGGGGAGACCGCCGGGTTCGTGTTCGTGCACCTCGAAGGCGACCCGGCGACCTTCAACGCCGCGGAGTGGCTCGGCGGAGCGGGCGCCGAGCTCTCCAGCTTCGGCTTCGAGCACTACTTCCGCACCGAGACCCGCACGACGGTGCGGGAGATGAACTGGAAGCTCATGTTCGACACCTTCGGCGAGGTGTACCACGTCGAGCACCTGCACCACACAACGATCCATCCGTTGATCCAGTCGAACAACACGCTCTATGACACGTGGGGCAACCACGGCCGCATGGCCGTCGCCCGTTGGCCGCTCAACGACTACGTGCACCAGCCCCGCCAAGCGTGGGACCTGCTCCCCGCCGCAACGCTGGTGTACCACATCGTTCCCAACACGGTCGCGATCCAACAGGTCGACCACCTCGAGCTCTACCAGATCTTCCCCAACGGCCCGAACCGATGCACCGCGGTGGTGTCGCTCTACGCACCCGAGGAACCCACCACTGACAAAGCCAAGGCGTATTGGAAGCGCAACCTCGACCTGCTGATGCAGGTCACCGAGACCGAGGATTTCGTCATGTGCGAACAGATCCAGCGGTCGTTCGCCTCGGGCGCGCAGGAGTACATCCAGTTCGGGCGCAACGAACCGGGCCTGACCCATTACCACACGACGCTCGACCGACTCCTCGGCCTCGAGACCTGCGTCGGGGAGCCCACCGCAGCGAGCCGCGCCACAACGGGCGCGGTCGCCGCCGACGCCTGACCCGGCGCCCCAGGGTCGCGGCCAGCCGGCGAGGCGGGGTCAGCGACGCACGCGATACGTCGCGTGCACCGCGCCGTTGGCGAAGCGGCGCTCGCCGATGAGCTCGAGGTCCAGGCGCAGGTCGGTCGCCACAGCCGGCTTCCCGGCACCGATCACCACCGGGGAGAGCATCAGCCGGAGCTCGTCCACGACGCCGGCCCGCAAGGCGTGGGCGGCGAGCTCGGGCCCACCCACCAGCAGGTCGGCCGAAGACCCATCCTTCAACGCCCGCACCTCGTCGGCGTCGAACGCCCGCACGATGCGCGTCCGCTTCGTGACTGCGTCGGTCAGGGTCCTGGAGTACACGAGCTTGTCGGAGTCCTGCCACGCGGCGGCGAAGTCAGCCAGTACCGCCGACTCCTCGGCGAAGGACGGCTCCGTCTCCCACACGGCCATCGTCTCGTACATGCGGCGCCCGAGCAGCTGGGCGCCGATACCGCGCATCAGCTCGTTGTAGAACTCGTGCACCTCCTCGTCGGGCACAGACCAGTCGAAGGAGCCGGCACTGTCCTCCGTGAACCCGTCCAGCGAGGTGTTGATCGCGTAGATGAGCGTTCCCATGTGATCCTCCGAGCGGGTTGGCGTTGGCCGCCCCAACAGGACGACGAACAGCGCGCGGCGTACTCATCGGTCGTGCTGCGGCCGGATGAAGCGGCCCCGGCCGAGAGCGTGCACCGCATGGCCATCAGACTCGAGAACGTCGGCATCGCCGTTCGCGACATCGAGGCTGCGATCGCGTTCTTCACCGACCTCGGGCTGACCATTGTCGGCCGCGACCGAAGGCGTCCACCGGCTGACCTACGTCCGCGGCCCCAGCGGCATCATCGTCATGTTGGCGCAGGAGCTGCCGGCGTCGGGCCGGTTGTCCGCTCCTTCCCCCGACGCCTGACAACGCGGCCGTAATCATGGACCTTCCCCGGATCTTCACCATCCGCGAGAGCAGCCATCGGATCCACAACCCACTGACCGCGGCAAAGCTGGCGGCGCTCGGTGAAGCGCTCCGGCTCGCTCCCGGGACACGGGCGCTCGACCTGGCCAGCGGCTCGGGTGAGATGCTGTGCACCTGGGCTCGTGACCACGGGATCACCGGAACCGGTGTGGACATCAGCACGGCGTTCACCGAGCAGGCACGGGCCCGCGCCGCCGAGCTCGGCGTGGGTGACCGGGTCGAGTTCATCCACGGCGACGCGTCGGGCCACATCTCGAGTCAGCCCGTCGATCTGGCGGCGTGTGTCGGCGCCACCTGGATCGGAGACGGCATCGCCGGAACCGCCGAGCTTCTCGGCCGCAGCCTTCGTCGGGGAGGCACCATGCTCATCGGCGAACCGTACTGGCGGCGGACCCCTCCCGACGAGGAGACCGCCAAGGCCTGCCACGCCACGCAGATCGCCGATTTCCTCTCGCTCCGGGACCTCATCAGCCAGTTCCAGGGTCTCGGGTACGACGTGGTGGAGATGATGCTGGCCGATCAGGACAGCTGGGATCGGTACGCGGCCGCCCAGTGGCTGAACCTACGTCGCTGGCTCGACCGGAACCCGGACGACGAACTGGCTCCGCAGGTGCGCGAGGAACTGAGCAGCGAGCCCGCTCGCTACGCACGCTCCACCCGGGAGTACCTCGGCTGGGGAGTCTTCGCCCTGATGCGGCGCTGATACCGCGAGCAGAGCCGGGGCGCCGCGCCGGAGGAAGGGTCGAGTTAGTGTCGGGGCCATGGCTGAACGTTCCGCGGTGGTCCCCGCCGGCTCTGAGTACCAGTACGAGAAGTTGCACTTCGCCCCCGGCCTGCGGGTGGGCGATACCTTGCACATCTCGGGGGTGATCGGGGTCGGCGCCGACGGCACCTGCTCCGACGATCCCGAGACCCAGTTCGGCGACGCGTTCGCTGGGGTCGCCAAGGTGCTCGAAGCGGCCGGTGGTTCGATGGACGACATCGTCGAGATGACCACCTTCCACGTCGGGCTGCAGGCCAACATGCGCAGCTTCATCAAGGTGATGAAGCAGCACATCACCTCCGAGCCGTGGCCGGCGTGGACGGCGATCGGCATCTCCGAGCTCGCGATGCCGGGAGGCCTGGTCGAGATCAGGGTCACCGCCGACCTCAGCTGACGCTCACGATCGCAGCCGTCGAAGCAGCGGCGGAAGGTCAGAGGGAACCGACGCCCGATGTTGCGGCCCGGTTGGCGCGGTGGCGTGGTCACGACGCGAAGATGGTGCCCGTCGACGACTCGGCAGCTGCTGAGACCGTCATCACCGAACACGGGGAGCCCAGTGAGCGACACAGCTACGACGCAGTACGACGCCATCGTCATCGGAGCAGGCTTTGCCGGGCTGTACGCACTCCACCGCCTGCGCGACGAGATGGGGCTGTCGGTCCGGGCGTTCGACGGCGCCGGCGGGGTGGGCGGCAACTGGTGGTCCAACCGCTACCCGGGCGCCCGGGTCGACGCGCCGAGCGCGCCGTTCTACGGCTACACCTTCAGCAAGGAACTGGTCGACGAGTGGGAGTGGACCGAGACCCAGTCAGCGAGCGCAGACGTCCTCGCCTACCTCGATCACGTCGCCGACCGGTTCGAGCTGCGCAAGGACATCCAGTTCAACACCCGGGTCACCGATGCGCGCTGGGACGAGGCAACCCAGCGCTGGACCATCGAAACGGCGAACGGTGACGAGGCATCGGCCCGGTTCCTGATCTGTGCCACCGGCGCGCTGTTCGTCGCCAACAAGCCCGACTACCCCGGCATCGACGACTTCGCCGGCCCGATGTACCACACCGGCCGGTGGCCGCACGAGCCGGTCTCCTTCGAGGGCAAGCGCGTCGGGGTCATCGGGACCGGCTCGTCCGGCGTGCAGGCGATCCCCGAGATCGCCAAGACGGCCGAGCACGTCACCGTGTTCCAGCGGACCGCGCAGTACGCCCTCCCGGCCCGCAACCGACCGCTGACCGCCGAGGAGCTCCAAGCGTTCCGAGACGACTGGGCGAACCTGCGCGAGTCGATGTACCGCCGTGGCGGCTGGCCGTTCCCCACGACCCGCCTCAAGGCGCGGGACCACACGCCGGAGCAGCGCCAGGCCCGCTACGAGGAGATGTGGGCCCAAGGTGGCCTGCACCTCTCGATCAACAGCTACGTCGGGGTGATGGCCGACGAAGAGCTGAACCAGGAGGTGGGCGACTTCGTGCGGGCCAAGATCGGGGAGATCGTCAAGGACCCCGACACGGCCCGCAAGCTCACCCCCGACTACCTGTTCGGAACGAAGCGGTTGATCCTGGACAACGGCTACTTCGAGACCTACAACCGCGACAACGTGTCACTGGTCGACCTGCGCGAGGACCCGATCAAGGCGTTCACGGCGACGAGCGTGCAGACCGAGCACGGCGACCACCCCATCGACATGCTGGTGCTCGCCACCGGCTTCGACGCCGTCAGCGGCTCGATGCTGCAGCTCAACCCACAGGGCCGCGGTGGCGTGCGCCTCAGCGAGAAGTGGGACGCACGGTTCGACACGTACCTCGGCATGGCCATCGCCGGGTTCCCCAACCTGTTCATGATCCACGGCCCCCAGTCGCCCGGCGTGCTCTACACCATGCCCCTCGGCGGCGAGCGGCACGTCGCCTGGATCGAGGCCTGCATCCGCCACCTCGACGAGCACCAGCTCGGCGCCATCGAGGCCACCGGGGACGCCGAAGCGGCGTGGGACCAGGAGGTCAACGACCTGGCCAGCCGGACCCTCTACCCCCGCACCAACTCGTGGTACACCGGCGCCAACATCCCCGGGAAGCCCCGGCAGTTCCTGGCGCACACGATGGGTTCACGGTACTTCGACCGCCTCGACGAGATCGCCGCCAACGGGTTCTCCGGGTTCACCTTCGAACCACGCCACCCGGCGCAGAGTCCGGCCACCGCCTCGCGCTGACCCGACCGCCGGTGCGACCGGCGGAGACAAGGCGAGCCCGACGATCCGGCGTCGCCGGCCGCCGGGCTCGCCTTCGTTCACTTGCCGTCGTCCTTCATGGAATCCTCGGTCATGGCGTCGCCCTCCTTCATCGAATCC
>JADLEF010000074.1 GCA_020846295.1 Acidimicrobiales bacterium
CGCCCGTCACCTGACGCGGTCCCCGGCCCGGGGTCCGGTTCACGGCCTGGGCGTGGTCGGCGCAGCTCGGCTCAGATCGACCGCCCCCGGCTCGAGCCCCATCGCCACACGACCGCCGGCCCGCACGTGGATCGGCTGCCCGGCGGCGTGCTGCACCGCGGTGTGGGCGTCGCGCAGCACCCGCTCCAACCGGTTGGCGGTCGAGATCGCCGCGGTGCCGGCGGCGTGGAACGCCACATCGGCCACCCGCACCGCCTCGTTCAGGGAGTTGGTGATGGCCAGCTGGGCCTGGGCCATCGCCCGGGTCACCTCGGTGTCCACCGAGCCGTCGGGGCGGTCCAACACGGCCTGCCACGCACCGTCGACAGCGCTCACCACGAACGCCCGGGCCGCGCCCACCATGGTGGCGGCCCGCCCGGCCGCGTCCTGCACCGCCTCGCGGTGACGCAGCGGCACCTCCGAGCCCGCGGTGGCGTGGTCGCCGAGGGCGACCAGCGCATCGAGCGCGCCCTGCGCCAGGCCGATCCCGACCCCGGCCGTCGGTGCCCAGGCGGCCACCATGTTCAGGCGTGGGTCGTACAGCGGGGCGTGGGACCGTTCGATCCAGCGGCGATCCGCAGCTCGCCCCTCGGGCACGAACACCTCGTCGAGGACGAAGTCGTCGCTGCCGGTGCCCCGCATCCCCATCACGTTCCAGTTGGCCACGATCGTGCCGTCGGACACGGGCACGAACATCGATCGCGGCGACACCCGCCCGTCGGGTCGCTCGACCAGGCAGGTGCCGAGGAACCAGGTGGCATGGCGCACGCCGCTGGCGTAGTTCCAGTGCCCGCTGGCCACGTACCCGCCCTCCACCCGACGGGCCCGTCCCAGCGCTCGGGCCGAGCCGGCCAGGTGCAGCCGCCCCTCGGTCAGGCTCGCCATGTCCGCCACCGCGTCGGGGTCGATCCAGGCGAGGAACACGGTCACCGCGGCGGCGACCTGGGTGCACCAGCCCACCGAGCCGTCGTGACGGGCCAGCTCCTCGGTCACCGCGAACGCGACCAGTGGATCCACCTCGAGCCCACCGACCGAACGAGGGGCGTACAACCCGAACACGCCGGCGGCGCGAAGCTGCTGCACCAGCGCCTCGGGCAGGAAGCCGAGGCGCTCGATCTCATCGCCGGCCGCGTCGATGGCCGGGCCCAGCGCTCGCACCGCCTCCAACGTCTCGTGCTGCTGCCAGCGTGTCCCCGTCACCGTCGCGGTCCCCATGGCGCGTCACGCTAGGCCATCGCGCCCGGCGGCCACGCCCGGTCACGGGCGTGGCGGCAGCTTGCCGGGGTTGTACAACCCGTACGGGTCGAAACGGGCCGACGCCTCCCACTGCGCATCGAGGCCGCCGTGGCCGCCCAGCAGCCAGGTGTGCGGGTCCACCACGATCACACCCAGCTCCCGGAGGCGCGCCATACCGTTGCGTAGGGTGTCTTCGTCGACGAAGTCCGACAGCAGCAGCCCGCCGATCCGACCGGCGAAGAGGTCGTGGTGCAGCATCGCGCCCGGCAAGGCGGCGCGAACCTGCTCCGGGTGACGCAACGGTGCGTCGCCTGCGATCTGCAGATGGCACAGACCCGGGCGCTGCTGCTTGGCCCGCAGGGTCACGTGGTTGAACGAGGTGGAGACCACGGTGGCGACGCCGTCGGGCCGAACGGCCTGCACCGCGCCCCCGGCGTCACCGACCAGCGCGGCCGCGTCGGCGGCGGTTCCCTCCTCGACGATGGCCCGCACGCTCACCTGTCCCGCCGGCCACCTCTCGTCGGCCGGAAAGGTCTGCGCCAGGGCGGCGTCGGTCACGGACACGGCGCGGGGCCGGGGTTCCAACAAGGCGAGCGCACCGGCCGCCGCCATGGCATCGAGGTACCGGCCGAAGGAGGCGAACAGCGCCGTCCAGCGCCGCGCCGGCACCAGGCGGACCCTGGCACCGCTGATCACGCCCGTCGTCCCGTAGGCGTGGAGGAACGGGGCCACCTCATCACCGGCCACCGTGAACGGCTCGGGCTGCTCCCAGCACGGCACGATCTCCAACTCCTGGACGAACCCGCCCTCCCACAGCAGCCCGTGCTCGAGCGAGCCGATGCCGCCCGCGCCGCCGGCGAGGAACCCCGCCAGCGACGAGCGCATCGTGGTGGGGAACATGGCCAGCTCCTGGCCGGTTGCCCGTGCCGCCGCCTCCAGCCTCGCGAAGCTGGCCCCGGCATCCGCCTCGACCCAGCCCAGGCCCAGGTCCCGGATCGTCGCATACCGATCGGTACTGAGCGCCATCCCGGCGGCGAACGGCACCGACTGGCCGTAGTTCCCGGTGCCCTTGCCCCGTGGCTGCACCGGCACCCGGCGGCGGCACGCAGCGCCGACGGCGCGGGCGAGCTCCTCGCCGTCGGCGGGGCTGGCGACCACGTCCACCACCGTGGCCGGAAGCGTCCGTTCCAGGATGGGCGACAGCCAGGCGTGGTCCTTCGATGCCGTCCGCCGGCTGGGCAGGTCGACCTGCACGGCGCCGGAGCCGAGCAGCGCGCCGAGGTCGGCCACGAGCCCTGCGGCCCCGCGCTCGAGCGCTCCGGTCCTCCTCGCCGCAACCGATCCGCTCACCGTTCGACCTCCTGCGCCGCCGCCAGCCGCCCCCCCACGGTAGGAGCGCACCGGCGACCGGCGGGTTTCGGGCGCATGAGCGGTGCGTTGACGCTCTCTTGATGGTCACGGTTGGACGTTGTCCCGAACCAGGAACTGTGCTGGGTGTCCCGCCAACCCAACGCGAAGGAGCGTGCATGAGCGGCTATCGGAACGCACGGAAGTCCTCGCGCCGGCGCAGTTCGGTAACGTCGGCGTCCGTGAACGACCCGATCGACATCGCCCGCTCCTTCGCCCGGGATGTGGTGGCCCCCAACGCCGCCCGCTGGGAGCTGGAGCGGGCGCTGCCGCGCCAGGCGGTGACCGAGGCGGCCCGCGCCGGTCTCGGCGGCCTGCTCGCCCCCCGCTCCCTCGGCGGCGCCGGGCTCGGCACCAGCGCGCTGGCCGACGTCATGGCCACCCTCGCCGCGGCCGACCTCGCCTTCGCCTTCGTGCTGGTGGTGCACAACAACCTCGTCGGCGCCATCGCCCGGCGGGGCAGTGCGGCGCAGCACGAGCAGCTGGCGGCCATGATCGCCGGTGAGCGACTCGGTGCGTTCCTGCTCACCGAACCGGGCGGCGGCAGCGACGCGGCCAACATCACCACCGTCGCCCGCCCCGACGCGCACGGCTGGGTCCTCGACGGTGAGAAGGCGTGGATCACCGCCGCCACCCACGCCGACGTCCTCGCCGTCTACGCCCAGACCCAACCCGGCAGCGGGGCCCGTGGCATCGCCGCCTTCCTCCTCGACGCCGATCGGCCCGGCGTCGAACGTACCGAGCCGTATGCGATGTTGGGCGGCCACGCCATGGGGGCCGGCGGCTTCCGTTTCACCGGTGCCGCCGCCGGACCCGAGGAGCTGTTCGTGCCCGCCGGCGAGGGCTTCCGCGCCGCCATGGAGGGCATCGACGCCGCCCGCGCCGTGGTGGCCGCCATGTGCTGCGCCATGCTGCAGACCGCGCTCGACGCTGCGGTGGCCCACACATCGGGCCGGGCTGCGTTCGGGCGGACCATCGCGGACTTCCAGGGCGTGCAATGGGCCCTCGCCGATGTCGCCACCGACCTCGCCGCTGCCGGCCACCTGGCCAGGGCGGCGGCGGAGGCCGTCGAGCACCACCATCCCGACGCCACCGTCGCCGCCGCCCACGCCAAGAAGTTCGCCACCCGGGTGGCGATGACCGGCATCACCCAGTGCATGCAGGTCATGGGGGCCGACGGCCTGCGCCACGAGCATCCGCTCGCCCGTCACCTCGCCGGCGTGAAGATCGCCCAGTACCTCGACGGCGCGACGGAGATCCAGAACGTGGTGATCGCCCGCCGGCTGTTCACACGAAACGGGACAACGCCGCCCGCAACCCGCTGATCCCCGACAGGTCCAGCCCGAAGGTGTCGGTCAGGGTCGCCTCGATGGCGCGCACGTCAGCCAGCAGCCGCTCCTCGCTCGGCCCGCCGAGGTGGTGCACGGTGAGCCGGTTGTCCAGCAGCGCGTGGCGGCGGTCGGGGGCCGGCAGCCCGACCACCAGGTGGTTGACGAACAGCGAGCCGTGATGGGTGGAGGTGTACCAGCTGTACAGCTCGTAGTCGACGCGCTGCTGCGGCTCCAGCGTGAAGGTGTACAGCGGCCGCCACTGCTCGCCGATGAGCGCCTCGAGCGTCCACCACTGCGCCTGGACCCGCAGCCGGAACGGCTCGTGCGAGGTCTCCTGCACCACGTCGGGCTCGAGTCGCAGCACGCCGGTGAGGGTGAGCCCGCCGAAGCCGGTGTCCACCAGCAGCCCGCCCACCCGTACCAGCATGTGGGTGCGGGCCGTCGGACCGGCCGCGTTCCACAGCACCCGGGCGGCCAGGCCGACCGGTTCGAACCCGAGGCGCTCCAGCTCGTCGCACAGCAGCAGGTTCTGCTCGAAGCAGTACCCGCCTCGGTGGCGCTGCACCAGCTTGTCCCGCAGCGCGTCCGGTTCGAGGCGCACCCGTTCGCCGGTCAGCGGGGTCAGGTTCTCGAAGGCGATGGTGGCGGTGTGGGCGGCGACGATGCCGGCCAGCGTCTCGGGCGTGGCGGCGCGGGCGCCGACGTAGCCGATGCGATCCAGGTACACCCCGGCAGTCTGGCCGAGGCGGGCGCGCCGTGCGCGCCCGGAGGTCGTAGTACCTACGAGCACTAGAGCGCTGCCCGTGACCGCGCCCACGATCGTGGTCATGGGAACCTACGTGTTCAGCTCCCACGACGGGTACGGACTGGGCCACGTGCGACGCAACGTGTTGCTCGCCAACGAGGTCCGGCGCCAGCACCCGGGCGCGCGCACCGTCATCGTCACCGGTGTCGATGCGCCGCTGCCGTGGTTGCAGGGCTGCGAGATCGTCCGGGTCCCTTCGCTGGTCAAGGACAAGGCTGGTCGGTACGCCAACGCCGAGATGGACCCCGCCGCCGCGTTGGAGCGGCGCGCCGCCATCTTCGAGTCGGTGGTGGAGCGGGTCCGGCCCGACGTCGTGGTGATCGACCGCCACCCCTCCGGCATCGCCGGCGAGCTGCGCCCCGGCCTCGAGAGGGCCCGCCGCGCCGGCGCCGCCACCGTCCTGGGCCTGCGCGACATCCTCGACGACGCTCCAACGGTGTGGTCCGAGCTGGCCGGACCGAACTGGGCCGACGTCGACTTCGACGAGGTGGTCGTGTACGGCGCCCGCCACCTGTGCGACCACGAGGCCGAGTACGGCCTGCCGGTCCGGCCGCACTACGCCGGCTGGGTCACCGAGGGCGTGCCCGCCGCCGCCGAGGTCGATCCCCGCCTCCTCGTCATCGCCTCCGGCGGCGGCGGCGACGGCGCCCACGTCACCGAGGTGGGCATCGAGCTCGTGCGGCGCAACGCCGATTGGCGCGGCGTCGTGGTCAACGGGCCCCACGCCGACGCCATCCGCGGTGCGTCCCGGGTCAGCGTCGTGCGCGGTGCCGACGGCTGCCGCGAGCTGTTCGCCGGGGCCGGCGCCTCGGTGCAGATGGCCGGCTACAACACCACCGTCGAGGCGCTCGCCGCCGGCCTGCGACCCATCCTCGTGCCCCGCCGGGCGCCCCGCCGGGAGCAGGCCATCCGGGCGGCTCGCCTGGCGGCGTTGGGTCTGGCCGACTGTGTGGACGACGGGGCCGACGTCGGTGAGGTGGCGTGGCTGCTGAGCCGCCCCCGTCGCCTGCGCCCCGCCGACCTGCACGCCGCCGGCTTCCGGCTCGACGGCGCCCGGCGAACCGCCGAGCTGCTGCGCTCGCTCGCCCACAAGGTGGCGGTATGAGCAGCGAGGGCGCCCACCGCCGTCGCCTGCGCCGAGGTGCCACCGCCCACCTCGTCGCGCCCTACCGCAAGGTGCTCGGCTGGGGTGGCCTGTGCGCCGTGATCCACGTGCTCGCCGGCCTCGCCCAGCCCTGGCCGCTGCAGGTCGTGGTCGACCACGTCCTCGCCGCCGGCCCGGGTGAGCGCCGCATCGGGCTGCTGGTGGCTGCTTGCCTGTCGTTGGTCGGCATCGTCGGCATCGCCGCGGTGGCGGACTACTGGTCCACCCGCCTGCTCACCGCGACCGGCCTGCACCTCGCCAACGACCTGCGGGAGCAGCTGTTCAGCCACCTCGGGCGGCTGTCGCTGCGCTTCCACGGCACGCAGCGGGTGGGCGATCTCACCACCCGGGTCACCGGCGACGCCGAGCGGGCCCAGGACCTCGTCGTGCAGACGCTGTCCACGCTGGTGCCCAACGCACTGCTGATGATCGGCATGTTCGTCGTGATGGTGGTGCTCGACCCGGTCTTCGCCCTCATCGCCCTGCTCGCCACGCCGATGTTGATCGTGGTGGTGTTCCGCGGCACCCGCCAGCTGAAGGCGGCGGCCAAACGGGCCCGCAAGGCCGACGGCGAGGTCGCCGCGGCGGCGGCCGAGAGCCTGGCCGCCATGCACCTGGTGCAGGCGTTCTCCCTCGAGGAGCGCCAGCAGCACCGCTTCTCGTCGCTCACCTCGACCAGCCTGCGGGCCGGGCTGGAGGCCAGCCGCTTCCAGGCCCGGCTCAGCCCGGCGGTCGATCTCACCGCCGTGCTGTCCACCGTGCTGGTCATCGGCGTCGGTGCGCTGCGGGTGCTCGACGGTGCGCTGACCGTCGGCGAGCTCACCGTGTTCATCAGCTACGTCAGCTCGCTCTACAAGCCGGTCAAGGCGCTGGCCAAGCTGTCCAACACCTTCACCAAGGGCTTCACCTCGCTGGAGCGCATCGAAGCCGTGCTCGACGAGCAGCCCCAGATCACCGATCGTCCCGGCGCCCCGTGGCTGGCCCGCTCCGAGGGCCGCATCGAGCTGCGCGACGTCACGTTCTCCTACGAGGGGGCGGGCAGCGACACCAAGGCGTTGGAACACGTCGACCTGCACATCCGCCCCGGTGAGACCGTGGCGCTGGTCGGTCCGACCGGCGCCGGCAAGTCGACCATCGCCCAGCTCGTGTCCCGCCTCGTCGACCCGACGGAGGGCGCGGTGCTCATCGACGGCGTCGATCTGCGGACCGTGGCGCTGCGCTCGGTCCGCCGGCAGATCTCGATGGTGCTGCAGGACTGCGTGCTGCTGCAGGGCACCCTGCGCGACAACATCGCCATCGGCCTGCCCGGCGCGGCGGACTTCGAGGTCGAGCGGGCCGCCCGCCTGGCGCTGGTCCACGAGTTCGCCGACCGCCTGCCCCTCGGCCGCGACACGCCGGTCGGCGAGCGCGGCGCCAACCTCTCCGGTGGCCAGCGCCAGCGCATCGCCATCGCCCGGGCCATCCTGCGCGACGCCCCCATCCTCGTGCTCGACGAGCCGACCAGCGCGCTGGACCCCACGTCGGAGACGCTGATCATCGAGGCGCTGTCGAACCTGCCCCGCAACCGCACGACGCTGGTCGTGGCCCATCGCCTTTCCACCATCGAGCACGCCGACCGCATCCTCGTGCTGGAGCGGGGCCGCATCGTGCAGCAGGGGACCCACGCCGAGCTGATGGCAGCCGGTGGCCTGTACCGCCGGTTCCACGGCGCCGGCGAGGTGCCGACCCCCACCGTCCCGGTGCCCCCGGTGCCGCCGCTGCCCCTGGTGCCGCCGATGCCGCCGGTGCCGCCGGTGGCGGTGCGGTTGGCGCCCCCCACGATCCCGCCCCTCGAGGCGGCCCCGGCCCTCAAGCTTCCCCGGAGCCTCGCATGATCCTGTACGTGCTCAAGCGCTACCCGCGACTGTCGGAGACCTTCATCATCCGGGAGCTGCTCGGCCTCGAAGCCGCCGGCGAGCGGATCCTGGTCGACGGGCTCCTCGAGCCGGAGGACCAGCCGCACCATCCCGAGCTGGCCGCGGTGCGTGCCGAGGTGCGCGACCTGCCCCGCAGGCCGGCCCGGCAGCTTCCGGTGCTCGCCGCCCACGCCCGGGTGGCGGCGCGTCGGCCGCATCGCTGGGTGCGGATGCGGGTGGAGACGGAGCTCGCCGAGCGACGTGGTGCCCGCCACGCCCGCCGGCGCTTCGCCCACGCGGTGCTGGTGGCCGACCGCGTGCGCCGTGAGGGCGTGACCCACATCCACGCCCACTTCGCCACCGGCGCCGCCGAGGTCGCCCGCGACGCCGCCCGGCTGAGCGGTCGGCCCTACACCGTGACCGCCCACGCCAAGGACATCTTCCATGCCGACAACGCGCCGCAGCTGGCCCGACGCCTGCGCGGGGCCGCCGGGGTGGTCACCGTGTCGCAGTACAACGTGAACCACCTGCGGTCGGTGCTCGATGTGCCGGTGCACCACATACCGAACGGTATGCCCGCCCCCGAGGGGCACGGGCCCGATCCGTCCGGACCGATCCTCTGCGTCGCCCGGCTGGTGGCCAAGAAGGGCGTCGACACGCTCCTGCACGCCCTCGCCGTACCAGGAAGTACGGCCCGGCTGGAGATCGTGGGCGACGGGCCGTTGCGCGGTGAGCTCGAGGCCTTGGCCGCCCAGCTCGGGGTGGGCTGTCGGGTGCGGTTCCTCGGCTCGCTGCCGGGCGATGCGGTGGCCGAGTGCTACCGACGCTGCTCGATGTTCGTGCTCGCCTGCCGCGTCGCCGCCGACGGGGACCGCGACGGCATGCCCACCGTGCTCGTCGAGGCGATGGGCCGCGCCATCCCGGTGATCTCCACCGAGGTGGCCGGCATCGCCGAGTTGGTGCAGCACGGCGAGACCGGCCTGCTGGTCGCACCCGACGATCCCGCTGCCCTCGCCGCCGCCA
>JADLEF010000075.1 GCA_020846295.1 Acidimicrobiales bacterium
GGGCGTGGTTCTCGTGGAAGGCCTGCTGCATCGGGTGCAACTGCTCGCCGTCGGCCAGGCCTTCGATGGTGGTCACCTGCTGGCCGTCGGCCTGCACCGCGAGCAGCGTGCAGGACTTCACCGACTCGCCGTTGAGGTGCACGGTGCACGCCCCGCACGACGACGTGTCACAGCCCACGTTGGTGCCGGTGAGACCACAGTTCTCCCGGATGTAGTGGACGAGGAGCAGTCGTGGCTCGACGTCGTGGCTCTGCGTCGTTCCGTTGACCTCGACGGTGACCTTCACGCGGGTCTCCCTACCTGAGTTCCTTGTATCGGCTCCACGACGGGCCGGGAGCCCGGCCGGTGGACGGCGAGACCTTAGCGGACGTTTCCGTCACATGTCAGAGGCGGGCGTGCACGGTGGGCCCCCAACGAGCAGACTGCCGGGCCATGCCCAACACGTCGGCACGTGCCCGCCTGCTGTTGCAGGAGATCCTCCACCCTGCGGAGATGGACCGGTTCATCGCCGCGTGCCTGCCCACGACCGCCGCGGAGCTGCCCGGCCTGCGGCTGCGGACGCAGTCCTATCTGGCCTGGGCCCGCCAGCAGGCGAACCGCTCCGGAGCGGTCGACCTCGACATGGCGACGCAGATCGCGACCGTGCTGGCCACCCTGCTCGACGAACCGGACCAGTACGACGAGGACGCCCGGGCGTTGCTGCGCGGGGCGACGACCTACTTCGTCGACGCCGACGACGGCTCGAACGACGTGACCGACGTCGTCGGCTTCGACGACGACGCCAGGGTCCTCAACGCGGTGCTCGACGCGCTCGGCCGCAGGGATCTGCGCATCGATCTGACCTGAGCCCGGGGCGGTCGCGGCGATCAGCCGGTCGAGATGAGGAACGGCCAGCCCTCGGGGAGCCGCACGTCGCCGATCTCCGGCGTGACCAGGTGGTACGACTCCCAGCCGGGCGGCACGTAGCCGTACTTCTCGCGGGCCAGCTGCGCGATCAGATCGGGGTCGTTCAGCTGCTCGAGGTGCACCTGGAGCCGACCGATCTCGGTGTTGACCCGCTCGAGCTGCGCCTCCCGGGACGCCGTCTCCCGACGTTGCGCCACGATGGCGCGGGCCGGGAACGAGCTGACCAGCACCCCCGCCAACGCCACGACGGTGACGACGGCGAGGAGCAGGACGCGACGACGGCTGACGGCGGCGACCACGAGCGGATGGGCCTCGGAGCGTTCCGGTCAGCCGCGCCGCAGGGCGGCGTGACCCCAGTAGGCGGCGGTGGCGCCGAGCTGGGCCTCGATGCGGAGCAGTTGGTTGTACTTGGCCACCCGATCGCTGCGGGCGGGGGCCCCGGTCTTGATCTGGCCGCAGTTGGTGGCGACGGCGAGATCGGCGATCGTGACGTCCTCGGTCTCGCCCGAACGGTGCGACATCACGGACCGGTAGCCGGAACGGGTGGCCAGGGCGACCGCCTCGAGCGTCTCGGTCAGCGACCCGATCTGGTTGACCTTCACCAGGATGGCGTTGGCGGTGCCGGTGTCGATGCCCCGGGCGAGGCGCTCGGTGTTGGTGACGAACAGGTCGTCGCCGACCAACTGCACGCGGTCGCCGATCTGGTCGGTGAGCACCTTCCAGCCATCCCAGTCGTCCTCGGCCATCCCGTCTTCGATCGACACGATCGGGTACCGGTCGCACCAGTCGGCGAGCAGGTCGGCCATACCGGCGGAGTCAAGGCTGCGCCCCTCGCCGGCCAGGGTGTAGGTGCCGTTGTCGAAGAACTCGGTGGAGGCGACGTCGAGGGCGAGGGCGATCTGCTCGCCGGGCTCGAAGCCGGCCGCCTGGATGGCCTCGACCAGCAACTGCAGCGCGGCTTCGTTCGACTCGACGTTGGGGGCGAAGCCGCCCTCGTCGCCCAGGGCGGTGGCCAGCTTGCGGTCGTGCAACAGCTTGCGGAGCGTGTGGTAGCACTCGACGCCCCAGCGCAGGCCCTCCGAGAAGCTGGCCGCGCCGACGGGCATGAACATGAACTCCTGGAAGTCCACGTTGTTGTCGGCGTGGGCGCCGCCGTTGAGGACGTTCATCATCGGCACCGGCAGCACGTGGGCGTTCGGCCCGCCGACGTAGCGCCACAGCGGCAGGTCGACCTCGTCCGCGGCGGCGTGGGCGACGGCGAGGGAGACGCCGAGGATGGCGTTGGCGCCGAGGCGGGCCTTGTTGTCGGTGCCGTCGAGGTCCAACAGGGTGAGGTCGACGCCGCGCTGGTCGAGGCCGTCGAACCCGCAGATGGCGTCGGCGATCTCGCCGTTGACGTTGGCCACCGCGACCTCCACGCCCTTGCCCATGAACCGGTCACCGCCGTCGCGCAGTTCCACCGCCTCGAAGGCCCCGGTGGAGGCACCGGACGGCACCATGGCCCGGCCGAGGGCGCCGGATTCGAGGAGGACCTCCACCTCGACGGTCGGGTTGCCGCGGGAGTCGAGGACTTCCCGCCCGATGATCTGCTCGATCGCGCTCATGCGTTGCTGACTGCTCCTGGACTCGGCCCGTCGGGAACGTTAGCGGCCGGTCGGCGAGGCCACGCGAACCGATCCCCGGACGTCGGTCACACGTTCAGCAATCAGTCGAGCACAAAGAGTGATTTTCTACCGACCCCTCCCGCCGAATCATCCGCCGCCTCGCAGCGAATCGCCGCCGATTCGCTGCGAGCGAGTCGAAGGTCACCGCCGGCCGGTCGGCCAGATCGCGCGTTCGGCGCATGATCCACCACATTCCGTGCTGTGCTGTCCGGGTACCCCGGAAGCGCTGATCCGTGTCGGGGCTCAGCCCCCGGCGATGATGCGGGCGGCGGCGGCCCGGACCGCTGCCTCGGCCCGGTCGAGGTCGGCCAGCTCGGCGGCGAGCTCCGCGTCGAGCCCCGCCTTCGCCGCCCGGCGCAGCACCTTCTCGGCGTACAACCGGGCCGGGAAGGTCTCGGGGATGCCGTCGAAGGGACCCTGCCGCCCCTTCTCCGCCGCCTTGATCTCGTCCCAGTTGCGCACCACGTCCTCGGCACCTTGCACCGTCACGTCGGCGAACACGTGCGGGTGACGTCGTCGCAGCTTGTCGTGGATGCCGCGAGCCACGTCGGCCAGGGTGAACCAGCCCTGCTCGGCGGCGATGGTGGCGTGGATGACGACCTGGAACAGCAGGTCCCCCAGCTCCTCCTCCAACTCGTCGATGCCATCGCCGGTCCCGCTCCCGTCCGCGTCGACGTCGAGCTGCTCGATGGCGTCGAGCACCTCGTAGGCCTCCTCCACCAGGAACGGGCGCAGGCTCTGGTGCGTCTGCACCGAATCCCACGGGCAGCGCTCGCGCAGCGTGCGCACCAGCTCCTCGAAGCGCACCACCTCCGCCGCCACCGGCGCGGCGAGCTGCGGGACCCACAGCGAGGTCAGGTGATCCGGGGTGAAGGAGCGGTCGAGGTCCTCCCACGCCACCTCGAACACCGCCTCGTCCGGCAGACCCAGCCGCTGCAGCACCGTCACCGGCACGGCCGGCGGGTGCTCCACCGCCAGCTTGATGTCGCTCAGCACGTCCCGGCTGTCGCACTGGCCGACCAGCAGCGGCCCGCGCTCGCCGGCCGCCTCCACCGCGAACCCGTGCCCGTCCACCAGCCGGACCCCGGCCGCGAACGGGTCGACGCCCAACCGCAACCAGGCCAGATCGAGGAAGGACAGCGCGGCGTGGACGACCACCTCGACGTCGGTGCGGCCGCGCAGCAGCTCCACCGTTCGCTCGGCCACCAACGGCGAGCCCGGCACGGCGTAGCACACCGATCCATGGGTCGCCGCCAGCTCCGCCAGCCGGGCGACGATCCGCGGGTACACCTCGGCCATCTGCTCCGCAGCCTGGTACACGCCGTCGAAGCTGCGGTGCTCGCCCAGCACGCCGATCGAGGGGTGACGGTCGGTCCGCGCCCAGCGGGCGACCGCCGGATGCGCCTCGATGGCGTCCGTCGCCGCCCGGCTCACCAGCTCCGGGCCGGCCGGGCCCAGGCCGATGACGACGATGCGGTTCACGAGCCCGTCACGGCCGGGCCCGAGCCGGCCGGTCCCGAGCCCGCCGGGCCCAGCTCCAATCCCTCGGCCGACACGCCGACCGGGACGACCTGGCCGGCGGCGCTGTCCCACGTGCCGAACCGGGCGTCGACGGTGATCGTGGCCTTCGGCAGCGCCGCCTCCAACCAGCTGCCCAGGGCGCTGAACGGCGCCGGGCCGAGCTCGTCGGCGATGTCGTCGCGAGCCTCCTCGAAGGTGCGCGGCCCACGCTCCGAGACGACGATCAGGTGATAGCCGAAGTCGGTGCGGATCGGGCCCTGCACCTCGTTCAACGGACCGTCCCACACCGCCGCCTCGAACTGCTCGACGTAGACGCCCCGGGCCTGGCAGCCGAGCTCGCCGCCGGCGGCGCCGGACCCGGGATCGGTCGAGTTGGCCGCCGCCAACTCGGCGAAGTCAGCGCCGGCCCGCAACTGGGCCAGCAGCGTGTTGGCCCGCTCCTCGGTCTCCACCAGGATGTGCGCCGCGCAGGCCCGGTCGTACTTGGCCGGATCCTGGTCGTAGGCGGCGCGCAGGGCGGCCTCGTCCGGGCCGGGTCCGGCGAGCGCCATGTCCAGCGCCACGAACATCGCGTAGCGGTCGATCAGCTCCTGCTCGTAGTCGGGTTGGTCGGCCAGGGAATCGCCGAAGGACGCCTTCACCTGCGTCTCACCGATGGTGCGGGCGTTCGCCTCCACCGCCAGCCCCCGGCGGGCGACCTCCTCCTCGATCAGCTTCACCGAGATCTCGGTGCTGAGCAGGTTGGCCACGATCGCCGGCTTCGGCTGGTCCGATCCGGCCTGGTTGAGCTCGGCCTCCTTGAAGGCGGCCTGCAGCGCCGCAGGTGCGGCCCGGAACACCTCGAGCGCGTCGGCGAGGGTCCCCGCCGCGATCGCCTCGCCGTTCACCGTGGCCGCATCACCGCTGAACTCGAACGTGATCGGTTGCAGCGCCTCCACCGTCGGCGAGGGGTCATCGGACGAACTGCACGATGCCGCGCCGAACGCGCCCACCGCGACGGTGACCGCGAGCGCGACCGAACGAAGGGGCCGGCGACCGCGCCTGCGGTGGACCGGGCCCGGCTCGCGTCGCGTCATTGACCGCCGGCCGTCAGCGAGAGCGCGACGGGCGTCACCGCTCCGGGCACCGGGTTCGTGACGACCTGGAAGTTCGTCGGATCCCACTGGCCGTACTTCGGATCGACCTCGATGTCGTACACGCCGAACAGCGCCTGGGCGGCCGCCGGGCGCTCCTCGCTCGGGATGTCGCTGAACAGCACGGTGGAGTGCACGAGACGGCCGACGAGGCGCTCCACGTAGGCGTCGGGGATGCGGTCCATGACCGCCTGGTCGCCGCCGAGCGCATCCAGCAGCTGCGACTCGAGGTCGGTGCGCTGCGCGGCTTCGTCCTCGGCGGAGAGCTTCTTGGGGCTGCGCTCGTAGCTGTCGGCCAGCATCGGCTCGACGATGCGCATCGTCAGCACCTGGGCGGTGAGATCGGCCGGGCGCGGTTCGCCCTCGGGCGGCACTGCGGTGACCACCAGGTTGGCCAGCTCCGGGTTGTCCCGCAGCATGTCGATGTCGGCCTTGAGATCGTCGGTGCTGATCTCGTCACCGTTGACCGACGCCGCCGGCGGCCGCCACCGGCAGCCGGCCAGCCCGACCAGCAGCAGCATCGCCAGCACGGCGGCGGCCACCCTGCGAACCGCAGACCTGCGAACCGCGCCCCTTCGAACCGCAACCCTTCGAACGGCGACGTTGCGCACCGGGACCTCTCGATCGTCTCTGTCGTTCACGCGGCCCCTCCGGGGGTGGCGGGCGCCGCCTCGGCAGGGGGCACGATAGTGCGCAGCGCCTCCACGATGGCCGCCGCGGCGCCCTCCGCCTTGGCCACCGGCAGCTGCACCTGGTTGATCTCGGCCTTGACCACGGCCCCCTTGTACAGCCGTTGCACCCGCATCGTCTGGGAGGTCTTCAGCGACAGCGGGGACAGCCGGGCGATGTACTTCGGTCCGCTGAACCCCGAGCCCTTGACCACCGTCACGTCGCGCAGCCCGACGCGGTGGCACTCCGCCCGCAGGCGGGCCACCTCGAGCAGCGCCTCCGCGGTCGAGGGCACCGGGCCGTAGCGGTCCAGCCATTCGTTGCGGATGTCGTCCACCGTCAGCGGGTCGGTGACCGACGCCAGCCGCCGGTAGGCCTCGATGCGCAGGTCCTCCCGGGCGATGTAGCTCGGCGGGATGTTGGCGTCGACCGGCAGCTCGATCTTGATCTCGGCCGGCTCCTTGACCGGCTCGCCGTTCAGCTCGGCCACCGCCTCGTTGACCATCTGGCAGTACAGGTCGTAGCCCACCGCGGACACGTGGCCGCTCTGGCCGGTGCCCAACAGGTTGCCGGCCCCGCGGATCTCGAGGTCGCGCATGGCGATCTTGAACCCCGATCCGAGCTCGGTGGCCTCGGCGATGGTCTTGAGCCGCTCGTAGGCCTCCTCGGACAGCTCCCGGTTCTGCGGGAAGAACAGGTACGCGTAGGCGCGCATCCCGGCCCGGCCGACGCGGCCGCGCAGCTGGTGCAGCTGGCCGAGGCCCATCAGATCGGCCCGGTCCACCACCAGGGTGTTCACCGTGGGCATGTCGATGCCGGACTCGATGATGGTGGTGCACACCAGCACGTCGTAGCGGCCTTCCCAGAAGTCGAAGACGACCTTCTCGAGGGTGCCCTCGTCCATCTGGCCGTGGGCGGTGGCGATGCGGGCCTCGGGCACCAGCTCGCGCAGCCGGTCGGCGTGCAGCTCGATGTCCTGCACCCGGTTGTGCACGTAGAAGACCTGGCCCTCGCGCAGCAGCTCGCGGCGGATGGCCTCGGCCACGGCGCGCTCCTCGTACTCGCCGACGTAGGTGAGGATCGGCTGGCGGTCCGCCGGCGGTGTGTGCAGCACCGACAGGTCCCGGATGCCGACGAGGGACATCTCGAGCGTCCGCGGGATCGGCGTGGCGGTGAGGGTCAGCACATCGACGTTGGTGCGCAGCTTCTTCATCGCCTCCTTGTGGTTGACGCCGAAGCGCTGCTCCTCGTCGACCACCAGCAGGCCCAGGTTCTTGAACTGGATGTCCTCCGACAGCAGCCGGTGGGTGCCGACGACGACGTCGACCTCGCCCGAGGTGACGCCCTTGATCACCTCGCGGGCCTGGGCGTTGGTCAGGAAGCGGGAGAGCACCTCGACCCGGATCGGGTAGGCGGCGAAGCGGTCCGAGAACGTCTGGAAGTGCTGGGAGGCGAGCAGCGTGGTGGGGACCAGCACCGCGACCTGCCTGCCGTCCTGGATCGCCTTGAACGCGGCCCGGATGGCGATCTCGGTCTTGCCGAACCCGACGTCGCCGCAGACCAGGCGGTCCATCGGGTGGGTCGACTCCATGTCCGCCTTGACCTCGTCGACGGTTCGGGCCTGGTCCGGGGTGAGGGCGTAGGGGAAGGCGTCCTCCATCTCCTGCTGCCACGGCGTGTCGGACGGGAAGGCGTGGCCGGTGGAGTGCACCCGCGTCTGGTAGAGCACCACCAGTTCCTGGGCGATCTCGGCAACCGCCGATTTCACCTTCGCCTTGGTGCGGGCGAAGTCGGTGCCGCCGAGGCGGTGCAGGCTCGGCGAGTCCCCGCCGGTGTAGTGGCGGACGGTGTCGACCTGATCGCTGGGGACGTAGAGCTTGTCGCCGCCCTTGTACTCGACGAGCAGGTAGTCCCGTTCGGTCCCGCCGATGGCACGGGTGACCATGCCGCCGTAGCGGCCGACGCCGTGCTGGTGGTGCACGACGTAGTCGCCCGGCTTGAGGTCGTCGAAGAAGCCCTGGGACTGGCGCTTGGTGCGCGGCCGGGCCCGCCGGTGCGCCCGGCGACGACCGGTGACGTCGGTCTCGGACAGGATGGCGAGCTTGATGCGGGGCAGGATCGTGCCCGCCGACAGCGGGGCGACCACCACGCTGCCGCCCGGCTTGGTCGGGTCGTGGTCGGCGGCGAAGTGCAGCCCCACGTTGGACAGCAGCTCGCGAACCCGGTTGGCGCTGCCGGTCGTGTCGGCCCCGACGACGACGCGGTACCCGTCGTTCAGCAGGTCGGTGAGCTGGCGCACGAGCGGCGCGCCGTCCCCGCTGACGGGGTTCCACCCGGCGGCGAGGATGGTCGCCACGTCGGGGCTCTCCGGCACCGTGGTGACCGACCAGGCGGGGGCCTCGGTGCGCGTCAGCAGCCGGTCGAAGGACACGTGCAGGCGGGGCAGGTCACGACCCTCCTGGACCCCCCACGCCTTGGCCAGCGCGCCGGCGAGGTCGGCCTCCTCGGCGCCCACGTCCTTGGCCCGGTCACGGATGCGACGCGGCTCGATCAGCACGATCTGGGCGGTGGGCGGCAACAGGTCGGTGAGGATCGTCTCGCTCTCGTCCGCGTTGGCCAGCCACGGCAACCACGACTCCATGCCGTCGAACAGCTCGCCCTCGGCGAGACGCTCCCACTGCTCGCGACCCCACGCCTCGGTCTTCATCAGGCTGGCGGCACGGGCCTGCACATCCTCGGTGGGCAGCACTTCCCGGCAGCCGAAGATCTCGACCTCGGCCCGCTCGACGGTGGAGCGCTGGTCGGCCACCGCGAACTCGGTGAGCCGGTCCACCTCGTCGCCCCACAGGTCGATGCGCACCGGCACATCCGCGGTGGAGGGGAACACGTCGACGATGGAGCCGCGCACGGCCACCTCGCCCCGGTTCTCCACCTGGTACTCCCGGCGGTAGCCGAGCTTGACCAGCCGTTCGACGAGCTCGGTCGGATCCACCTGGTCACCGGGGCCGATGATGATCGGGTCAACCTCGGTGACGTGCGGCCCGAGGCGCTGGATGATGGCCCGCACCGGCGCCACCACGAAACGCGGGGCGCGCTCGGCGTCGGAGAGGTGCCACATCGTGCGCAGGCGGCGACCCATCGCCTCGACCGACGGGCTGACCCGTTCGAACGGCAGCGTCTCCCAGGCCGGGAACAGGTCGACCTCGTCGGGCCCGACGAAGGCGGCGAGGTCGCCGGCGAGCCGCTCGGCGTCGGTGCCTGTCGGGGTGATGACGAGGAAGGGGTGGCGGGACGACGCGTCGGCGATGCCGGCCAACGTCAACGGCCGGGCGGCCTCGGGGACCGACAGGGTTGCGGTGGCACGGCCGAGCACCTCGACGAGGGCCGGTTCGTGACGCAGGAGCGGAGGCAGGGCGGTGAGCAGCACCGTCGACCGAATCTATCGGGCCGGGGCCGCCTGGCCTTCCCGGACGCCGGGTGGTCGACCACGCACCAAACGTCAACATTAGAGCCGTGGCGGCCGACCCCGGACCGGGCAGCGGACGGCTTGTGTGCGGATCCTGCGATCGGCGGCGGTAGCCCACCTCTTGGACCAGCACCGTCGCGTGACGCGATCGACCTCGATGGCAGGTTTCCGCACACAGACGCCGCCGAACGGGGACCAAAGCGGCAGTACCAACCGGTACGGCCTCCGCGCGCCCGGCCGGGACCGGGCGAGGCCGCGGCGGAGGTTTACGATGCCCCCATGGCTCAGATCGCTGTCGTGGGTGCCGGGTCCGTCGGGACGTACTTCGCTGCCCACCTCGCCGCCGCCGGTCACGACGTGATCGCCTGCGTGCGGCGCCCGTTCGACCGCTACGTCGTGGAATCGAAGGAGGCGCCGGCAGAGGGCCCGGCACGGGCGGTGACCGACCCGGCACAGCTGGACGGGCCCGTCCCGTGGGTGCTGCTGACGGTCAAGGCCCACCAGACGGCCGGGGCGGCACCCTGGCTGGAACGGCTGTGCGGACCGCGCACGACGGTATTCGTGGTGCAGAACGGCGTCGAGGGCGCCGAACGTACCGCCCCGTACGCCGGGCCGGCGACGGTGATCCCCTCCGTGGTCTACTGCGGCGCGGAGCTGCTCGAACCGGGTCACATCCGCCACTACTCGCGGGGCACCATCTTCACCCCCGACGTGCCCGCCGCCCGCGACCTGGCCGAGTCCTTCGACGGGGAGCGCGTGCAGCTGATCCCCACCGCCAGCTTCCTCGAGGAGGCCTGGCGCAAGCTGGCCACCAACACCATCGTCAACGGACTCACCGGCCTCACGGTGCGCGACCTGCGCATCATGACCGACCCGGCGATGGGCGAGCTGGCCCGGGCCATCGGCTACGAGGCCTACGCGGTCGGTCGGGCCGAGGGCGCCGACGTGGCCGACGAGGACATCGACAAGCTGATCGCCGGGCTGGCCAAGGGCATGGCCGGAGGAAGCTCGATGCTCTACGACCGCCGCGCCGGGCGACCCCTCGAACACGACGCGCTGTACGGCGCGGTGCTGCGGGCCGCTGACCGCCACGGGATCGACGTCCCGCTGCACCGGGCGGTCAGCACGCTGCTCGCCGCCATCAACGCCGGCATCGAGGGCTGAGCCGCCCCGCCGACCCGCTCGGCGAACCGCCACATCCCGCCCCGAGGCGCCGCCCGCTCAACTGCGGGTGAGCTCGTCGGCCGGGGAGGGCACCTGGACATCGAACCACAGGAAGTGACAGGTCGTGTCGCCCACGGTGGCGTTGGCTGCGCAGCTCTTGATGTTGGCCCGCTGGGACCAGAACAGCAGGGCGATCAGTGCGCACATCCCGAGCGAGATCACCTTGCCGATCACCTTGCGGATGACGATGGCGCCGACGATCCCGCTCAGCAGGAACACCACGGCCACGATCGCCGCCAACCGCACCGCCGCATCGAGACCCACGGGCGACGAGCGTACCGGCCTCGCCCCCGATCCGCGTCGATGGCACCACGGAGCGAGGCCGGAGGTCGCCCCGACTTCCGCCGAATCGGCGGCGATTCGGCGGGCGGACGGCCCGTTCCGACCCGTTCCGATCCGTTCCGACCCGGAACCGGTCACCGGGTAGCGTCAGGCCGGTGGACGATCCCCGACGCGTGACGACGCTGGTGCAGAACGCCCGCTACGGCGATGTCCTCGGCTCGATCTTCGGCGCCCTCGCCGCGGCAGTCACGGTGCGGGGCCTCGCCGACGGGACAGCTGCCGTGGCGCTGATCGGTACAGCCGGCCTGGTGGCGGTGGCAGCCGGCTGGGCGCGGTTCCGCTTCCGGCCCCGGGTCGAGCTGCGCGTCGGCGACGACCAGCTGTGCGTCGGCCGCATCGGCACACCGGGCCGGTGCTTCGGCCGCGGCGAGGTGCGCCTCGAACTGCACGGCGGCTGGCGCCAGGGCATCTCCCTGCACGCCGCCGGCGCCCATCCCACCGAGTCGATCCCCTTGTTCGGCTTCGAGACGGCCGACGTGCTCAACGCCTGCACCGCCCACGGCTGGCACCTCGACTGAACTCGACCGGGCGGGAAGCCCGGGGGCGGAGCGGGGCCGCAGCTCAGCCGGTGGCGTAGCGGTCGGCCACCTCGAGGGCGGTGTCGATGACGGCGAGGCCCCGGCGGAGGTCCTCCGGGGAGATGATCAGTGGCGGCGCCACGTGGATGCGGTTGAAGTGGCTGAACGGCCAGACCCCGCCGGCCTTGCACGCCGCCACGACCTCGGCCATCGGGGCCGCGTCGGCCCCCGCCGCGTTGAACGGCACCAGCGGCTGGCGGGTCGTTCGGTCCCGAACGAGCTCGATGGCCCAGAAGCAGCCGAGGCCGCGCACCTCGCCCACCGACGGATGACGCTCGGACATCGAGCGCAGCGCCGGACCGATGATGTCGGCGCCGAGCGCCCGGGCGCCCTCGACGATGCCCTCCTCCTTGAAGATGTTGATCGACGCCACCGCCGAGGCGCAGGCCAGCGGGTGACCGGAGTACGTGAGCCCACCGGGATACGGCCGGGTACGGAAGGTGTCCGCCACCGCGGCGGAGATGATCACCCCGCCGAGGGGCAGGTAGCCCGAGTTCACGCCTTTGGCGAAGCAGATGAGGTCGGGCACCACACCCCAATGGTCGATGGCGAACCATTCCCCGCATCGCCCGAAGCCGGCCATCACCTCATCGGCGATGAACACGATGCCGTGGCGGTCGCACAGCTCGCGCACCCCGGCCAGGTAGCCGGGGGGCGGTACCAGGATCCCGTTGGTGCCGACCACCGACTCCAACATGATCGCGGCGATCGTGGACGGGCCCTCCACCATGATCGTGTCGGCCAGGTGCTGCAGCGCCCGCTCGCCCTCCTGCGCCTCGTCCGCGGCGTGGAAGGCCGAGCGGTACGGGTAGGGGCCCCAGCAGTGCACCACGCCCGGCATGGCGGGTTCCGACGGCCAGCGCCGCGGCTCCCCGGTGGCGGCGATCGCCCCGGCGGTGGCCCCGTGGTAGGAGCGGTAGGTGGTGATGATCTTGTGCCGGCCGGTGTGCAGGCGGGCCATGCGCATGGCGTTCTCGGTCGCCTCGGCGCCGCCGTTGGTGAAGAACACCATGTCCAGATCGCCCGGGGCGACCTCGGCGATGAGCCGCGCCGCCTCGGACCGCTGGTCGTTGGCGAAGGCGGGCGACACGGTGCACAGCACCTCGGCCTGCGCCCGGATCGCCGCCACCAGCTTCGGGTGCTGATGGCCGATGTTGAGGTTCACCAGCTGCGAGGTGAAGTCGAGGTAGCGGTGGCCGGCGTCGTCCCAGAAGGTGGCGCCCTCACCCCCGGCGATCAGCGTCGGGGCGATGAGGTCCTGCGCCGACCACGAGTAGAAGACGTGGCGGCGGTCGTCCGCCTTGGCCTGCGAGAAGGCGGACCCGCCCGGGGTGGGCGTTGGTTCGGTGGAGGTGACGGTCATGGTGGGGCTCCGATCTGGTGGAGGTGGCCGGTTCAGCGCACCTGGGGGAAGCCGAGGTCGACGGTGGAGGTGGTCGGGTCCGGCCATCGCGAGGTGACGACCTTGGACCGCGTGTAGAAGTCGATGCCCTCGGGCCCGTACATGTGGCGGTCACCGAACAGCGATGCCTTCCACCCGCCGAAGCTGTAGTAGGAGACGGGCACCGGGATGGGCACGTTGATGCCGACCATCCCCACGTTGCAGTCGTACTGGAAGCGCCGGGCGGCGCCGCCGTCGCGGGTGAAGATGGCCGTGCCGTTGCCGAAGGGGTTCTCGTTGATCAGACGGAGCCCCTCGGCGTAGCTGCCGACCCGCACCACCGACAGCACCGGACCGAAGATCTCGTCGGTGTAGCACGCCATGTCGGCGGTCACCCGGTCGAGCAGGCAGGGACCGAGGAAGAACCCCTCGGCCGGCAGCGGGCCGGCTCGCCCGTCGGCCACCATCGTCGCCCCGGCTCCCACCGCCGCATCGAGGTAGCCGATCACGCGATCGCGGTGCTCCCCGGTCACCAGCGGGCCCATCTCGGCATCGGGATCGGTGCCGGGCCCGACCCTGATGGCGGGCAGGCGGGCGGAGATGGCGTCGACCAGCGGATCGGCCACCTCGCCCACCGCCACCACGACGGAGATGGCCATGCAGCGCTCCCCGGCCGAGCCGTAGGCGGCGGACACGGCGGCGTCGGCCGCCATGTCCACATCGGCGTCGGGCAGCACCAGCATGTGGTTCTTGGCCCCACCGAGGGCCTGGGCCCGCTTGCCGTTGGCCGTCGCCCGTTCGTAGATGGTCCGGGCGATCGGCGTGGACCCGACGAAGCTCACCGCGGCGACATCAGGGTGCTCGAGCAACCGGTCGACGGCCACCTTGTCGCCCTGCACGACGTTGAACACGCCGTCGGGCAGGCCGGCCTGGTGCAGCAGGTCGGCCAGGAACAGCGCCGGCGACGGGTCCTTCTCCGACGGTTTCAGCACGAAGCAGTTCCCGCAGGCGAGCGCGTTGGAGAACATCCACATCGGCACCATCGCCGGGAAGTTGAACGGCGTGATGCCCGCCACGACGCCGAGCGGCTGGCGCAGCTGGTACACGTCGATCCCGGCGGACACCCCTTCGGAGTAGCCACCTTTCAGCAGGTGAGGAACCCCGCAGGCGAACTCCACGTTCTCGAGGCCCCGGGCCACCTCGCCCAGCGCGTCGGACAGCACCTTGCCGTGCTCGTTGGTGATCAGCTGGGCGAGCTCCTTGCGGTTGGCGTCGATCAGCTCACGCAGTCGGAACATCACCTCGGCCCGCCGCGACAGCGCGGTGGCGCGCCAGCCGGGGAACGCGGCCTGCGCGGCCGCGACCGCGGCGTCGACCTCTTGCACCGAAGCGAGACCCACGGTGGCCTGCACCCGTCCAGTGGCGGGGTCGTACACCGGGGCGGTGCGCCCGGAGGTCGACGGCGTCGAACGGCCGCCGATGCGGTGGTGGATCTCGTACATGGTCTGGTCTCCCCCAGCTCTCGCTCGAAACGGCGGCGCAACGCTCGGCGCGCACACCTCAGATCAGCACGTCGGACAGCGCCCGTTCGAGATAGCGGCCGTGGCCCTTGCGCCCGTGGTAGCGGCCGTCGCGCACCACGATCGTGCCCCGGCTCATGACCAGCTCGATCCCGCCGTCGATCTCGATGCCCTCGTAGGCGCTGTGGTCGAGGTTCATGTGGTGCATGCCGACGCCGAGCCGGGTGCGTCGGGAGGGGTCGTACACGACGATGTCGGCGTCGGAGCCGGGCTGCAGGATGCCCTTGCGGGGATAGAGCCCGAACAGGCGGGCCGGCGCGGTGCAGCACAGCTCGACCCAGCGGGCGAGGCTGATCTCGCCGCGCACCACGCCCTGGTAGAGCAGGTCCATCCGGTGCTCGATCGAGCCGATACCGTTCGGTATCTTCGAGAAGTCGCCGCGGCCGAGCTCCTTCTGGTCCTTCATGCAGAACGGGCAGTGGTCGGTCGACACGACGGACAGGTCGTCGGTGCGCAGGTAGCGCCACAGCGCATCCTGGTGGCCGTCGGCCCGGGCCCGCAGCGGCGTGGAGCACACGTAGGCGGCACCGTCGAAGCCCGGCTTCATGAGGTGCTCCTCGAGGGACAGGTACAGGTACTGCGGGCACGTCTCACCGAACACGTTGGCGCCGCGGTCGCGGGCCCCCATGACCGCTTCGACCGCCTCTCCGGCCGACATGTGCACGACGTAGAGCGGGCAGCGGGCGACCTTGGCAAGCATGATCGAGCGGTGGGTCGCCTCCTCCTCGAGCTCGACCGGCCGGGTCAGCGAGTGCACGTACGGTGCGGTATCGCCCCGGCCGAGGGCCTGTCCGATGAGCACGTCGATGGCGGGGCCGTTCTCGGCGTGCATCATCACCATCGCCCCGTGCCGCCCGGCGACCTGCATCGCCCGCAGGATCTGCCCGTCGTCGCTGTAGTAGACGCCGGGGTAGGCCATGAACAGTTTGAAGCTGGTGATGCCCTCGTGCTCGATGAGCTCGACCATCGCCTTGAGCGATTCGTCGTTCACGTCGCCGATCACCTGGTGGAAGCCGTAGTCGACGGCGCAGTTGCCTGCGGCCTCGGCGTGACGGGCGGCGAGGCCGTCCTGCACCCGCTCCCCGACCCGCTGGTTGGCGAAGTCGACCACGGTGGTGGTGCCGCCCCACGCCGCAGCCCTGGTGCCGCTCTCGAAGGAATCGGCGGAGAACGTGGGGCCCATGGGCAGATCGAGGTGCACGTGCACGTCGACCCCGCCGGGCAGCACGTAGCGGCCGGTGGCGTCGATGACCTGCACGTCCCCGCCGGTGGGCCCGTGGCCGGGGGCGAGCAGCGCGACGATCCGCTCGCCGTCGATCAGCACGTCCATGGCGGTGGCACCGGTGGGCCCGATGACCGTTCCGTTGGCGATGAGGGTGGCCATCGTGCAGCCCTTCGAACGATCGAGCAGCGGGAACAGGGGTGACCGGGGCGACACTACCCCGCACCCGGCGACGCACGGCGCGGGCTGCCGGCACGCTCGCCCACCGCCGGCCGAGCGTTCATCCGCCGGAAATCAACCGGCCGCCGCGGCCCTCTACGGTGCCGTCATGTTGCCGTTCAACCCGCTCGAGGCGGCGGGGATCCAGCCGTGGTTGTTCAACGGCCCCACCTCCCCGTTCGGCCTCGCCGAGCTCGCCACCCCGTACGACGGACCCGCTCTGGAGCCGGTCGGCGCCACGATCGCCGGTCGTCGGGCGATCTACGGCGTCGGCGGGCACGGCGCCCCGGTGCTGTTCCTGCACGCCGCCGGTCTCAGCTTCCGGGCCTACCAGCGGAGCCTGCGCCGCCTCACCGCCCAGGGCTACCGGGTGCTGGCGCCCAGCCTCCCCGGCTTCAGCGGCACCGCACCGCTGGCGCGCCAGGAGGCGGGCTTCGCCGGGTACGCGGCCTGGGTGGCCGAGTTCCTCGACGACGTCGACGTCGTCGACCCGGTGTTCGTCATCGGCCACGCCTTCGGCGCCGGGGTCGGGGTCCAGCTCGCCCACGACTTCCCCGATCGGGTCGGCTACCTGGTGCTGATGGGCTCGCCGTGCACGTCGTGGTCGACACCCGAACCACTTCGCACCAGCCTGGCCTCCGCCCGCCCGCCGGTGAGCTGGGTGACCGACGCGTGGAAGGAGCTGGTGCCGTTCCCCGAGGGCCTGCAGACGATCACCGCGGTGGCCGGCGATCTGGCCCTGAACTCGATCAGCGGGGGGTGGGCCGCAGCCCAGGCGGCGCGCCTGGCCCACGACGCCGATCTCAGCGGTGAGCTCGCCGAGCTCGCCGGGTCAGGACCGCCGCTGTTGACCCTGGCCAACGACGAGGACGCCTGGATCCCGGACCGGTGCTTCCAGACCCTCGCCGGCGTGATGGGACCGGGCGGCTCCGACCTCGAGCAGACCGCCCCGTGGGTGCTGGCCGGACCGGCGGTATTCGAGGCGGTGGTCAAGCGGGCGGCGCAGCTGCGCCGCCGCGGCCCCAGGCGTCGCGGCGAGACCACCCCGGCGCGCGAGGTGCTCGACCTGCTCGCCGGCACCGATGTGCCCGGCCCGGTCGCCGAGGCGCTGGTGGCCACCGCATCGCCGCTGTGGTTGCTGACCGAGGCGCCCGACGTGCTGGCCACCGACCTGGCGCTGTGCCACCCTCCGCTCGAGGCCGGTGAGGTGCGCGCCGCCGGGCGCCCGCTGGTCGGTTCGTCGCTGGTGCGGCTCACCGTGGTGGCCGCGGATCGACCGGGGTTGTTGGCCGACACCACCGCGGTGCTGGCCCGCGCCGGGTACTCGGTGAGCGCGGCGTCGGCGTGCAGCTGGCCCGACCGCGAGCTGGCGCTGCACGCCCTCACCTTCGACCCGGGCGAGCGGCTGCAGCCCGGGCAGTGGGAAGCGCTCAGCGCGCAGCTGCGCCGGCTCGGGCGGCGCAGCCGGCGGGCCGATCCGCCGTTCGAACCGATCGGCGCGGCCACCGTCACCGTCAACGGCACCTGGCCGTCGGACACGGTGGTCGAGTTGTCCGCCCCCGACGCGGTGGGGTTGTTGTGGGCGACGTGCCGCTGGTTCGCCGAGCACGGCGTGACGATCCGCTCGGCCACGGTGACCACCAACTACGGCATCGCCGACGACGGGTTCATCGTGCACGGCCCGGTGGACGCCGACGCGCTCGCCGCCCACCTGTCACCGCTCCCGCCCGACGTTGACCGCCCGGGTGCCGACCGACCGGGCGCCGACCGGCCGGCCGCGGCCGGGTCCGCCGGCGAGGGCCGGGCGCTGGTTCAGTCCGGGTCGCGGTTGTAGACCTGCATCGCGGCGTCGATGCCGTCGTCGAGGATCTTCTCCACCGCGTCGGCGGCGCGCTCGACGGCCACGTCCAGCACCGTGCGATCGGCCTTGGACGGCCGCCCGAGCACCCAATCGGCGCCCTGGCCCGACGGCTTGCCGATGCCGATGCGCACGCGGAGGAAGTCGGCGTGGTGCAGATGCGCCGCGATGGACTTGAGGCCCTTGTTGCCGGCCAGACCGCCACCCCGCTTCAGGCGGATGGTGCCCGGTGGCAGGTCCAGCTCGTCGTGCACGACGAGAAGGTGCTCGGCCTCCTCGATGCCGTGACGGCGGCACAGCTGGCGCACCGAGGAGCCCGAATCGTTGTAATACGTCGTCGGGAAGGCGAGCGCGAGCCGCTTGAGGCCGACGCGAACCTCGGTGGCGAGCGCCAGCTCCTTGGTCCGCTTCAGCGCGCCGTGGTGGCGCCGGGCCAGGAGTTGGACGACCTCGTAGCCGACGTTGTGGCGGCTCCCTGCGTACTGCTCACCCGGGTTGCCCAGGCCGACGACCAGCAGGTCGGCCGGGGTGCCCCGACGAGGTTCCTCAGCCTTGGCCCGAGCCTTCCGCAGCACCGGCTTCACCCTCCGCGGCCCCGTCGGTGTCACCGGCCGTGCTGGCCAGCGCACCCTCACCGCCGGCGGTGACCAGCACCGTCTCCGGGTCGGTGTCGGTGGTGACCCCGGCCGGCAGGGTCAGATCCGACAGGCGGAACTCGGCGCCCTCGACCATGTTGGCCACGTCGATGGCGAGCTCGGCCGGGATGGCGCCGGGCTTGGCGTGGACCTCGAGACGGTGGACCAACAGCACGACCTTGTCGTGCAGGGATGCGCTGAGCTCCTCCACCCCGGACAGCACCAGGGCGACCTCGACGGTGACCGACACGTCGGGGTCCACGGCGAGGAAGTCCACGTGGATCACATCGCGCCGCACCGGATGGCGCTGCAGCTCCTTGACCAGCGTGAGGTGCTCCTTGCCGGCCACCTTCAGGCGGATCGGAGCGGCGAGGCCGCCGTCCGCGTTGAGGGCGCGGCGCAGGGCGGGCCACTCCACCGACAGGGCGATGGGCTCCATGCCCATGCCGTAGAGCACGCCGGGCACGATGCCCTCGCGGCGCAAACGCCCCGACGGGCGTGATCCGCGCTCACGACCGGTCTGCGCTTCCAGCACCTGGGACATGGCCTTGGTCTCCTCGTTCTCAGCTTCGAACGTGTTGCCCCCGCGACGGCGGGACGGCAAACGGGGATCCAGTGTAGCGAGCGCGCGCAGGCCCGGCGAACGGGCCCGGCCGACGGCCGGTCAGCTCTGGTTCTGGCCGTCGAAGATCTCGCTCACCGAGCTGTCCTCGAACACCGCCCGGATCGCGTCGGCGATGATCGCGGCCACCGACAGCTGCTCGATCTTGTCGATCTGCTTCTCCGGCGGCAGCGGCAGCGTGTCGGTCACCACCACCTTCTCGATGACCGAGTTCTTCAGACGGTCGATGGCCGGGCCGGACAGCACGGCGTGGGTGGCGGCGGCGAGCACCCGGGCCGCGCCGGCCCGGGTCAGCTGCTCGGCCGCGGCGACCATCGTGCCGGCGGTGTCGATCATGTCGTCGATCAGCACGCAGGTGCGGCCCTCGACCTCGCCGACGACGGCGAGCGCCTCGACGGAGTTCTTCTCCTCCTTGCGGCGCTGCTTGTACACGAACGCCAGACCGGCGTGCAGCGTGTTGGCGTAGCGGGCGGCCACCTTCACCCGGCCGGTGTCGGGCGAGACGACGACGAGGTCGTCACCGAACTGGCGCAGGTAGTCGACCAGCACCGGCATGGCCGTCAGATGGTCGACGGGGCCGTTGAAGAAGCCTTGGATCTGCCCCGAGTGCAGGTCCACCGACAGCAGCCGCTTGGCGCCGGCCGTCTCGAACAGGTTCGCCACCAGCCGGGCGGTGATCGGCTCGCGGCCGGAGGACTTCCGGTCCTGGCGGGCGTAACCGTAGAAGGGCATCACCACGGTGATGCGCTTGGCCGAGGCGCGCTTGGCCGCGTCGACCATGATCAGCTGCTCCATCACCGCGTCGTTGAGGGTGCCCGCCTCGGCGTTGCAGTGGGTCTGGATGATGAACAGATCGCCGCCGCGGATCGACTCCTCGAAGCGGGCGTGGATCTCCCCGTTGGCGAAGTTGTCGGGGTGGGCGTCGAGCAGCTCGACCCCGAGGTGGCCTGCGATGCGCTCCGCCAGCGGCCGGTTGAAGCGACCGGAGACCAATTGCAGGCGTTTGTTCGCCGGTAGCGTGGCCATGCTGGTCATGGGCGGGGCTCCGTTCGGGGTTCGGGGGGTGTTCCCGACCAGCTTGTCAGATCCGGCCCGGCGAGTTCTCAGCCGGGTGCGGCGCCGACGGGATGTTCCGGCGCCCCGGCGGCGCGATGGCGCGGGATCGCCGCTCAGTCCGTCATCCGCACGGCACTGAACGGCGCGATGCGCGCGCCCGGCGGCACATGGGCCCCCGGCTCGAGGGCGACGAACGGGCCGACATCCGCCCCGGGGCCGACCTCGGCATCGTGGCCGACCGTCTTCTCCACCCGGGCGCCCGCTCCGATCATGCAGTCCACCAGCCGCGTGTCCGGGCCGAGCTCCGCTCCCTCGCCGACCACCGTGCGGCCCTGCAGCAGCGTGTTGGGGAACAACGTCACGTCGCGCCCGAGGGTGACGGTGGCGTCGACGTAGCAGGTGGCGGGGTCGAGCATGGTCACCCCGGCGGCGAGCCACCGGTCGTTGATGCGGCGGCGGATCTCGGCCTCCACGCGGGCCAGGCTGAGGCGGTCCTCGACCTCGGCCAGCTCCGCCGGGTCCCCGACCTCTACCGCGCCGACCCGGTACCCCGCCCGGTGCAACACCTCGACGACGTCGGGCAGGCGGTAGGCGCGGTCCACGTTGTCGGGCGTGAGGCGCCGCAACGCCGGGCCCAGCACCCCGCGGCGGAAGCAGTACACCGACGCCGACACCTCCTCGAGGGCGCTGAGCTCCGCCTGCTCGGCCGCGTCGAGCGTGCCGAAGCCGTCGTCGTCGCCTCCGGCGAGGTCGGCGGCGGGCACGACACGGGTCACCCGACCGTCGCGGCCGCGCACGACGCGCGCCCGGCCACCGAGATCGGCGGGGTGGGCCACCAGCACGGTGCACGCCGCGTCGGCGCGGCGGTGGGCCTCGACCAGCGCGGCGACCGACGCCGCCGACAGCAGCGGCATGTCACCGGGGACCACGACGACGTCGTCGTCGCCGAAGTCGTCCTCGCCGAGGGCGCCGAGCGCGGCGGCGAGGGCGTCGCCGGTGCCGCGGGGCGCGCCCTGTTCCACGAAGTCGAGGCGCAGGCCGGACAGATCCTCCTGGACCCGCTTGGTGACGCGCTCCGCGGCGGAGCCGACCACGACCACGGCGCGGTCGACCTCGGCGTCGGCCAGCGCGTCGAGCACGTAGAGCAGCAGGGGGCGGCCGCACAGGACGTGCAACGGCTTCGGCCGTTGCGAGCGCATGCGCACCCCCTCGCCGGCGGCCAGCACCACGGCCGACAACGATCGTTCACTCATGTCCGGCACGTCCCGGCTGCGACGCGCTCACTTTCCACGTGGATGGGCGTTCACTCGGATGGTCCGTCATGGCTGGCGGGGCAGGAATCGAACCTGCAACTTCCTGATCCAAAGTCAGGCGTTCTGCCAATTGAACTACCCGCCAACGGGTGGTGCTGGCAGCCACGGTAGCCCGCGCCCGGGGGCCTGCGGCAGACCGTTTCGCGCCACCGCCCGGTGGACGCGCCAGGGGCGCATCCACCGGGCGGGCAGCGCTCAGGACCGTTCGACGGAGATGCTGACCTTGAACTCGCCGCTGCGGCCGGACTCGCTCCCGTCAGGAGCGATGACCGCGACGTAGTAGATCGAGGTCGCCGCCGGCAACGCGGCCTCGCGGAAGGTCGTCTGCTTGACGTCGTCGATGGTGGCGACGACCTCGGCGGCCTCCGGGTCGGTGCCCTCGGCGTAGCGGCGCAGCTCGTAGCGGTCGAAGCGACGGCCGCTGTAGCGCTCCCAACTCCAGGTCAGCGGGTCGGCGCTGCCGTCGACGTACTGCGGCTCGTCGAGCAGCAGCTTGATGTGACGGGCCGGGGCCGACGGCGCTCCGATGACCGACACGATGGCGTTGTCGTCCACCTGGACGCGAACCACCTCGTCCGGCGGGCAGTAGTAGCCCCTCTCGGAGGTGTCGTAGAACACCATCGTCGAGCCCGTCGTCTCCTCGCAGGTCATCGTGGCCACACCGTCGTCCATCTCGGCCGGGCCGCCGCCCTCGGCCTCGAGCTCGCCGGAGGGCTTGATCACGACGTGGGTGAGGCTCTCCCCCGAGGCCAGCTCGGCCTCGGTGCCGGCACCGGCCACCCCGACGGGCGCCTGGCCGTTGTCGACCAGGCTCACCACGCCGAGCACCCCGGCGGCCGCCGCGGCGATGGACACCGCGGCCGCAGCCTGGGCGAGCACCCGGGTGCGGCGCCGCCGCTGCAGCTCGTCGTCGGGTCGCACCGGGCGCGGCGCCGGCACCATGGCCACGCGCTCGCCGCCATCGGGGCCGGCCACGACGCGCAGGCCGGTGGCGCCCGACGGCGCCGTCTCACGCTTGGTCTCGAGGATCCTGGCGAGGAGCTCCGCACGGAACTCCGGCCGCGCCGGGGGGACCGGCTCGCCTCCGAGACGCTCGAGTTGCTGTTTGAGGTCTTGAACACCGCTCATTGCGGCCCCTCGTCCATCAGCTTGTCCATCGCCTTCTTGAGGGCTTTCAGTGCCCGTGACAGCGTCACCGCCATCACCGGCTTCGGTATACCCATCACCGCCGCCGCTTCTTCATGGGAGAGGCCGGAGAGGTAACGCAGCGAGATCGCCTCTGCGTACCGGCCGTGCAACAGATCGATCGCAGCCAGCAGCAGGCGCACCTGCTCCTCGCCCCAGTCGATCCGCTCGAGGTCGTCCTCGCTCGACGCGCTGTACAGCTGGCCGAGCGCGGCCTGACCCCGATCGCTCTGTGACCGGCCCTGCCGCCGGTAGTGGTCCGCCAGTTCGTTCGATGCGATCCGGAACAGCCACGCCTTGAACCCGCCGCCGCGCCACTCGAACCGATCGAGCATGCGGAAGGCCCGTTCGAAGGTGGACGAGGTGATGTCCTCGGCCAGGTGCCTGGTGCGGGTCCGTCGGTAGGCGAAGTTGTAGATCCGATCGAAGTACCGCTCGTAGAGCACGGCGAACGCGGCCGGATCGGTGCGCGCCATCTCGACGAGCTGCTGCTCCTCGTTCTCGGATCCTTCTCCGCCACCGGCGTACTGCACCGGGGCGTAATCTACGGGCACCGGGCGTGCAGCCGGGGCCATGCGTTGCGATGTTGCCAAGGGGTCTCCCCTGACCGGGTCGATCGGTCACGATGTTCCCCACCACCGACGGTTCCCGTCGAACACGGACCGGTCCACTGCCGAGGGCCTTCTGCACCGCCCACACCGTCCGGAACGACGCCTTGCCGCCGCAACAGCCCGCAGGCTGGTGGCATCGCTCCGGATCGGGTTGGGTGGTTGGAAGGTGTCTTGCCATTCCTCGGCTCTTGGACCGGTCGGCGCCCGTCGGGACCGATCGGTGGTGGGGTACAGGTTCCCGCTCGTCGGATACAACGGTGATCCGCCGAGTTGATTTCACTGTGGTTGCACCTTCCGGCGGCGGCGCAGCCGGGCGGGCAAGTTCGCTCGGAGCCGGTGGAGGCCGCTACCGTGGCAAGCCTCATGGGATCGCTGATCAAGAAGCGCCGTAAGCGCATGCGCAAGAAGAAGCACAAGAAGATGCTGAAGCGCACCCGCTTCCAACGTCGCGCCAAGGGCCAATGACCGCGGTGCGCACCGCGGAGCGGTTCCGGCGGCTCGGCCCCCTCGTCCGCTCAGGGCGTGGTGGTCACCACCTGCCGGCCCGCCCCGGGGTACGCACCCTCGACAAACCACGTCGACCCACTGCCGGCCAAGCGAGGGCGTAGGCCGGTCGCGCCGGCGAGTTCGTCGCGCCACGCCGCCAGGCGGGGCTCGACGGCCAGGGCCGCTGGCTCCAGATCGTTCCCGTTGTCGCCGAGCGGGCCGCCGAGGCGGTCCCACATCCGGTAGACGGCGACGGTCGAGCAACCGAACGGTGGCGTGAGCAGCGTGTACTGCCGTCGCTCGTAGGGCAGGGCGAGCAGCTGCTCGCCGATACCGCCCACGCGCGCCCGGCCGTTGCGCAAGCAGAACGCCACGTCCGCACCGAGGCCTGCCGCGGCCTGCGGATCGTCGAACCCTGCCCATCGGAGCACCGCGGCGGCATCGGCCGATCCTCCGCCGAGGCCCGCGCCGGCCGGGATCCGTTTGGTGATCACCACCCGGGCGCGCCGCCCGACGAGACGCAACGCCTTGACCACCAGGTTGTCCTCGCCGTCCTCGATGGCCAGGCTGCCCGCCTCGGTCGCCGCGTCGGCGAAGCGCAGCTCGACCCCGGCCCCACCCTCGATCAGCTCGATGGTGTCCGCCAGGTCGAGGCTGACCATCTCCGCGTCGATCAGGTGGTAGCCGTCCTCGCGCACCCCGATGACCCGTAGCGAGACGGTGAGCTTGGCGGGGGCGATGAGCGTGACTGCGTCGGTGCCGTCGTCCATGGAGGCGGCACGCTACCCCGGCCCCGGTTGCGCCCGCTCAGCTCGACCCATCGGCCGGCGGTGGCCCCACCATGGCCTCGGCCAGGGCGACCCACTGCTCGAGGCCGAGCTCCTCGGGACGGCGATCGGCGGCGACCCCGGCGGCGGCGGCGCAGGCCTCGAAGTCGGGGTGGTCCCCCAGCGAACGGCGGATCATCTTGCGGCGTTGCCCGAAGGCTCGCTCCACCACGGCGAAGACCTGCTCCGGGCCTAGCCGGGAGGCGGGAGGCGGTCGTCGTTCGAGCCGCAGCAGTGCGGACTCGACCCGGGGGGCGGGCACGAAGACCGAGGCCGGCACCCGGCCGACCACGGCGGCGTCGGCCCACCAGGCCCGCTTGACGCTGGGGATCCCGTACACCTTGCCACCGGGCCCGGCGGCCAACCGCTCGGCGACCTCGCGTTGGACCATGACCAGGAACCGGGTCACCGCCGGCACGGTGGCGAGCGTGTCGAGCAGCAGCGGGACGGCGATGTTGTACGGGAGGTTGGCCACCATGGACCAGCCCTCGTCCGGGTCGGCCGGGTCGGCCGGGTCGGCATCGAGGGCGGCGGCCCAGTCGAAGGTCATGGCGTCGCCCTCGAGCACGGTGACATCGAGCCCGGACACCACACGGCGCAGCACGGGCACGACGTGGCGGTCGGTCTCGACCGCCACGACGTGGGCGCCTGTCTCGGCCAGGGCGAGGGTGAGGGAGCCGACGCCGGCGCCGATCTCGACGACCCGGGAGCCGGGCCCGACGCCGGCCAGGCGGGCGATGCGGCGCACGGTGTTGGGGTCCGCCACGTAGTTCTGCCCGAGCGCCCGGCTGAGGGTGATGCCGGCATCGTCGAGCAGGGCCAGCAGCGCGGTGCGGGAGAGGGTCACTCCGCCAGACCGTAGAACCGGTTGGTCACCGACCAGGTCGAGGCCGACAGCTCGGCGGCCGACACGCCCTTCAACCCGGCCACGAGGTCGGCGGTGTGCACGACGAAGGCGGGCTGGTTCTTCCTGCCCCGCATCGGCACCGGCGCCAGGTACGGGGCATCGGTCTCCACCAGGAGTCGATCGAGCGGGCACAGCCGGGCGGCCTGGCGCAGGTCCTCCGCCGTCTTGAACGTGACGATGCCGGAGAACGACAGGTGCGCGCCGATGGCCAGGCATCGCTCGGCCTCGTCGGGCCCCCCGGTGAAGCAGTGGAACACCAGGCGCTCGGGCACACCGACGTCCGCCAGGACCGCGAAGGTGTCGTCCCAGGCGTCGCGGGTGTGGACGACCAGCGGCAGGCGGCGGGCCATGGCCAACCGGACGTGCTCGGCGAAGATCTCCTGCTGCACGTCGCGCGGTGAGTGCTCGTAGTAGTAGTCGAGGCCGCATTCGCCCACCGCGACGACCGTGTCGTCGTCCAGCAGGGCCGCCACGGCGTCGAGGTCTGCGGTGGCGGCGTCGTGAGGGTGCACGCCGGCGGTGGCCCACACCACGCCGCGGTGGGCGCGGGCGACGGTCACCGCCTCCCGGGAGCGTTCAGCGTCGGTCCCCACGGTCAGCAGCCGCACGACCCCGGCGGCGTGCGCCGCCGCAACCAGGTCGGCGCCCTGCTCGCCGGGCGGCAGGTGGCAGTGGTGGTCGAACCAGCGCAGCGGCCCCGGGACGGGGTCGTTCACTCCGTCACCCGGGGGAACAGGGCGGCGCCCTTCTCCACCGGGAGGCCTCCGGGGTACCCACCCCAGGCGGCGGCGTCCGGCAGGCGCTGTTCGACGACGGAGCCGGGCAGCCCGATGCGCTCCCAGATGGCCTGCGCGGTGGTCGGGATGGCCGGGAAGGCCAACACCGAGACGATGCGCAGCGCCTCGAGCGCATCGCCCATCACCGCGTCGAGGGCGGGGCCGGGCTCTGCCTTCCACGGCTCGTTGGCCTCGAGGTGCGCGTTGGTCTCGCGAACGATGCGCCACGTGGCCTCGAGCGCGAGGTTCGGCTGCACGTCCTGCCACGCACGCGTCGCGGTCGCGAACGCGGTGGCGGCCACCGCGGCGAGCGGCGAGTCCGGTGAGGGCGCGGGGCCGGTGCCGCCGCACTTCTTGGCCACCACCGTCGCGACCCGCGACAGCAGGTTGCCCAGGTTGTTGGCCAGGTCGGTGTTGTAGCGGACGACCATGCCCTCGTAGGAGAAGTCGCTGTCGGGCCCGAAGGACGGGTCGCGCAGGAAGTGGTAGCGGTAGCCGTCCACGCCGAACGTCTCCACCAGGTCCGCGGGGGCGATCTGGTTGAGACGGGTCTTGGACATCTTCTCCCCGCCGACGAGCAACCAGCCGTGCACGTGCCAGTTCACCGGCGGCTCGATCCCTGCCGAGAGCAGCATCGCGGGCCAGTACACGCAGTGGAAGCGGATGATGTCCTTGCCGATGAGGTGGACGTCGGCCGGCCAGAACCGCCACAGCGGCGCCTTGTCGTCGGGAAAGCCGACGCCGGTGATGTAATTGGTCAGCGCGTCGAACCAGACGTAGGTCACATGGGACGGGTCCCATGGCAACGGCACGCCCCACTGCAGCGAGGTACGGCTGATCGAGAAGTCCTGCAGGCCCTGGCGGATGAAGCCGAGCACCTCGTTGCGACGGGTCTCGGGCGTGATGACGTCCGGATGCGCCTCGTACCAGTCCAGCAGGCGCTGCTCGAAGCGCGACAGCTTGAAGAAGTAGTTCTCCTCGGTGACGGTGTCCACCGGGCGGTCGTGGATCGGGCAGTTGCCCTCCACCAGCTCCGCCTCGGTGTAGTACGCCTCGCAGGCCACGCAGTAGAGGCCCTCGTAGACGCCGAGCTCGATGTCACCGGCCTCGTAGCAGGCCTGCAGCAGCTTCTCCACCGCCCGGTAGTGGCGCGGCTCGGTGGTGCGGATGAAGTCGTCGTTGGCGATGTCGAGCAGCTTCCAGGTGTCCTTGAAACGCTCGACGGTGGTGTCCGCCCAGTCCTGCGGGCTCACGCCGTGCTTCTCGGCCGCCTGCGCCACCTTGAGGCCGTGCTCGTCGGTCCCGGTGAGGAACCACACCTCCTCGCCGTGCAGGCGGTGCCAGCGGGCGAGCGCATCAGCGGTCACGGTGGTGTACGCGTGGCCGATGTGCGGCGCGTCGTTGACGTAGTAGATCGGGGTGGTCACATAGAACCGGGACGACACGTTGGGGAGGTTAGTGGCTGCCATCGCCACTGCCCCCAGGGGTTCTCCGGCGATCAGCCACCGGAGGACACCGCCCGCAGCGGGGCCGGGCCGGGCGGACCGGCGACCAGCTCGTCCAGACCGGAGCGGGTGCGCAGGTCGTCCACCTTGTCCAGGTGGCGCTGCAGCTGCCGGCGCCGGGGCCCGGCCAGCTCCTCGAACGCCTTCTGGGCGGTGTCGAGCTTGCGGCCCAGCCCGTCCACGCTGTCGGAGAACTTCTCCCACTGCTGGGTGAAGCCGCCGAGGACCCGGAGGATCTCGTCCGAGGTGCGCTCGAGGGCGACGTGCTCGACGGACTGGCGAACCACGGCCAGCACCGCGAACAGGGTGAACGGCGAGCACAGCACGACCTTCTGGCGCAGCGCGTCGTCCACCAGCGCCGGGTCCTGCTCGTGGATGAACCCGTACACCGCCTCGTTGGGGATGAAGGCGAGCACGTAGTCCACCGTCTCGCCGCGCTGGATGTAGTTGCGGCCGTGCAGCTCCTTGATGCGGGCCCGCACGTCGCGGGCGAACTGCGCGGCGTGCGACGACCGATCGCTGTCCGTCGCCGCGCCCAGCATCCGCAGGTAGTTGTCGATCGGGAACTTCACGTCCATGTGGAGGTTCCAACCGTTGGGCAGCAGGAACGTGAAGTCCGGGATGGTCCCGCCCGCGATGGCGACCTGCTTGCGGTAGTTCACGCCCTCGACCAGGCCGGCGAGGCGCAGCACGTCCTCCGCCATGCGCTCACCCCACTGGCCGCGCGCCTTGGGGTTGGCCAGCGCGTGCTGCAGGTTCTGGGCGCTGCGCGCCAGCTCGGCGGACTGGCGGGCCTGCTCCTGGAGCCCGTTGAGCAGCTGGCCATGCTGCTCCGCCCGCTCCTTCTGCAGCGTTGCCACCAGGTCGTTCACCCGGCGCAGCTCATCGTTCATGCCGGCCAGGCGCTCCTCGATGGCGTTGTTGCGCAGCTCGACGTGCTGGGTGCCCAGCTGCAGCTGCGAACCGAGCTTGTCCGCCGCCACGGTGACCACGGCATCCACGGTCGCGGCAGCGTGCTCGGCCCGTTCCGCCCGGGCGGCGGAGATGGCGGCGTCGGTCACCAGCTGCTGGCGGCGCACCAGCTCCACCTGCCAGCGCCGCAGCCAGCTCTGGGCGGCGAGGGCCAGCACGGCGGCGAACAACAGCAGCAGGAAGACGATCACGGCGACGACGAGGACCATGCCGTCCATCATCCACACGCCCTGTGACAGCGAAGCGTGCGGCGCCGTCGCCCGTGGCGGAGCCGGCGGGCGACCGACCGGGGCTCAGCGCCCGACGCCACCCCGCCGCAGGTCCGCCACCAGCGCCTCCCCGGTGCGTCGACCGGAGAACAGCGCGCCCTGGATGGACGCCGTGTCGCGGTGGTCACCGCACACGTAGCGGCCCGCACCGAGGCGCACCCGCCGCTTGAGCGATCCGCCCGGGGCCTGTACCGGCTGGCCGTGGGCGATGGTGTCGACGCGCAGCAGCTCCCAACCGGCCACGCCGGCCCCGAACCAGCCGACGAGCTGCGCCCGCGCCGCGGCCTCGAGCGACGCATCGGCCCGGCCCGGCACCGCTGCGGCGACCAGCGCCCGGCCGGGCGGCGCGTAGGACGGCGCCACGTTGGACAGCACCGCCACGTTCATCGCCGGCCCGTCACCGGTGCCGTCGAGCAGGAGCGTGCGATGGTCCACCGGCGCCTCCGGTGGGGAGAACCACAGGCACGTCGCCGCCTTCGAACCGACCGGCGGCAGCCCGAGCAGCCGGCTCGCCGCCGGCCCGTCGGTGGCGACGATCACCGCCCGGGCCTGCACGCTCGTGCCCGACGCCAGCTGCACCGTCGTCCCGTCGAGGCGCTCCACCGGCACCGCGCAGTGCAGCACCCCGTCGGGCAGCCGCCCGGCGAGCTGGCGCGGGATGGCGGCCATGCCCTCGGCCGGCACCGCGGCGTCGCCCATGGCCAGCGACCGGAAGATCACCTCGAACATGCGGCTGGTGGTGCCCAGGCCCGGATCGAGCTGGATGCCGGCGAGCAACGGGCGGAAGAACTGCTCGATGACCGCCGGCGAGAAGCCCCGGGCCACCAGCGCATCGGCGGTGGTGGCATCGGCCCGCCGCAGCAGCACCGCGGCCGGCGTGGTGGTCACGTCGAGGCGCAGACGGGCGATGCGCAGCTTGTCGGCCAGCGTGCCGATCGGCGCCCGCACCGTGTCCAGCAGCGCGGCGGGGCGGCGGAGCGGATCGGCCAGATGGGCGAAGCCGGAACCCGTCCACACCTGCGCACCGGGATCGAAACGGCCGAGCGACAGCGCGTCGAGGTCGAGCTGGCCCTGCACCTCCGGGTAGGCGGTGAGCAGGATCTGGAAACCCCGGTCGAGGCGGAACCCGTCCACCACGTCGGTGCGGACCCGACCACCGACGTCGTCACCGGCCTCGAGCACCACGGTGTGCAGGCCCGCTGCGGTGGTGACCGCCGCGGCGGCGAGGCCGGCGAGGCCCGCCCCCACCACGGCCACATCGACGGCACCCGGAAGTTGCTGCATGCCGTCAGCCTGTTCCGCAGCGCCGCACTGGGCAAACCCGGCAGACTCCGCCCCATGGGAGAAACCGTCCGTTACGAGTGCCGCGATCGCATCGCGGTCATCAGCTACAACCGGCCCGAGGCCCGCAACGCGGTCAACGCCGAGCTGCGCGCCGACCTCAACGCCGCCTGGGCCCGCTTCCGCGACGACGACGAGGCCTGGGTCGGCATCGTCACCGGGGAGGGCCCCGCGTTCTGCGCCGGAGCGGACCTGAAGGATCCCGGCGGGGCGACCGGCATGGCCGGTCGCACGTTCTGGGAGCTGGCCTCGGGCGAGTCGCTCGAGGGCGGGATGGAGGTGTGGAAGCCGGTGATCGCCGCGGTCAACGGACCGGCCATCGGCTTCGGGCTGACCATGGTGGCCGCCGCCGACTTCGTGATCGCCTCGGACCGGGCCAGCTTCGCCTTCCCCGAGGTGCAGCTCGGCGTGCCCACCGTGCAGGGAGCGGTGCGCATGCCGCGGGTGATCGGCTGGCAGCACGCCATGGAGCTGCTGCTCATCGGGGACCGGGTGGACGCAGAGCGGGCCAAGGAGATGGGCCTGGTGTGGAAGGTGGTCCCCCACGACGAGCTCATGGACGAGGCCCGGGCGCTGGCCAACCGGCTGCTCAAGGCGGCGCCGCTCGCCGTGCGCGCCACCAAGGAGATCGCCCGGCGCGGCATGGACATGCCGCTGTTCGACGCGGTGCGCTTCGGCGAGACGATGCGCCGGGTCGCGGCGCAGACGGAGGACGCCAAGTCGTTCAAGCCGTCGACCGCCAAGGGCGAGCGGCCCGAGTGGCAGGGTCGCTGAGCGAGCCCGGAACGGGACACGGGCCGGGGCCGCCTTCGCGAGCCCGGCCCTCCCCGACCGAGGTCGGTCAGCTGGCGAGCGGCATCGGATCCCCGTCGCGCTGGAGGCGGGCGGACTCGTGCAGGGTCAGCAGCTTGAGCCGGGCGAGCACGCGGGCGGTGCGGCCGCCGATGTCCCAGACGGTGGATCCGAAGAACGGCGATCGGGGGTACTCGTGGTGCTCGTTGTGCATCCCCTCACCGGCGGTCAACAGCGCCAGCCAACGCTGGTTGGTCGCCTTGTTGTCGTGCGGGCGACGGCCGAACCAATGGCCGAGCCCGTTCACGCACCCGCCGAGCAGGATGTACAGCACGGTGTGGGTGACCGCGATGATCGCCGCGGTGAGCGGGCCGAACAGCACGATCAGGGCGACGATGCTGATGCCGACGCCGAGCAGGCCCTTGGAGAACAGCAGCCGTTCGATGCGGTCGGGGGCCAGGTCCTTGGCGTAGGTCTCCACCGTGTCGGCACGCTTCGCCTCACGGCGGTAGTACACGACGTTGAGGAACGTGACCTTCCACACTCCCTTCTGGATCGGCGAGTGCGGATCCTGCGGCTCGTCGGAGAAGACGTGGTGCTTGCGGTGCACCGCAACCCACTCGCGCCGTTCGATCCCCATGCTCAACCAGAGCACGGCCCGCATCACCAGCTCGAGCGGCCGACCGATCGTCATCGCCTTGTGCGACAGGGCACGGTGCAGGTACAGGGTGGTGACGAGATTGGAGAGTTGCGTGATCGCGAACGCGATCAGCAGGGCGACGACCAGGGGCACACTGAACACGGGGACCCACCCTAGCTGCTGGTTCGCGGGTGTCCCCCGGCTGCCCC
>JADLEF010000076.1 GCA_020846295.1 Acidimicrobiales bacterium
AGCCGCCAGCAAACACCGCCCGGCATGGGGTAGGGGCCCCATGCTCGGGAGGAGGATGGGGTTGGGGCCCCATCCGGGCGCGGCGAAGCCGCCAGCAAACACCGCGCCGATCAGCCCGAGACCTTCAACGCCGAGTTGTAGATGCGGGTGGGGCGCAGGTCCGTCTCGAGGCGTTCGGCGATGGCGGCGATCGCCTGCGCCGCCTCGCTTTCGGGGTCGACCGCCACGATGGGCCGGCCGACATCGGACCCGATGCGCAGCTCGGGCACCAGCGGGACCTGGCCGACGAGGGGCACGTCGAGGACCTCGGACAGCTCGGCGCCGCCGCCGGCACCGAACAGCTCGTACCGCTTGCCGTCGTCGCCGGTGAACCAGCTCATGTTCTCGATGATCCCGCGGACCTGGAGGTTGACCTTGTGCGCCATGAAGCCCACCCGTTGCGCCACCTTCTGGGCGGCAGGCTGCGGCGTGGTGACCACGAGCACCTCGCTGCGGGGCAGGAACTGCGCCAGCGACAGGGAGATGTCCCCCGTACCGGGCGGCAGGTCGACCAGCAGGTAGTCAGGGTCGTCCCAGTACACGTCGGTGAGGAACTGCTCGAGCGCCTTGTGCAGCATCGGACCGCGCCAGATCACCGGCTGGTCCTCCTCCACGAAGAAGCCCATCGAGATGCAGCGCACACCGTGCACCTCGGGCGGGATCAGCATCGAGTCGATCACCACCGGCGGCCGGTCCACACCCAGCATGCGGGGGATGGAGAAGCCCCAGACGTCGGCGTCGATGACGGCGACCTTGCGGCCCCGCTGGGCCAGCGCGATGGCGAGGTTGGCGGTGATCGAGCTCTTGCCGACGCCGCCCTTGCCGGAGGCGACGAGGATGCAGCGGGTCCGGTTGGCCGGATCGGCGAAGGGGATGGTGCGGCCCTCGGCGTGGCCGTGGGCGTGCTGGGACCCGGCGGTGGAGGCGGGATCGCCGTGCACGAGACGGCGGACCTCGGCCCGCTGCTCGTCGGTCATCACGCCGAAGCGCACCTCGACGGTGCCGGCGCCGATGGCGGTGAGCGCGCCGCGCACACGACTGTCGATCTCGTTGCGCAGCGGGCAGCCGGCGACGGTCAGGTCCACGTCGACGGCGACCGCGGTCCCGTCGATGGAAACCTGGCGCACCATGCCCAGATCGACGATCGAACGGTGCAGCTCGGGATCCTCCACGGGGCGGAGCGCGTCGAGGACAGCGGCTTCGGTGAGGGCCATGGCAACTCTTTCCGGATTTCTCCTACGTCGGTAGGTAGAATACCGGTGTGGAGCGGTCTGCCTTGAATCCCACCGAGTTCGCCTCGGCGGTCACTGCCATCTCCTCCGCGTTCGGCGACCCGACCCGGCGGGACATCTTCCTGTTCATCCACGAGGTCGGCGAGGGCGCCACCGCCGCCGAGGTGGCGGAGAAGTTCGGGCTGCACGTCAACGTGGCCCGCCACCACCTCGACAAGCTGTCCGCGGGCGGCTATGCGGAGGTCGTCGTGGCGCGCGGCGCCCGCACCGGTGCCGGCCGGCCGTCCAAGCGCTACCGGGCGACCGAACCGCAGCTGAGCCCGCAGGTGCCCGTGCGGCACGACGCGGTGCTGGTGAACCTGCTGAAGCGGGCGCTCGCGCTGCTGCCGCGCGAGCAGGCCGAAGCGCTCGCCGAAGAGGTCGGCGCCGAGTACGGCCAGGCCATGGCCGCCTCCATGGGCGACGCCGCCGAGACCCAGCGGTCCTTCCGGGCGGCGCTGCACGCGGTGGCCGATGCGATGACCGCCCACGGCTTCGCCGCCCGGGTGGACACCCCCCAGCCGGACGGCGCGAAGGACCAGTTGCGCATCGTGGCCGAGCACTGCCCCTTCGGCGGCGCCGAGGTCGTGCACCCGGTGATCTGCGCGGTGGACCGCGGGATGATCCGCGGCATGCTCGGCGCGCTGTCCGGCGAGAACCGGCCGGTCACCGGCGGGTCGGTGCTGCAGGGCGACGAGGCGTGCGAGTTCGACGTCGCCACCCGACCCTGACCGTACCGACCCTGACCGTACCGACCCTGAACCCTACCGACCGGTATGGCGCGGATCGGGCCGGGTCTCAGCCGGTGGCGGGCGGCGTCGCCTCGCCGGCCAGCGCGGCGGCCACGCCCTCGCGCACGCCGAACTGCTGCAGCAGCGAGCCGATGATGGGCGGGGTCTCCAGCGTGTCGAGCACATCGAGCTCGGCCTGCGCCGCCTCGAACTGACCCAACCGGAAGAACACGATGGCCCGGAACGCCCGAGCGTCGGGGTAGGTCGGGTCGGCGGTGACCGCGGCGTCGAGATCCTGGGCCGCCTGCTCCTGCAGCGTCGTGTTGCCGGTACGGACCAGCAACCAGCCGCGGTAGGTCAGCGCCTCCGGATTGTTCGGGGCCGCCTCCAGCACGCCCGAGTAGCACTTCACCGCCTGCAGCAACTCGTCGCTGCCGGCCCCGGCTGCTGCGCCGTCGGCGGAGCCCCGCAGCGCAGCACCGGCCAGCTCCAGACAGCCGGCCAGCTCCTGGCGCACCGAGCCGCGCACGTCACCGGTGAGGCCCTCGGTCGAGGTCCGGGTGCCGGCCAGGCGGGCGACCAGCACCCCGGTGCCCACGGCGAACACCACGACCCCGACCACCAGGGCCAGACGCCGCGACAGCGGCGCTCGCGTTGCGCCGCCGCGCAGCTCGCGCTGGGCCTCGAGCGCCCGCAGCACCGCCGCGGTGCGCACCACGTAGTCGTCGCGCAGGGCGGCGAAGTCCTCCGGGGCGAGATCACCGGCGGCGTACTCGGCCTCGAGGTCGCCCAGCGATCGGGCCAGGTGATCGCGCTCCTCCTCGAGCGCGGCGACCCGATCGGGGTCGAGCCGGCGGCTCTTGGCCACGGCACCGGTCGGACCGGGGCTGCTGGTCATGGTCATCGCAGCGTCTCGTACTCGGTGGCTTCCTGCCGCTCCGCCAGGAACCGCTCGACCAGGGCTCGGTCGGCCTCGCTCGCCGCGCCCCCCTCGCCGATGGTCCGCCGCCAGCGGACCAGCACCAGCCCCAGGGACACCACCGCCACGACGGCGACGACGACCGGCACGATCCACACCAGGCTGACCACCCCGTCCGACGCCGGCACGAGGCTCACCTCCTCGCCGAAGCGATCGGTGATGCGACCCCGGATCTGTTCGTCGGGCACGCCCTGGGCGACCATGTCGGCGACGGCGCCGCGGATGTTCCGCGCGGCCGGCGCGTTGGACGCTGCCACCGACTGGCCGGAGCACTCGGGGCAGGCGAACTGGCGACTCAACGCCTCCACCCGTTCGGCCTGGGTCGGCGGCTTGCCGTCTCCCCGGCCGGCCACCGCGAACACGATGGCGAGGCAGACGAGCGCCAGCGCCCACAGGACGCGACGGGCGCGGCGGCCGAGGCGCATCATGACGCGACCCCCGCCCGGGCCTCGACGTCGTCGATGATGGCGTCGAGCTCGTCGGCGGTGACCCCACCGCGGATCTTGCCCAGCACGATGCCGGTCGGGGCGACCAGGATCGACTCCGGCACCTTCGCCACCGCGTAGTCGACCGACAGCGAGCCGCTCGGGTCGATCACGACGGGCCAGTTGCCGCCGTTGCGATCGAAGAAGGCCCTGGCCTTCTCGGACTCGGCCGGACCGCCGTACACCACCGACACGACCCGGCGGTCTCCGATGGCTGCGTGGCGTTGCTCGAACAGCACCAGCTCCGGGTGCTCCTGCACGCAGGGCGGGCACCAGGTGGCGAAGAAGTTCACCACCACCCAGCTGCCGCGGTCGCCGTCGAGGGAGTACCGGCTGCCGTCGAGGGTGACGCCGTCGATGGCGGGAGCCAGCTCTCCGTCGAGCGGGCTCGGCCCGGTGATGGCATCGTCGTCCCCACCGGCGACCACGCCGTAGAGGAAGACGGCCAGCAACGCGAGCACCACGACACCGGCGGCGATGGCCGCCTTGCGGGCAGGTCCCATCGACGGGGCCGGCTCCTGGAGCTCCTCGTCGGGCTGGGGTCCGACCGGGGCCTCGCCCAGCGCGGCGGTGGCGAGGGGCGGGACCCCTGCGGCCGGGGTGGCGGTCGGTTCGTCGATCATCCGGCCACCTCCGCCGGCACCCGTCCGCGGTCCGAGGCGGGCGGGGCGTCCGCCGGGGCGGACACCGGGTCGGTCGGCCGCCGCCGACGACGGCCGGGAAAGGCGGCCAGCACGGTGCCGAGCGCCATCAGCGCGCCACCGATCCACAGCCAGACCACGAGCGGCTGGACGATGACCCGGATGACCGCCACGCCGTCGTCGCCGGGCAGCTGCTGCTCGAGCGTCAGGTACACGTCGTCCTTCCACGAGCTGCGCACCGACGGTTCGCCGACGCTCTGACCCGTGGAACGGAACAGGTTGATGCTCGGTTCGTAGATCGGGCCGCCGTCGATCTGCACCGCGGCCACGTAGGAGCGCTTCTCCGACCGCTCCACCGTCTGCAACCCGAGGTAGGTGACGGTGTGGTCCCCGAGGGTGGCGGACTGGCCGGGAGCGAGGGAGAACTCGCTGTCGCGCAGGTACGCGCTCGAGGCCGCCATCCCGACCGCGATGAGCACCACCCCCAGGTGCACGATCATGCCGCCGTTGGCCCGACCCACGAGCCCGCGCCAGCCCTGGCGGCGGGTGGCCAGCACCACCTGGCGCAGCGCCGCACCGCCGGCGAAGCCGCCGAGGGCGAAGGCGATGAACGGCACGAAGCCCCGTGCTCCCACCGCGGCGGCGACGGCCACCACGGCGACCGCGGCCCACGCCGGCCACAGCAGCCGCTGGGACAACAGCTCGCCGGAGGCCTTGCGCCACGGCAGCACCGGTGCGATGGCCATGAGGAACAGCAGCACGAAGCCGATTGGCATCGACATGCGGTTGAAGTACTGCGGGCCGACCGACACCCGCCGGTCCTGCAGCGCCTCGACGATGAGCGGGAACACCGTCCCGAGCAGCACCACGAACGCGAAGGCGGCGAACAGCACGTTGTTGAGCAGGAAGGCGCCCTCGCGCGACAGCGGGGAGTCGATGCGGCCCGGTGAGCGCAGCCGGTCCCCCCGCCAGCCGATGAGGCCGACCGACACGAGCACGATCACCGCGAAGAACCCCAGCAGCAGCGGACCGATGGAGCCCTCGCTGAAGGCGTGCACCGATTGGATGACCCCGGACCGGGTCAGGAAGGTGCCCAGGATGGTGAGCGAGAACGTGGCGCACAACAGCGACAGGTTCCACACCCGCAACATGCCGCGCCGCTCCTGGATCATGACCGAGTGCAGGTAGGCCGTACCGGTCAACCAGGGCAGGAAGCTGGCGTTCTCCACCGGGTCCCACGCCCAGTAGCCGGCCCAGCCCAGCACCTCGTAGCTCCACCACGCGCCCAGCACGATGCCGGCGGTGAGGAACCCCCAGGCGAACAGCGTCCAGCGGCGGGTGGCCACCAGCCAGCCCTCGCCGACCCGGCCGGTGACGAGCGCCCCGATGGCGAAGGCGAACGGCACGGTGAAGCCCACGTACCCGAGGTAGAGCAGCGGCGGGTGGAACGCCATCAGCGGGTGGTTCTGCAGCAGCGGGTTCGGGCCCTGGCCGTCGAAGCCGAGCGGGGGCGAGAACCGCACGAAGGGGTTGGCCGGGCCGAGCATGAGCCCGAAGAAGAACGTGGCGACGGCGAACATGGTCACCACCGCCCAGCCCAGCAGCGGGTCGCTGCGTCGGTCCCGGAAGCGCCAGACGATCACCGCGATGTAGCCGGCGAGCACGAGGCCCCACAGCAGGATCGATCCCTGGAGGCCGGACCACAGGGCGGTGATCTCGAACAGCAGCGGCGTCTTGTGCGAGCCGTGCTCGGCGACGAAGCGGATGGTGAAGTCGCGCTGGATGAGGGCCCGCTCCATGGCGGCGAAGGCCAGCACGGCGCCGGCGAGGCCGAGCACTGCGTAGGGCACCATGAGCGTCGCCTGGTTGCGCCGACGGCGCACCAACCCGTGGGCGACGGTGACCATGCCGGACAGCGAGGCGACGAAGGCGAGCACGATGCCCGCCGTTCCGAGAGCTGCGTTCACGGGCTGGTCGCCTCCGGGCCCTCGCCGTAGGCCGAGACCCGTTGGGGGTTGTCGGCGACGTAGACCTCGCTGTGCTTGATCAACATCCGGTCGGAGGCGAAGACCGCGCCGTCCCAGTGGCCCTCGAGCACGACCGGGATGCCGGGCTGGAACAGCTGGGGGATCTCGCCGTCGTGGCGGACGGGGACGTCGACGCCGTTGAAGCTGACGGTGAAGGCGGCCACGCCCGCCGATCGGTCGACCTCGTCCTCCACGACGTTGCCCTGCAGCCGGAAGCGGTCCGCGCCGAGCTGTTGCTGCTGCGCCACCGCCTCGTCGGCGTTGTAGAAGAACAGCGTGGCGTTGCCGAGGCCCCGGAAGGCGACGAACCCGAGGGCGGCGAGGACGACGATGCCGAGGATCCAGCCGCGGGCCCGCCCGATGCCCCGACGTGGACGCCCTCGCTCCGGCGGTGCCGTCGACGGTGCCGTGGCGCGGGACGCGCCGGCGGGCGGTTCGGGCACCTCGGTGAGGGTACGGGGGGTCACATCCATCGACGGCGCTCCTCAGGGACGTGGGCGGTGATCCGCCGACCGCGGGCCAGCACCCGCCAGACATAGCTGATCAGGGCGACCGCGGTGATGCCGTACCCGGCGGCGATGTAGCCGGCGTTGGTCATGACGCACCTCCATCGTGGGTTGTGCCCGCCGCCGGCGCGGTGGCCACCGCCGAACCGGGGCCGCTCGCCGCGCTCGCACCGGCCGAACCCGTCGCACCGGCCGAACCCGTCGGGCCGGGCGAACCGGCGGCCTCGGCCTCGGCCCGGCGCTCGGCGATGGCGTCCTCCAGCGAGTGGGCGGCCACCTGCTCGTCGAGCCACGCCAGCCGGAAGCGGTGCACGAGCAGCCACACGAAGATGACTGCGAAGGTGACCATCGAGAAGAAGAACGTGAACAGCATCAGCCCGTCGAGCGCGGTGTCGAGCGGGTTGATCGTGGCGGTCTGGTGCAGGCCCCGCCACCAGTCCACCGACAGGCGGATGAGCGGCACGTCGGCGGCGGCGAGCAGGCCGATGACGGCGCTGCGCCGCGCCCGCAGGTGGGGATCGAGCGTCGCGGACCGCATCGCCCGGTAGCCGATGAGCAGCAGGAACAGCACCGCGGTGAGCGTGAGGCGCGGGTCCCACTCCCAGTAGGTCCCCCACACCGGGCGACCCCACAGCGACCCGGTGACCAGCGTGAGACCGGTGAACAGCAGGGCGAGCTCTGCCGCCGATGCCGCCAGCAGATCCCAGAACGCCGTGCGCTTCCAGAGGTAGCCGATGCTGCCGATGGCCAGCAGGCCGACGCCGAGGTACCCGCCGGTGATCGCCATCGGGACGTGGAGGTAGAACAGCCGCACGGCGTCGCCCTGCAGCACGTCGGGCGGGCTGATCACCAGCGCCAGCGCCAGCTGCAGGCACAGCATGGCCAGCGCCACCACGCCGAGGACCCGGGTGAAGCGGGAGCCGGTCGAGGTGGGGGCGGCGCTCCGGGTGGCCCGCGGCGCCGTCGCCGCCGGCTGCACGGTCGTGGTCACGAGTCCTCCAGGAGCGATTCGAACAGCAGCATCCCGAGCGCCACGTAGGCGACGGCGAAGGTGCCCAACAGTCCACACCATCGCCACCCTTCGGCCGAGGACCCATCGAGGGCCGCTCCGAAGGCACGGGTCCCACCGATCATGACGGGTGCGACGACCGGAAGAAAAAGCAGAGGCAACAACGTCTCACGCACGCGCAGGCCGGCGGCGAGCGCTCCGTAGATCGTGCCGGCGGCGACGAGGCCGACGGTGGCGGTCAGGGTGGTCACCAGGAGCAGTGGCCAGCCCCGCAACGAGGCGCCGTACATCAGCCGCACCCCGATGATGAGGCCGACCTCGAGCGCCATCAGCACCACGAACGACGCGCCGGCCTTGCCCAGGAACACACCGGCGGGGTCCAGGCCGCTGAGGCGCAGGGCGTCCCGGCCGGCGTCGACCGACTCCAGCGCGTAGCTGCGCTGCACGACGACCAGCGCCGACAGGAGCACGGCGATCCAGAACAGCCCCGGGGTGGCCTCCTGCAGGAAGCCCCGGTCGGGGTCGAGGGCGAAGGCGAACAGCAGCAGCACGACGAGGCTGAACGGTCCGATCTGGTTCAGCACCACCTTCGAGCGGACCTCGATGCGCAGGTCCTTGCCGGCGACGAGGAGGGCGTCACGGAACATGGGGTGCTCCGCCCCCGACGGCGATCGGCGCGCCGTCGGCCTGGCCGGTGTCGACCGGGTGGGTGTTCGGCCGCTCGTCGGGGTGCTCGTTCGGGCGCTCGTCCGAGTTCGGCTTCCTCGACCAGGTGACGACCCCGCCGACCAGCTGCACCTCACGGGTGGCGAGCGACGACGACCGCTCGTGCTCGTGGGAGGCGACCAGCGCGGTGGCGCCGCCGGCCACCGCTTCGCGCACGAGTGCGTCGAGCAGGTCCCGGGCCGCAGCATCGAGACCGGTGTGCGGCTCGTCGAGCAACCAGATCTCGGGGCGGCGCACGACGAGGCAGGCCAGCGCGGCACGGCGGCGCTGCCCGGCCGAGAGGTGGGCGACGGCGAGGTCGTGCAGCCGCGAGGCCACCTCGACGCGGTCCAGCGCGGCCGCCACGTCGCCTGTCGGCGCGCCGACGCTCCGGCTCCAGAACCGGACGTTCTCCGCCACCGTGAGCTCCGGGTAGAGACCGTTGGCGTGGCCCAGGTAGCCGACCCGGCGGCGAACCTCGCGCCGTCGTCTCGGCAACGGGAACCCGAGGATGGTGGCCTCGCCCTGGGCGAGGTTGGCGAGGCCGGCGCACAGCCGCAGCAGCGTCGACTTGCCCGCACCGTTGGGGCCGGACACGAGCAGGACCTCGCTCCGGTCCACGTCGAGATCCACGCCGGCCAAGGCGGGGAACCGGCCGAGGACCGAAACCGCGCCGCGCAGGGTGATGACGGAATCCATGGGGCGCGACCACGGGACCCGAGGCGCGCCGGCCGCCGCCACGCGGCCCCGCCGTCGCCTGCCATCGCCAACGCCGAGGCGACCGATATCCTCGGCTGCGTTCGGCGGTGCGGTCACCGCGCGTGGCGCCGCTCGTGCGCTGCCCGGTCGTGACCGACCGCGCCGTGCTGGGTCAGGCGGACACCGCCACGACGACGGGAGACACACCGGGTGACGGATCGAGGTGCAGCGCGGGTGTTGGGCATGGTCGGCCGTGCGCTCGTGGCGGCCGGGCTGGTCATCCTGCTCTTCGCCGCCTACCAGCTGTGGGGCACCGGCCTGGCCGAGGCCAAGTCCCAGGATCGGCTGGCCTCGGACTTCGCCGACCGCCTCGCCGAGGCGGGGGGCGCGCTCCCGACCACGTCGGCGAGCACCACGAGCGCGCCCGCACCGAGCACCCCGACCAGCGCCTCGCCCTCGACCCCGGCGACCCCGGCCACGACGGCGACACCGGCCACGACGGTGGCACCACAGCTGGTGGACCTGCTCTACCCCGAGGCCGGCGAGCCGCTGGCCCGCATCGTCATCCCCCGGATCGGTGTGGACAAGGTGGTGGTCGAAGGGGTCGAGCCCGACGATCTGCGCAAGGGTCCCGGGCACTTCCCCGACACGCCGCTACCCGGCCAGGACGGCAACGCGGCCATCGCCGGGCACCGCACCACCTACGGTGCGCCCTTCGGCGACATCGACAAGCTGGAGCCGGGCGACGAGATCCGCGTCACGACGGTGCAGGGCGAGTTCGGGTACACGGTCGCCGGACAGCAGATCGTGCAACCCGAGCAGGTGGGGGGGGTCGATGAC
>JADLEF010000077.1 GCA_020846295.1 Acidimicrobiales bacterium
AGGACACCGATCCGGCCGATCGACAGGCCGGCCCCGGCGAAGAAGATGGGAAACAGGCCCCACGCCAGCCCGTCGTTGAGGTTGTTCACCAATCCCGCCTGGGAACACGACGAAAGCGCCTTGTCCTTGAAGGAGGTCAGCCGGAAGATCTCGCCGGTGCTGAGGTCACGGTGATGGGCGTCGGTCGCCCCGACGTGCGTCGCGGCTTCATGGCGGGCGTGAGCATGGGTCTCGCGCACGATGAAGGTGGACAGCCCGAGGCCCAACCCGGCGTAGGCGAGACCAAGGAAGAACGGGCCGGGCCGCAGTCCCCACCGTTGCGCGATCCAGCCGGTGGCCAGCGCGGTGACGGCGACCGCGCCGTAGCCGGCCGCTTCGTTGAGGCCCATGGCGAACCCGCGGCGGGCGGGGCCGACGAGGTCGATCTTCATGATCACCGTCGTCGACCAGGTCAAGCCCTGGTTGATACCGAGCAGGATGTTGGCGAACACCACCCACGCCCACGACGGCGCCCACATCAACAGCAACGGCACCGGGACACCCACGATCCAGCCGGCCACCAGGACCGGTTTGCGGCCGTAACGGTCCGACAGGGTGCCGGCGAAGAAGTTGGTCGCCGCCTTCACGATGCCGAACGCCACGATGAACGTGAGCGTCGCAGTGAACGCGGTGAGCCCGAACGCCTCCTCAGCCAGCAACGGCAGCACGGTGCGTTCCTGGCCGATCATCCCGCCGACCAACGCGTTCACGCCGACCAGCAACGCGAACTGGGCCGCGTTTTGGCGCAAACCCAACGTCGGCGGCGAAGCGGGGCCCGACACTCTGGTGCCGGTCATCCGAGCTCCAGCTGCCGACCAGTGAAGTCCGCCCACGTGGCGGGACCGCCGTCGTAGCACGAGACGGACATACCGCGTGCCGCAAGCAGGCTGGCGGCGGTCATCGCCCGCTCGCCGTGACCGCACATCACCGTCAACGGCTGATCCGGGAAGTCGGCTCCGGCGATCGAGCCCAGCTCGGCATGACGTGCGCCGGGGACGTGACCGGCATCGAACTCCCCCGCCTGGCGCACGTCCAGCACCGAGGCCGCCATGCGCCCCACGTCGACAACCTCGACGGCCGCGGTCGCCCGGCCCGCCGCCCGCCAGGCGGCCATGCCGCCATCGAGCTCGCCCAGCAGAAGCTCGTGGCCGACGTCGAGACATTGACGCACCAACTCGGCGCGGTCCTGACCGTCCTCCAGCACGAACAACAACGGCTCGGTCGGCGCCACCAGCCAGCCGAGCCAACTGGCGAACACCGGACGCAACGCGTTCGACAACGACCCAGGGACGTGACCAGCCCCGAACCCAACGAAAGGCCGCGCGTCCACCACCGTGGCGCCGGCGTCGCGGTGGGCGCTGAACGTCTCGACGTCCAGACCCGCCAGCGCCGGCAGCGCATCGAAACGCGTTGGACCGAGCCGGTTCAGCTCGGGCAGCCGCCCGAAGTAGGCCGGAAAGGAACCGAACCCGGCGATGAGATGTTCAACGAACTCGTCCTCACCGACCGTTGCCAGCAGCGGGTTGGTCAGGCGCTCGCGGCCCAGGGTGGAGGTCCGCTCGCTCGCCCCCGGAGCCGAACAGAACGAACCCGCACCGTGGGTGGGATAGAGCGCGACATCATCGGGCAGCTGATCGAAGCGCTGCAACGACCGGAACATGTCGTGCGCCAAGGGCTCGGCAAGCGTCGGACCGCACAAGTCGGTCCGACCCACGGTGCCCACCATCAGCGACCCGCCGCTGAACAGCGCGACGGGCCGGCCGTCGAGCTCGATCAAATAGGCGTGATGGTCCGGCGTATGCCCAGGCGTGGCGATGGCCACCAGCACCACCGACGAGCCCAACGGCACCCGATCCCCATCCTCCAACGGTCGGTGCGGGGTAGCGAGCCGCGACGCAGCAGGCGCCAAGAACACCGCACCGAGCCGGGCCACGAGACCAGGGCTGCCCGTCACATAGTCGGCATGAGAATGGGTGTCGACGGTCCACCGCAGACGCAGACCTTCGCTTGCCGCGAACTGCTCCTGCGCGGCGGGAAACCGCGGCGGATCGACGATCGCCGCCGTGCCATCGCCGAGGTCGATCACATAGGAGGAATGTCCAAGCCCCTCATCGACAAACGCATGAACCTGCACTCCGCCTCCTCAAGAGAACACTTGAACAGTCGCGGTCTATGACCCTGCTTGTCAAGCCGATCCTTGACGATGCAATGGCGGTTCCGTAGGTTGGCACCAGACAACGCGAGCGTGAAGAGGTGGTGCGGTGGCAAACCGGGCGGCGAAAGACGCGCTGTTCGACGGGTTCGCCGAGGTGGCCAAAGCGCTGGCCAACGGCCGCCGCGCCGAACTCATCGACGTGCTCGCCCAAGGAGAACGCCACGTCGACGACCTGGCCACCGAGATCGGCCAGAGCGTCGCCAACACCTCCTTCCACCTCCGCGCCCTCGCCTCCGTCGGGCTCGTCCACACCCGACGCGACGGCACCCGCATCTACTACCGGCTGGCCTCCGACCGGGTCGCGGCGCTCTGGGCCGGATTGCGGTCGGTCGCCGAGACCCACCTCGAGGTGCTCGACGACCTCGCCCACGCCTACCTCGGAGACCGTTCCGGACTCGAGCAGATCAGCCGCGACGAACTCGCCCGCCGCATCGACGCCGGCGACGTCCTCGTCATCGACGTACGCCCCACCGCCGAATACACCGCCGGACACATCGCCGGCGCCCGATCCATCCCCATCGACGGACTCGCCCGACGACTACGGACCCTCCCCACCGACGTCGAGATCGTCGCCTACTGCCGCGGTCCCTACTGCGTCTACGCCGACGACGCCGTGCGCCTGCTGCGCCGCCGCGGCCGCCAAGCCCGCCGACTCACCGACGGCTTCCCCGAATGGCGCACCGAACGGCGGCCCATCGAGCACGGAGTGCCAGCATGAACGTCCTGGTCATACTGCAAGGTCCCGCCTACGGCGACGAACGGGCCTACAACGGGCTCCGGCTCGCCGGGAGCCTGGCCAAACGCGACGGCGTCACCGTGCGCATCTTCTGCTTCGGCGACGCTGTCGGCTGCGCGGTCGCAGGCCAACAGGTCCCCAACGGCTACTACCACCTCGACCGCATGATGACCTCCGCCGCCCACCACGGCGCCGAGATCGGCCTCTGCGGATCATGCATGGACGCACGCGGCATCACCAACACCATGATCATCCCCGCCGCCACCCGATCCAGTCTCGACATCGCCACCGACTGGACACTCTGGGCGGACACGACCCTCACGTTCTGATCTGCGGCGTTGGCTGATCCATCGCTCGACGGGGCGCTGTGGGCAGGCTCGGCAGCTCGACTTCGATGGTGGTGCCCGCTGGGCGGTCGGCGATGCGGGTGCTGCCGCCGTGGGCGCGTACGAGTTGGTCGACGACGGCGAGGCCGATGCCGCTGCCGGTGGTCGCTCGCGTGCTGGGCGCCCGGTAGAACCGTTTGAAGACGTGGGGCCGATCGGCCGGGTGGATGCCAGGGCCGTCGTCGCTCACGCTGAGCGTAACGGTCCCCGCCGTGGTGTCGGTGGCGGTGCGAAGTTCGAGGTTCCCGCCCGTCGGCGTGTACTTGACGGCGTTGGTGAGCAGGTTGTTGACGATCTGGCGGAGCCGGCTCGGGTCTCCGAGCGTCGCCGCTGGCGCGAGGTCCAGCCGGAGGTGGTGATCGTGGGCGTCGACGATCGCGGCGAGGTCGGCGGCGGCGTCCGCGGCGATGGCGGCGAGATCGCAACGCTCGTACTGGAGTCCGCTCTGGGCTTGGGCGGCGTCGGCGTCGGCGAGGGTGTTGAGGTCATCGACGAGTCGTCGCAGGCGCAACACATCGTCGTGCATGTTGACGAACCCTTCGAGGGTGGGTGCGGTGATGCCGTCGATGACCTCCTCGCAGTTGCCTTGCAGCACCGTGAGCGGGGTGCGCAACTCGTGGGCGAGATCGGTGACGACGTTGCGTCGGGCGGCCTCGTTGGCCTCCAGCCGCTCGGCCATGTCATCGAACGCTCGGGCGAGTTCACCCAGTTCACCGGGTGCGTCGTGATGGCCCGCCCGAGCGGTCGGGTCACCCCTGCCGACGAGGCGGGCGGCGTCGGTGACCCGTCGCAGCGGGCGGATGATGCGTCGGCTGAGCGGCACCGCGACCAGGGCGGCCACCACGGCGGCAGCGAACGCGCCGAGCAGGACCGCTCCACGGAGGGCGTCACGGACATGGCGCTCAGCTGACGCCAGCTCACTGCTCGCAAACGTGACGGTGACAACGCCGACGGTCGATCCGTCCACGGTCACGTCGGCCGTCATGGCGGGTCCGTCGGCAGGTGCCATACCGGGTGGTTCGGTCATGCCGGACATGCCGGCGGTCTTGGACATGTCGGACATGCCGGCCGGTTTGGACGTGTCGGCCATGGAGTTGTGCAGGTCGAGTTCGTCGCCGGCGGTGTCGTGCACGGCGACGGCAGCGTCGGCTTGTACGGCGATCATCACCGCGGGGTGGATGTCGACGCCCTGCCAGCCGCCCCCTTGGCGGTAGGCGAGCGCCAGGGTTTCGGCGATCGACTCGGCTGTCGCCTGTTGCCGTTCATCGGCGAGGCGGCCGACGGTGTGCTTCGTGCGCCACAAGGTCAGCACCGACAACGCAACGACGGCAGCGACGGCGACGAGCACGAACGCGACGGTGAGCCGCACGGTGAGCGGACTGCGCCGGCCGTGACGCTCAGCGGTCACGGTCGATGCCCATCCGATAGCCGACACCGGTGACCGTCTGCACCACCGTGGGGCGCGCGGGATCGGGTTCGATCTTGCGGCGAAGGTTCTTGATGTGGGAATCCACGGTGCGCTCGTAGCCGTCGAACTCGTAGCCCCGCACCCGGTTGATCAGCTCGTAGCGCGAGCACACCCGGCCGGGCTGGGCGGCGAGCGCCAACAGCACACCCCACTCCGTCGGGGTGAGCTCGACCGCGTGTCCGTTCACGTGCACCTGGCGGCGGGTCTCGTCGATCACCATCAACCCGCCGCCGTAGGAGGCGGGTTCGTCGACCGCGCTGGCGCGCCCCCGGCGCAGGATCGCCGCGACCCGCAACACCAGTTCGCGGGGGCTGAACGGCTTGGTGATGTAGTCGTCAGCGCCCGTCTCGAGGCCGGCGATGCGGTCGCGTTCGTCGATCTTGGCGGTGAGCATCACGATCGGCACGTCGCTACCGCGACGGATCTCGCGAGCGACCTCCTCGCCCCCGATGTCGGGCAGTCGGAGGTCCAACACGATGAGATCCAGCGCCGCCGATCGGGCGATGTCGAGCGCCTCGGCACCGCTTGCCGCGGTGAGGACCTGATGGCCGTCGCGTTCGAGGTAGCGACGAACGAGGTCGCGGATCCGGACCTCGTCGTCGACCACCATCACCAACGCCACCCGAACTCCTCCCGACCGGTCAGCCCCGACGGTACTGCTGACGTCAGCCCTGGTAGGACAGCGTCGTCGCCATCCCGGTCTCGAGGTGGTAGGTGTTGTGGCAGTGGAACATCCACTGGCCCGGGTTGTCGGCCTCGATGTCGAACTCGACCGCGGACATCGACTCGACGTTGACCGTGTCCTTGCGGGCCGAGCCCGCCGAGACCATCTGGAACGTGTGGCCGTGCAGGTGGATCGGGTGGAACATCATCGTGTCGTTCACCACCCGCAACCGCAGCCGCTCGCCTTGGCGCACCGTGATCGGTGCGCTGTCGGGGAAGCTCCTGCCGTCGATCCCATGCGAATAGCCCGACATGTCCGCAGTGAGGCGGATGGTCTGGCGCCGATCCGGATCCTTTGCTGCGAGGCGAACTGCGTCGGTGGCGCGCAGATCCGTGTAGCGGATCGCCTGACCCGACAGCCCGGCCGGGCGGGTTCCGACCGCAGGGGTCGACGCGGTGGTGCTGGTGCGCAGCACCGCCTCGCCGGAGGGGTCGGTCTTGCCTTCCGGCGCAGCGACGACCACGAACGCGCCGGAGCCTGCCGTGACCACCACGTCATAGCGCTCACCCATGCCCAACACGACGTTGTCGACCTCCACCGGCTCGACGGGGAACCCATCGGCGTGGGTGACCGTCAGCCGGTGACCATCGACGGCGAACCGGTACGCGGTGTCCGAACCGGCGTTGATCAGCCGCAACCGGACCTTCTCGCCGGGCCGGGCCTCGAACGTCTCGCGTTCGGCCGGTGCCCGACCGTTGATCAGGTGCAACGGATAGGCGACGTCGCCGGCCAGGCCGCCCATCATCGCCGAACCGCCGGCCATCGAGCCATTGCCCGTGTTCACGCCACCGTGGCCCATACCGCCACCCATGTCATGGCCGCCGTGCCCGCCCGCCGCCTGCAACTCGGCCAGCACGTCCGCCGCGCTGCGCCCGTAGCCATCGAGCCAGTCGTCGAGCATCAGCGTGAACTCGACATCGGCGAGCACGGGCTCGTTCGGGTCCTCGATGACCAGCGGCGCATATAGCCCGCGATCGAGCTCGAGGCCCATGTGCGGATGAAACCAGTACGTACCGGGGTCCGGCGCGGTGAACCGGTACACGAACTCGCCGCCCGGCTCCGCGGGATGCTGCGTGAGATCGTGCACCCCGTCCATGTCGTTGCGCAGCGCAATGCCATGCCAGTGCAACGTGTTCGCCCCACTGAGCCGGTTCACGAACCGCAGCTCCAACAGATCACCGGCCTTCGCCCGGATACCACCCGCGCCCGGCCGGTCCCCGAACGCCCACGTGTCCACCATGCGCCCGCCGATGGACACCAACGTCGCCGCTGCGGTCACCGTCGCCGAAACCGTCGAGGCACCCGCACGGCGGCGCAGCGCGTCACGCTGCTCGACCGCAGGATCGGTCGCTGACACCAAGGCTTCGCGCTGGCCCGTGCTCGATCCACCGCAGGCCGCCAACACCAGCGCACCACCGCCGGCGATCAGCACCTCACGACGAGACAGCATCCGCATCGACTCATCCTCCAACTCGCGTCGTGTCAACCAAGCGGTGGACGAACCCCGCCGGGACACGATGCCCGGCCGATGTGGAGACCGTGTGGAGACGCTGCGGATCCGGTCTGCCGTTTCGTCCCGACCCCTTCTTTCGGGCCGAGCCTGGTCATACGATCAGGCTCGCACACGCAACGATCGGGAGGTGCCGAGATGCACGACGGCTATTGGCACGACGGCGGCGGGAACTGGTGGTGGATCCCGATGACCCTCATGATGATCGCGTTCTGGGGCGGGCTCGCCTGGGTCATCGTCACCCTCGTGCGCCACGGCGCACACCCGACGACCGGCGCAGCTGCCGTGCCTCATCTGACGTCGCCATCGCTGCCGAGCGACCCGCGCCAGATGCTCGCCGAGCGACTCGCCCGCGGCGACATCGAAATCGACGACTACCGGGCCCGCCTCGACGCACTCGAGCAATCCCCGCCGCGCAGCTGAACACCGGGCGATTCACCGGCGTTCGCGTTCGCTGGCGTCACCATCCCACCGGCCCTCGCCGCCATCGCCATGTCCGCCTCGACCATCGCCGCCGCCGCCAACGCCCAACTCCTCCGCCGACTCGACCTCCGATCGATACCGACCGGCACCTGAGCTCGACGACGCCCACACCGGCACACAGCAACTGACGCAATGCGGTAGCCGCCCAGCGCCTCGGCTCCAGAAGATCCATCAGGGACCAGCCCGGGCGGCGTTCGAACTACCGGCCCCACTCGGACAACGAGCCATCGGCTTGGACCAGGACGACAGGTTGGTTCGCCCAGTCCTGGGCGTCGCCACCCATGCCCGGCGAATCGGCAGCCATACCAGGAAGGGCAAGGCCGATGGCGTCGGGGCGCTCGCTCAGGAGCCGCTCGATCGCTTGTGCAGGAACATGGCCCTCCATGACGTAGCCGTCGACTTCCGCGGTGTGGCAGGACGACACCTCGTCGCGGATCCCGAGGCCGCTGCGGTAGGTCGATCGTTCAGGATCATCGGTCACGTCAACCGTTGCGCCGTGCGTTCGCAGGTACACGACCCACGACGTGCAGCAACCTCAACCCGGGTCCCGGTGCACGCTGAACACGACACCGGTCAGATCGGTGCCACTCGCCGACGGCGGATCTGCCGGGTTCGCGGACTTGGCATTGTCGGTGCAGCCGGTGGCGATCATCGTAACGATGGCAGCGAGCGCGATGCCGCCGAGGTGGACACGGGAGCGTCGAGTCATGGGGTTCCTAGGTGCAGGTCGTCGAGAACGACGCGGGAGGTCAGCGGAGCAGGTCGGCGAGGTCGGCGGGGATGGGGCCGTGTTCAGTGAGGCCCATCGTGGTGCGTCCCGTGTTGCCGGGCGGGTAACGGTTGGCGAGCGACCCGGGTCCAGCCACCGCAAGCCGGATCGCCTGCCCGGCGATCTCGCGGCGGTCGCGTTCGCGCCAGGCGAGGCGAAACATGGCGGCGTGGACGCGCAGGTGGGGCCATGCCCACGGTTGGGAGGCGATGTGGGCCCGTTCCAGCGCGGGCCACGGGTCGCTGCCGGTGGGGGCGGCGGTGATGGCGTCCTCGATCAGTCGGGCGAGGTCGGCGGGTGGCCGGCGGCGGGACGGTTCAGGCATGGACCACCTCCCGTTCGCTCGTGGTCACGGGCGCGATGGCTCCGCCGCGGTGCAGGCGGCGGCGGGCGCGCAGGCCGTTGCCGATCACCGCGATCTCGGCGATCTCGTGGGTAGCGACCACCGCCCCGAGGCCAAGCCAGCCGAACGCAGCGACCGGGATCAGCACGGCGATGATCAACCCAGACAGGACGAGGTTCTGGATCATGATCCGTCGGGTGCGCACGGCATGGTCGAGCACGTCGGGCAGGTGGGTGAGCCGGTCGCCCATGATGGCGATGTCGGCGGCTTCGATCGCCACGTCGCTGCCGGCGGCACCCATCGCGATACCGACCTGCGCGGTGGCCAGCGCCGGCGCGTCGTTGATGCCGTCGCCGACCATGGCCACACCGCCGTGCGCAGCGAGCTGTTCGACCGCCCGGGTCTTGTCGGCAGGCAACAGCTCCGCTCGGACGTCGTCGATGCCGGCCTGCGCGGCGAGCGCTACCGCAGTGGCGGTGTTGTCACCAGTGAGCATCACCACCCGCACCCCGCGACGGTGAAGCGCCTCGATGACCTCCACAGCTTCGGGGCGCAGTTCGTCACGAACACCGATGACCGCCACCGTGTCGCCGTCGACCTCGACGAGCACCGCAGTGGCGCCACGTGCCTGCAGGCGGGCCACGTCAACCGCAAGCGCTGCCGCGTCGATGAAGCCGGGTTTGCCGACCCGAACCGTTCGCCCTTCGACCGTACCGGTGATGCCATGCCCCGCGACCGCCTGCACGTCCGTCGCCGCGGGGAACGAGCTCGACGCTGCGGCGATCGCCCGGGCCAGCGGGTGATCGCTGCACGCCTCCAGCGACGCTGCGAACGACACCGCCCTCGCCCGGTCCTCGCCCGGAACGGGAATGACCTCGATGACGGTCGGCCGGTTGCGGGTGAGCGTGCCGGTCTTGTCGAGCGCCACGACGCGCACGGTGCCGAGCGCTTCGAGCGCGGCGCCGCCCTTGATCACCAGACCGGCCTGCGTGGCGGCGCCGATCGCCGCGAACACCGTGACCGGCACCGCGATGGCGAAGGCACAAGGCGACGCCGCGACGACCACCACCAGCGCTCGTTCGATCCACTCGCCCGGGTCGCCGAGCACCGACCCGAGCACCGCGATCGCGGCGGCGACGAGCAAGATCCCCGGCACCAACGGACGGGCGATCCGATCGGCCAGCCGCTGGGCACGGCCTTTGCGGTCCTGCGCCTCCTCAACGGCGCGCACCACGCGAGCCAGGGTGCTATCAACGGTCGCCGCCGTCGCCTCGATCTCCAGCACCCCGCCACCATTGATGCTGCCCGCCAACACCACACTGCCCGACTCGACATCGACCGGCATCGACTCGCCCGTCACCGCCGACACGTCAAGGCTGGAGCGCCCCTCGACCACGACACCATCGGTCGGGAGCCGTTCACCGGCCCACAGCACCACGCGATCACCGATGCGCAGCTCGGCCGACGCGATCTCGACCGTCACCGCGCCACGACGGACCCGAGCGGTGTCGGGAACCAGCGACAGCACCGCTCGCAACCCCCGACGCGAATGGGTGACCGCCCACTCCTCCAACGCCTCAGAGATCGAGAACAAGAACGCCAACGACGCCGCCTCGCCGCACTGGCCGAGCGCCACCGCACCAACGAGCGCGATCGACATCAACAGACCGACACCCAACCGTCCACGCGCCAGACCGCGCACCGCGCCGGGCACGAACGTCGCCCCACCGGCCACGACCGCCACCCCGAACGCGACCACCGCCACCGCCTCCGAGCCAGCGACCTCGAACCCGATCCCGACCAACCAAGCGCCCGCGGCGAGCACCGCGGCAGGGATCCGCCAACGACCCTCGTCCTCCGCTCCTACATCGGGGCCGCCCGATGCGTTGGGCCCGGCGCCGCAGCACGCGTCACTCATGGCAGCCCTGCCCGCAACCGCTGTCCATCAAGGGGTTCGTGCACAGTCGCACCTCATGGCCCGCTTGGGCCAGCAGCCGCTCAGACGCCACCAACACGTCGAACAGCTCCGGCCGGGCGATCGAATAGAACACCTGCCGGCGCTCCGCCGGCCGGTCCACGACCAGACCGCACTCACGCAGACACGCCAGGTGGTTCGACACGTTCGGCTGGGACGAGCCCACCGCGGCCACCAGGTCGGTCACCCGTCGTTCCCCCTCCAACAACGCCAACAGGATCGCCAACCGAGTCGGATCGCTCAACCCGTGGAACAGCCGGGCAGCCACACCCAGATCGACGCGAGAAGCAGACGTAGCAGTCATGGTCAGCATCATCAACGATTAGTGATGGCATTGGCAAGTAGCTATGAAGCGGCGCGTACGGGCCTCGGCGTTCCCGCCAGGCGCTACGGACCGACGGTGCACGAAATGTCAGGCGGCCGCGGCGACTCTGGAATGGCCACCTCGTCGATCGTTGTGACGTCATCGGGGTTGGGAAGGTCCGGCGCCGCGACCGACTCGTCCGTTTCGTATGTGGTTCGGTAGCCGAAGTTTTCATCGTCCGCGGCGGACGGCGGGGAGCTGATCCGGGCGGCCACTGCGGTGATCTCGCCGGTATCCCCAATCGTGAACACGAGGGTGAGCGGGACGTCATCTACGCCGGAAACGGTCGCCGAGGTGCCTTGCGCGAGCTTGGCCGAATCGATGTCGACCTTGACGCGTCGGACCTCGGGATCGTCGCCCGGTCCGACGTCCAACAGTTCGGCGGAGCGCATGGCCTTCAGTGCGGCCTCGGCCACCACGGAAGGCGGATCCGGTAGCGCAAACGCGAGAACGAGGCTGGCGAGGTCCGGCCCGAGCGCGGCGGTCAACGCGGCGATCATTCCCTCGTCGAGCGGGGCGGACACCACCACCCAGTCGGTTGGAATCGGCCAGCCGGTGAGCGCGTCTCGATGAACGTAGGTGACACCGTCGGCAACGACGGCGGCGATGCCGATCGGATCGACCTCGATGCCAGCACGCTCGGCACGCCGGTCCACCGTGCCCGACACCCGCCGTCGAACCGAGAAGCATCCCTGCAGACCAACGGAATCCGGCACGATCTCGAACTGGAAACGCATGGGCGGCGGCGATTCGGCCGCCGTGCGCAGCGTACGCGCCCCCGGCGGGGCCACATCACCAGGTCGCAGCGCAGTTGCGGCCGCCACTGCGGCGATCGCCAGCACGGCACAAGCGGCAAGCACTCGCCGCACTCGTCGGGGCTGCGGGCCTCGCTCCATCGCTGGTCGCTCACCCACGAGGAGGCGCCACCACCGTCATCGAAGCCAGCAGCGCCAACAGGTAGGTGAACACCGTCGGCAGTGGCGGCCGGGCGGCGGCCCCAACGCACCCCGGTGAAGAACCTTCGCTCATTGCAGGTCAAGCCGTTGCAGCATCGCGGTGTACTCGTTCGCTTCGACCTGCTGGTAGCGGGCCATGCGGGCGGCCAGGTCTCGCACGTCGCCGTCGGAGGCGGGCTCCGCCG
>JADLEF010000078.1 GCA_020846295.1 Acidimicrobiales bacterium
CGTCGTTCGAACCGTCGATGATCGCCGGGATCTACGACGCTGCGCACCGGGCGGTGCCCCACGATGTCCTGCTGGCCGACCTCGAGCGCAGCGTCGGCCGGAGCCTGCGCGCCGTGTTGGAGCCCGCCGGCGCCGGCGAGGCGGAGGTGATGGCGGTGACCGACGCGCTGCACGCCGCGGTGGACGCCGCCGACGGCACCGGCAAGGCGCTCTTCAGCGGGGTGCGCGGCCTGGGCCGGCCCGCCGATCCGTACGCGGCGCTGTGGCGTGGCTGCCTGGCGCTGCGCGAGTTCCGCGGCGACGCCCACGTCGCGGTGTACGTGGCCGCCGGGCTGGATCCGGTGCGCATGAACATCCTGACCGAGCTGTGGGCCGGCTACCGGTTCGGCGACTACAGCACCGGTCGTGCCTGGAGCGCCGAGGCGACGCAGGCCGCGCTGACGCAGTTGCGGACCGACGGCTGGCTCGACGGCGAGGAGCTGACCGGGGCCGGGGCCACCATGCTCGCCGGCCTCGAGGCCACCACGGACCGGTTGTGCGCCCCGCTCGTGGCCGCCATGGGCGACGCGTTCGACGCCGCGGTCACCACGCTCACCGGCTGGGGCGAGGCCTGCATCGCCGCCGAGGCGTTCCCGCCCGACCCCCGCAAGCTGGCCTGCGGCTGAGCGGGCTGCACGCGGCCGTCGGCGTCGAAGCGGGCTCGCTAACGTGGTGCGTTCCGGGGCCGGTCGGGCCCATCAAGGAGGCGAGTTCCATGACGGCGTCGGCTTCGCTCATCGACGAGGACCTGCACGTCGGCTGGTTCATCCCCACCTCCGGTGACACCACCGCCTACGGCGATCGCGAGGCGTCGATACCGCCGAGCATGGAGCTGTTCGAGCGCGTCGCCCGGGCGGCGGAGGCGGCGGGCCTCGAGTACGCCCTCGTCCCGGTGCAGACCGCATGTTGGGAGGCCTGGATCACCTGCGCCATGGTGGCGGCGAAGACCGAACGGCTGACCATGCTGGTCGCCGCCCGTCCCGGGCTGATCGCCCCCACGGTCATGGCCAAGATGATCGCCACCTTCGACCAGCTCAGCGGCGGGCGCGTGGCCATCAACCTCATCGCCGGGGGCGGCCACGCCGAGCTCGCCGCCGACGGCATCTACGTGGACCACGACGAGCGCTACGCCATCATGGACGAGACGGTCGCCCTCATGAAGCGGACGTGGACCGAGCCGGGGCCGGTCACCCACCACGGCAACCACTTCGACGTGGATGGCGCACTGGTGCGCCCTCGGCCCTTGCAGCAGCCACATCCGCCGTTCTTCCTCGGCGGCATCTCCGATGCCGCGCAGGAGGTGTGCGCCCGCCACGCCGACGTGTACCTGTACTGGGGTGACACGCCCCGGAACATCGCCGAGCGCATCGCCGCCGCCCGACGCCGGGCCGAGCACTACGGCCGGTTGGGCTCGCTGCGCTTCGGGATGCGCTTGCAGGTGATCGTTCGCGACACCGAGGCGGAGGCGTGGGAGGCCGCCGACGCGCTCATCGCCCACGCGTCCGATGGCCAGCGGCGCATGATCAGCACCATGTGGGAGCAATCGGAGGCCAACACCCGCATGAAGGAGTTGACCGAGGCCGAGGGCTACCGGATCGCGCCGCACCTGTGGAGCGGCGTGAGCACGGTGCGCCCCGGTGCCGGGGTGTGCGTGGTCGGCACGCCGGATCAGGTGGCGGACACGCTGTTGGAGTTCGTCGAGGTCGGCTGCACGCACTTCTGCCTGTCCGGCTACCCCCACGACGAGGCCGCCACCCGGTTCGGCCGGGAGGTGCTGCCCCGGTTGCGGGCCGGGTTCGCCGGCGCGGCGGCGCGGGCGCCGTTGCCGGTGTCGTCTCGCTGACGCTCGATGGGTCCCGGGTGCGGTCTCAGCCCAGCGAGTCGAGCGCGGCGGCGAGATCGGCCACCAGGTCGTTGGGGGACTCGATGCCGACCGACAGCCGGACCAGACCGGGCGGTACCTCGAGCGCCGAGCCGGCCGCCGACGCGTGGGTCATGCGGGCGGGGTGCTCGATGAGCGATTCCACCGCGCCGAGCGACTCGGCCAGCGTGAACAGCTCGGTTCGGGCCACGACGGCCAGCGCCGACTCCTCGTCGGCCACCTCGAAGCTGACCATCCCGCCGAAGTCCCGCATCTGGCGAGCTGCGGCGGCGTGGCCGGGGTGGTCGGGGAGCTGCGGGTAGCGCACCCGGCGCACCGCCGGATGGCCGACCAGCAGGTCCACCACCGCCCGGGCGTTGGAGCAGTGGCGGTCCATGCGCAGGCCGAGGGTCTTCACCCCGCGCAGCAGCAGGTACAGGTCGAACGGTGAGGGCACCGCGCCGGTGGCGTTCTGCAGGAAGCGCAGCGTGCCGGCCAGTTCTGCGTCGCTGGTGGCGACGAAGCCGCCCACCACGTCGCTGTGCCCGCCGAGGTACTTCGTCGCCGAGTGCACGACCACGTCTGCGCCCAACGCCAGTGGGGTCTGCAGGTAGGGGGTGGCGAAGGTGTTGTCCACCACCACCATCGCACCGTGGCGGTGGGCCACATCGGCGATGGCCTCGATGTCGATGCAGGTGAGCAGCGGGTTGGTCGGCGTCTCCAGCCACACGATGGACGCGCCCTCGGGGAACGCTTCGTCGAGGCCGGCCGGGTCGGTCAGGTCCGCCGCCCACCACGGGTGGCCGGCGGGTCGGAACACCTTGTCGATCAGCCGGTAGGTGCCGCCGTAGGCGTCGTTGCCCAGGACGACGCCGCCGCCGGAGGGCAGCGCGGCGCGCAGCAGCACGTCCTCGGCGGCGAGGCCGCTGGCGAAGCTGAACCCGTGGTCGGCGCCTTCCAACGAGGCGAGGCACTCCTCCACCGCGCTGCGCATCGGGTTGCCGGAGCGGGAGTACTCGTAGCCGCCCTCGCGCAGGCCGCCGACCCCGTCCTGGGCGAAGGTGGTGGACAGCGTGATCGGGGGGACCACGGCCCCGGTGCGCGGATCGGGAGCCTGGCCCACGTGCACGGCGCGGGTGTCGAACCCCCATCCGCCGGTCTCGCCCGAACCCAGTTCGCTCTCCTCGCCCATGGCGGTGCCTCGCTCTCGTTCTCGTTCGGTCAGGCCTGGTCGTGGTGGTGCGGGCCGGAGCGCAGGTGGCGCAGCACGTCGGCTCGCGACAGCACGCTGTGGGGCCGGCCGCCCTTGAGCACGAGCAGGGCGTTGCTGGTCTCGAGCCGGCGGACCGCATCGGGCACCGACTCGCCGATGCCGATGGTGGGCAGCTTGGGCCCGGCCACCTCGCCCACGGGCTGGCCCAGCGTCGAGGGGTCCCCCGAGACGAGGTGCATGAGCTGCAGTTCGTCGACCGCTCCGACCACCTCGGCGTTGGCGAAGGGCGGCTCGTTCTTGATGACGGGGATCTGGCTCACGTCGTGGTTGCGCATCAGGTCGATGGCGTCGTGCAGCGGCTGCTCGGGGTTGACGTAGAGCAGGTGGTGGGCCCCCGGCCGGCGCTGCTCCAACAGCGCGGCCACCGTCGGACCCTCCTTGTGGAGGAAGCCGAACTCGTACATCCAGGCGTCGTTGAACTCGTGGTTGAGGTACCCGCGCCCCGAGTCGGGGATGAGCACCACCACAAGGTGCTCGGGGCCGAGCTGCGCCCGTTCGGCGTGGCGGAGCGCGGCGGCCAGCGCGGCGCCGCCCGACCCGCCGATGAGGATGCCCTCGCGGTGGGCGACCTCGCGCGCCATCAGGAAGCAGTCCTCGTCGGAGATGGCGTAGGCGTCGTCGACCAGCGAGAGGTCCATCGTCGCCGGGAAGAAGTCCTCGCCGATGCCCTCCACCAGGTAGGGCCGACCCGAACCACCGGTGTAGACCGAGCTCTCGGAATCCGCCCCGACGATCACGATCCCGGGGTCCTGGGCCTTGAGGTACCGGGCGGTACCGGTGATGGTGCCGCCCGTGCCCATGCCAGCCACGAAGTGGGTGATCGCCCCGGCGGTCTGAGTCCAGATCTCCGGGCCGGTGGTGCGCTCGTGGGCGAGGGGGTTGTTCGGGTTGGCGTACTGGTTCGGGCGGAACGCGCCCGGGATCTCGCGGGCCAGTCGCTCGGCGGTGGCGTAGTAGCTGGCCGGGTCCTCCGGTGGGACCGACACCGGGCACACCACGACCTCGGCGCCGTAGGCTCGCAGCAACTCGATCTTGGTGGGCGAGACCTTGTCCGTGCAGACGAACACGCACCGGTAGCCGCGCTGGGCGGCGACGATGGCGAGGCCGACACCGGTGTTGCCCGAGGTGGGCTCGACGATGGTGCCGCCCGGGGCGATGAGGCCGTCCCGCTCGGCCGCGTCCACCATGGCGACGGCGACGCGGTCCTTGGCCGACCCGCCCGGGTTGAGCGATTCGAGCTTGACCGCGATCGTGGCGGTCACCCCGTGGGCTGCGGCCAGCCGCTTGAGCTTGACGATCGGCGTGCCGCCGATGAGCTCCAACACCGATTCGGCCAGACCGGGGTGCTCGCCGCCTTGCATGACCGTGAACCTACAAGGTCGGCGCGCCGCTCGGCAGGTCGGCCGCTGTCAGCGCAGGGCGACGGCGCGGGGCCACGTGGGGTGACGCATCGGTGCGGCCCATCCGCGCCGGCCCTCCCGCGCCGGGTTCCCAGCGGTCATCGGGTGAGCAGCTCGTCCAGGCGTTCGTAGCCTTCCCTCACGCCCTGCTCCATCCCGGAGGCGACGAACGCATCGCGGTCCGCGATGGAGTCGACCAGCGACGTGGCCACCAGCCGGGTCCGGCCTCCGCCGATGTCCTCGAAGTGGAGCTTCTCGAGGGCGACGCCGTCGGGCATGCCGTCGAAGGCGAAGGTCTGCACGATGAGCTCGTCGGCGCGCACCTCGTGGAAGGAGCCGTAGAAGCCGGCGACGAACGCGGTGCTCGTCGTGTGGGTGTAGCGGTAGGAGCCGCCGGTGCGGCAGTCGAAGTGATCGATGCGCATCGTCGTGTCCCGGGGGCCGTTCCACTGGAGGAGGAGATCCGGATCGGTATGGGCGCGGAACACCTTGGCCGGCGGGGCGTCGAAGGTGCGGACGATGCGCACCAGGGGCAGGTCGGTAGGGCACTCGATGGTGGTCTCGTCGATGGGCTGCTCGGACGTGGTGTCGGACGTGGTGTCGGACGTGGTGTGGGTCATTGTGGGCTCCGCATGCTCGTGTCGGGTCGGTCTGGCGGGGTGGGGCCCTCGTCGCCCATGGCGGCGAGGACGTCATCGAGGCGGCGGTACCGCTGCTCGGCCTGCCGGCGGTAGCGCTCGATCCAGGCGGACATCAGGTCGAACACCTCTGCTTCGAGGTGAGCGGGCTTGCGGTAGGCCTCGCCGGTGCGGCTGACCACGCCGGCCTCCTCGAGCACCTTGAGGTGCTTGGCGACGGCCTGCTTGGACACCTCGTGGCGAGCGGCGAGCTCACTGACGGTGGCGTCGCCTTCGGCGAGGCGGACGACGAGGTCGCGGCGGATCGGGTCGGCGAGGGCGGCGAACGCCCGGGACAACGGATCTGCGGCCACCCCGACCCCTCTCGATGACAATGATCTGGTTGTCGTAGGGTACGCGGCTGGCGCCGAGCTCGTCAACCCATCAGTTGTCATATTGGGCTCGCAGCAGTCGGCCTCGGTGACCCAGGTCCAGCTCGCTCAGTCGGCGGGGACGCACACCTCCAGCGCCGCCGGCAGGACCTTGATCTTCAGCGTGTCGGTGCGGGGCCGGTCACCGCCGTCGAGCTCCCAGGGCAGGGTGCGGTCGAGCTCGATCTTGATCTTGGTGGCCGCTGTCGTGGTCGACACCAGCGGTGAGGAGGGCCCGCGCCCGATCGCGGCGCGCGCCAGCACCCGCATCCACTCGGCGCGCGTCTGCGCGGCGATGACCCCGACGTCGAGGCGTCCGTCGTCGGCCTGGGCATCGGGGAACGCCTCGATACCTCCCAGTATGCGCCCTTGGTTGGCGACGAGCACGCACCCGGCGCGGCCTCGGAACCAGCGCTCGCCGTCAACGGTGATGCGCACCTCCGCCGAACTGCTGCCGAGGTTGCGCCATCCGGTCCACAGGTAGGCGGCCTGGCCGAGGCGGTCTTTGAGCCCGCGGTCGGCGTCGCCGATCATGAGCGCGTCGAACCCGGTGCCGGTCATCACGGTGAAGTGCTCGCCGTTTACGCGTCCGACGTCGAGCTTGCGGCGGGCGCCGTGCAGCGCGACCTCCACCGCGTCGCGCACGTCGTTCGGTATGCGCAGCGATCCGGCGAGCAGGTTTGCCGTACCGGCTGGTATGACGGCGAGCGTGACCGTCTTCCCGGCGTCCGAGCGCAGGAGCGCGTCGACGCAGCGCTGCACCGTGCCGTCGCCGCCCCAGACGATCAGCCGGTCCACGCCGGCCTCGAGCAGCCGCGCCACGGCCTTGGGCGCCTTGCGGCTCTTGGTCACCTCCTCGAACGGCGGATCGGCGAAGCCGCCGTCCGCGAGCGCGGCGCGCAGCTCCTCCAGACCGCCGCCGAGCACCTTGCCGTTGTGGGCCACCACGCCGATCGTCGCCACCGCACGCCTCCGAGTCCCTCGTAGTGCGGCCAGGGACGTTCCCCGGCCCGGAGCCGGCGAAACCGCTGCTCGGCTCGGTACCGGAGCGGAGCCCGGTCGGTCCGCGACAACCTCGACTCGGATCGTGATTGATCCTGCGGACCTGCGGGAAGGACCCCCTCGCTCGGGCGGCCCGAGCGGGTGTGGGGAGGTAGTCATGGCAAGGTTCTCTGGATCCGCGCTGGCGCCGCGCGGTTCGAACGGTTCGCACGGCGTGATCGATCCCGGCGGATCCGCCGGGTCAGCCGTGGGCGCCGCGAAGTCGGACGCCGAGCAGCGCGCCGGGGAGCTGGGTCGGCGCTTCCAGTACGTCGGTCGGTTGGGTTGGGTCGCCAAGGGCGTGGTGTACGTACTGATCGGTATCCTGGCGTTCACGTTGGCCCGGGAGGGCGCGTCGAGCGACGAGGATGCGTCGAGCGGTGGCGCGATCGCCTCCATCGCCGATCGGCCGTTCGGAAAGGTCCTCGTCGCGATCGTCGGGGTCGGGCTGGTGCTCTACGCGCTGTGGCGTCTCTTCACCGCCGTGTTGCCGGGTGATTGGACGGGCAAGGCGTTGCTCGAGCGCATCGGCTACCTGCTCAGCGCGGTGGCGTACGGGTCCCTCGCGTTCACGATCGCCCAGGTCGCACGGTCCGGCAACGGCGAGCAGGCCAGCGGCCAGGAGGACCGGATGGTGACGGACTGGGTGGGCCGGCTGATGGAGCAGTCCTACGGGCGGTGGCTGGTCGGTGCCGCAGGTGTCGTGGTCGCAGGGGTGGCCGTGGCGTTCGCCCAGAAAGCGATCACCCGGTCGTTCGAGAGGGACCTCACCGCGATCGCCGATCAGCGGCGGCGCCAGGCGGTGGTGCGCAGCGGACAGCTCGGTCTGCTCGCCCGGGCGATGTCCTTCGCCCTGATCGCCTTCTTCCTGGTGCGCGCGGCGTGGACGTTCGACGTGGCCGAGGTCGGCGGCATCGACGGATCGCTGCGCCAGTTCACCGGCTACCAGTGGGGACGGATCGTCGTCGGCGTGATCGCGGCGGGCTTCGTGCTGTATGGCCTGTTCTGCGTGCTGTCGGCCAGGTTCCAGCGGCTGCGGGGGCCTCGCAATGACCACTGAGTACGCGCTGCCGCGGCGGGTGGACGGCGACGGGACGGCGCGCGCCACCGATCGCGGCCTGCTCGTCCGGTGGTCGGCCGAGGTCGTGGGTGCGTATGTGGCGCTGACGTTGGTGTGGACGCTGCTCGGGCTCGTGGTCAAGGACGGTCCGGTCGGCTGGCTGCGCGCCTTCGACGATCGGGTGGCCACCTCGATGGTGGCCCGTCGTACCCCCGGGTGGGACGACGTCGCCTTCTACGTGGCGCACGGGGCGGACACCTGGGTCAAGATCGGCGCCACCGCGCTGCTGGCCGTGGTGTTCTGGTTCCTGTGGCGTCGATGGCACGAGGTGCTGGTGCTCGCCGTGAGCCTGATCCTGGAGGCATCGGTGTTCATCACCGTCACCACGTTGGTGAAGCGACCCCGGCCGGCGGTGCCCCAACTCGAGGCCTCGCCGGTGTCGAGCTCGTTCCCGTCCGGTCACACCGCGGCCGCGGCGGTGTACGCGGCCCTGGCGGTGATCGTGTTCTGGCACAGCCGCTCGCGGCTGTGGCGGGCCGTCGCGGTGGCCCTCTCGGCATTGGCGCCCGTGCTCATCGGTACCGCGAGGGTGTACCAGGGGATGCACCACATCAGCGACGTCGTCGCCGGCGCGGTGCTCGGCTTCGTCACCGTCGCCGTCGTGGCGGTGATCGTCGGCCGTCCGCCGCCGGTGTCACGCCGAGCACGCCGAGCACGCTGACATGGTGCACGACCATCGGACCGTCCCGACCGGGCGAAGGCTCGGATTCCCCCCGGTTTGGGAGTTCAGCGGCGTGCGGTTCGGGTCGATCACGTCGCCATGGCTGGACGGCGCGCCCACGATGTGCGCCGATCGGCGGACGGAGCGGCATCTCTGGAGCGTGCCCTGGCCGCGCTGGGCGGGCCCCTCGCAGCCGGCGCGACCATCGGTGCCGTCGCCGGCGGTCATCCCGTCGTCGGGATCGCAGCGTTGGCGGCCACCGCCGCGCCGACGCTCGCGTGGTTCCAGAGCCGTCGTCGGGCCCGGGCGGCGATGGCCCTCGTCCACGACCGGGCCGTCGGGCTGGCCGACGAGCTGCGCGAAGCCGAGCAGGCCCTCGCCCGGGAGCGCTCGCGGGCGCGGCACCGCAGGGGTCACGACGCGGTCACCGAGCTGCCCAACCGGCGCGGGTTGTTCGAGGCGCTGGAGCAGCCGGCGCCGTCGGGCACCACGACCTGGCTGATCCTGGTCGACCTCGACAACTTCCGCACCATCAACGACAGCGCGGGGCACAGCGTCGGCGACGAGGTGCTGCGCATCGCCGCCGGCCGGCTGCAACGGGTGCTGCCCGTCGGAACGCTGCTCGCCCGGCTCGGCGGCGACGAGTTCGCCGTGCTGTGCCGCACGAAGACCGAGCTCGGCGCGCCGACCGACATCGCCGAGGCGATCCTCGCCGCGCTGCGGGCGCCGTTCGTGCTCGACGAAGGGGTGTACCGGCTCGATGGCAGCGCCGGGATCGCCATGCTCCACGACGGGGACACCGCGGGCACGTTGCTGCGCGACGCCGACGTGGCGATGTACGCGGCGAAGGCCGCCGGGCGGGGGCGATGGGTGGTGCACACCGAACGGATGGCTGCGTCCTCGCACCGCCTCCGGCTGCTCATGCCCGAGCTGCACCAGGCCATCGAGCGCGACGAGTTCGTGCTGCACTTCCAGCCCGTCGTGCGTCTCGAGGACGCGGCGGTGGTGGGGGCGGAGGCGCTGGTGCGCTGGCAGCACCCCGTCCGCGGCCTCGTCGGTCCGGTTGAGTTCATCGAGGTGGCCGAAGCGACCGGGCTGATCGTTCCGATCGGTACGCTGGTGCTGCGCAAAGCCCTCGCCACCCTGCGGCTGTGGCTCGACGGCGCGATGGTCGACCCGATGCAGTTCCGCCTGAACGTGAACCTCTCCACCCGGCAACTCGAGCAACCCGGTTTCGTGGAGGAGCTCGCCGTCGTCCTCGACGAGTTCGACATCGATGCCGAGCTGCTCACCCTCGAGGTCACCGAGACCTCCCTGCTGTCGAGCGACGAGGCCGTGCTCAGCCGGCTGGAGGGCGTGCGCGAGGTCGGTGCCCGCCTGGCCATCGACGACTTCGGTTCGGGGTACGCCGGGTTCGAGTACCTCAAGCGGGGTCTCTTCGACGTGGTGAAGCTGGACCGATCGCTGGTCGTCGCCGCGTCCGAGCGGCAGGACTGGGCGGTGGCCCGGGCGGTGGTCGCGCTGTCGGAGGCGATGGGGTTCGAGGTCGTGGCCGAAGGGATCGAGGAGCCGGAGCAGGCCGCGGCGCTGGCCCAGCTGGGCTGCCAGAAGGCCCAGGGGTACCTCTTCGGCCGGCCGGTCCCGTCGGACCGGGTCGTGGTGGCGGCCGTCCCGCAGCCGTCGGTGGACTGAGGATGGCCGTCGGTGTACCGGCGCGGTTCGGGGCGGCACGGTTGAGGGTCGCACGGTTGAGGGTTGCACGGTTGAGGGTTGCACGGTTGAGGGTGGTGGTTCGATGAGGATCCTGCTGGTCGACGACGATCCGGCGATGCGAGTGGCGCTGCGGAGGTTCCTCGAGCGCAACGGCCACCAGATCGTGGGTGAGGCCCACGACGGCGCCGAAGGGCTGGCCGCGGCGCGGGCCAGCGCGCCGGATCAGGTCATCATGGACCTGCGCATGCCGAACATGACCGGTACCGAGGCGGCGCGTCTCCTGCGGAAGACCAATCCCGACATCGCGGTGATCATCCACTCCGCGTTCGACGAGCGGGGCTTCAAGACCGTGGCGGAAAAGGCGGGCGTGGTGCGCTACGTGGTGAAGGGCGACGGTCCGGGCGAGCTGCTGGCTGCCATCCGGCAGCTCGATGAGCAGGCCGGCCCGGCGCCGACCGGAGCGGTCTGACGATGACCGCCCTACCTCGGCAGCTGTCGATGACGAGGTTCCCCCGAGGGGCGGTGCTGGCGGTGGGGGCCTGCCTCCTCGCGCTGGGGGTGCAGGCGGCGCGCGGCGCCGCGGCGATCAACCTGCTGTACTTCCTCTACGGTCTGGCGTGCGCCGCTGTCGTGCTGACCGTGGCGGTACGGCGAACCGGTCGGTCCCGGCTGGCGTTGGCCTGCATCGGGCTCGGGATCGCCGCCGCGGTGGCCGGCGACGGCGTGTGGGCCTTCGACGAGGTGGTCCGCCATCGGACCACGCCGGTTCCCTCCGTGGCCGACGTGCTGTACCTGGCGAGCTACCCGCTCGAGCTGCTCGGTCTGAGCGTGCTGCTGCGCAGCCGGTTGCGCCGGGCCGATCTCGGCACGTTGCTCGACGCCGCGATCATCGCCTGCGGGGCGGCGTCGCTGGCGTGGACGTTTCTCATCCGCGGGTCCGCGCTCGATAGCGAGGCCACGATGCTGCAGCGCTCGGTGTCCATCGCCTATCCGGTGATGGACCTGCTGTTGTTGGTGGTGGCGGTGAAGCTGCTGCTGACCCTGCGCACATGGAGGACGGCGGAGAGCTGGTTCGTGCTGGCCCTGCTCAGCGGGATGATGGCCGACATCGTGTACGCGCTGCTGACCACGGCGGGGACGTACCAGCCGGGATCGTGGGTCGATTCGGTGTTCCTCATCTCCTACGCCTGCTGGGCGGTGGGCGCGGTCGCGGTGCCGACCGGCCCGCCGCAGGGCCCTGCGGACACGGCGCCGGCCCAGGGACTCGGTCGGTTGCGGGTGGCCTTCCTGGGTGGCTCGGCGTTGCTGGCGCCGGCGTGCATGCTGCTGTGGCTGCAGCAGCGCACCGGGCCGGACATCCTGATGGTGGCGGGCATCTCGGCGCTCACGTTCGCGTTGGTGATGGCGCGGCTGGTGGCCGCCTTGCGCCAGTTGGCCGAGGCCAACGAGCTGATCGAGCAGAGCCAGCGCGACCGCGGGGATCTGCTGCGCCAGATCGTGGACGCGGCGGAGAACGAGCGGATCCGGGTGGCGGGTGAGCTGCACGACGGTCCGGTGCAGGCGTTGGCGGCGATGGGGTTCGATCTCCAGGTTGGGCTGCTGTCCTTGGCCGAAGGAGACGCCGAGGACGTCGATGCGATCATCCGGCGTACGGCGGCGGAGATCTCCCACCAGGTGGCCGACATCCGGCAGTTGATGGCGGCGTTGCGCCCGCCGATCCTCGACGAGGGCGGGATCGTCGTCGCCATAGAGGATCACGTGCGAGCGGTGGCGGAGCGCTCGGGCCTGGACCTGCGGTTCGTGGACGCCACCGATGGGCTGGCGATGTGCGGATCGGGGCCCGCGGCGGAGGCGGAGACCGCGCTCTACCGCGTGACCCAGGAGGCGCTGTCGAACCTGGTGCGCCATGCCGGAGCGAACCAGGCGATCGTGTCGCTGGCGTCGAGCGAGGGGTCGGTCACGCTCACGGTGCGGGACGACGGGTGCGGGTTCGAACCGCGCCCCGCCGGTGAGCTCCTGCGCCGTGGGCACTACGGCCTGGCCGGCATCGCGGAGCGGGCTGCCGCCCTGCGCGGCTCGCTGGAGGTGTGCTCGGCACCCGGCAGCGGGACCACGATCCGCTTCACGGTGCCGTGCCGGCCGGCGCTAGTGGACGCGCAACCGGTCGCCGGTCGGCGCTGACGCTCAGCGCCCGAACGTCGGGCTGAGCTGGGTGAGGCGGAAGTTGTTGCCCGACGGATCGCGGAACGACGAATCGATGCCGTACGGCATCTGGGTCGGGGTGTCGATGAACTCGACACCCCGAGCGGACAGCTCCTCATAGGAGGCCTGCACGTCCTCGGTGGTGAGGAACACCGTGCCGGCGAGGCCCTTGCCCATCAGATCCTGCACCGCCTTGTGCGTCTCGTCGTCCAGCATCGGTGCGCCCGGGATCGACATGAGCACGATGGACATGTCGGGCTGGCCGACGGGGCCCACGGTCAACCAGCGGAAGTTGCCCATCTCCGGTACGGACACGTCGCTGCGCACCTCCATGCCCAGCTTGGCGGTGTACCAGGCGAGTGCCTCGTCCTGATCGTGCACCCACAGTTGCGCGGTTGCGATCCGCATCGTCATCGTCGACTCCCAGAGCTCGTCGTCGGTCGGGGCGGTCCCGGCCGGCACGGTCAGTTCTACGCCGTGCGCGCCGGCCCGTCTTCTCGAAACGTGCGCACCTGCGGGCGAGCGTACGCCCGCACGATGCAGGTCGGGATGCGAGCGTGCATGGCCGCAGGCGGGAACGATCGGCGGTACCGGGTCGGCGTCATGGCGAACATCCGGCCGAAGCTGGTCGTGAACGACCCCACGCTGCTCAGGCCGACCGCATGGCACACCCGGGCCACCGGCCAGTCGGTGGTGCGCAGCAGCGCCGCCGCCCGCTCCAGCCGTCTGGTCAGGAGGTACTGGTGGGGTGACTCCCCGAACGCCTTGCGGAACTCCCGGCTGAAGTGTGCCGGCGACAGCCGGGCTGCCGCGGCCATGTCGGCCACGCCCACCGGCTCGGCATAGCGCGCGTCGGCGAAGTCCTTGGCCCGCATCAGATGCCTGCTCGCCGGCACGTCCGCCATCGCCGAAGATTCTGCCGCAGCCGGCTCGATGGACGCTACCGGGCGGGTGGGGGACGGCGAGCCGGCCGCGGGGGAGACCGACGGCGACCCGCCGCCCCGTTCAGCGCCGCGCTTCCAGGATGAGGTTGAACGGCGTCTCGCTCGCCCGCCGGAACGAGGAGAAGCCGGCCTCCTCGAACACCTGCCGCAGGCGCGCCTCGCCCGCCTGCGCCCCCAGCGCCGCGCCGACCTCCTGTGACAGCGAGTTCGGCGAGCAGACGAACGTGGATGCCGCGTAGTAGAGCCTGCCCACCGGGGTCAGGTTGTCCGCCACGTCGTCGTGCGCGAACGGCTCGACCAGCAGCACGGTGCCGTCGTCGTTCAGCGCCTGGCCGGCGTGGCGGGCCGCACCCACCGGATCGCCCATGTCGTGCAGGCAGTCGAAGAAGCAGATGAGATCGAAGCCGTCCTCGGGGAAGTCCTTGGCCGCAGCTTGGTGGAACTGCACCCGGTCCTGCACGCCGGCCTCCTCGGCCCGCGATCGGGCCGTGTCGATGGAGGGACCGTGGTAGTCGTAGCCGATGAAACGGGAGCGGGGGAACGCCTCGGCCATGATCACCGTCGACGCGCCGTGCCCGCAGCCCACGTCGGCCACCTTCGCCCCCGCGTGCAGCTTCTCGGTCACACCGTGCAGCGCGGGCAGCCAGCTGCTCACCAGGTTCGCCTTGGAGCCTGGCCGGAAGAACTTCTCCGTGCCGCTGAACATGCAGGGATGGTGTGCTCCCCACGGGATCGCGCCGTCTCCGCGCATCGCGGCGACCTGCTTGTCCTTGTCGAGGAACAGCGTGGCCAGCACCGTGGCGCCGCCGGCGACGTAGACCGGGGAATCCTCCACGGCGAGGGCCAGCGCCTGTTCCTCCGGCAGCCGGTAGCGGCCCTCGGCGTACTCGACGTAGCCGGCGGCGGCCTGGGCGTTGAGCCACTCCCGCACCAGCCGCTCGTTGCATCCGGTCCGCCCGGCCAGCTGATCGGCGCTGACCTGCTCGCCGTCGGCCATCGCCCGGTACAGCCCGAGCTCGTCACCGACGAGGATCGAGGCGACCATCGCCGCTCCGCCGAGGTCGGTCACCAACCGACCCATGAACTCCATCAGCTTGGACTCATCCATCTGTTGCATCCTCCGTTCCCTGAGCCGGACGGCCGGGCGCTCGCACCTACCGACACGTTGCATACCGAGAAGTACGGCACCCGACCGCCGGTCGGGTGGACAGGCGACGCCCGCAGGCGTCAGGCGAATGAGCTGGAGGGGGCTCTCGCTGCACAGTACGACGACCTCGACCCGCTCCGCCAGCAAAATTGTGGCGCCCGTCACTCAATACGGTCCATGCATGGTCTGAAATCTGCCGCACTCTTGCCGTTGGCGAACTAGTCCGTATTCCGTGGTAGTGTCCCAAGCGAAAGAGGAGGCGACCGAATTGGACACCAGTCAGCTGCTGAAGGGCGTGCTCGACCTCGCCGTGCTCGCCGTCATCGACGAGGCGGACAGCTACGGGTACGACGTGGTGCGCCGCCTGCGTGACGCGGGCCTGGAGGAGGTGGGTGACGCCTCGGTCTACGGGACGCTGCGCCGGCTGTTCCAGGGCGGCAAACTGAGCTCGTACGTCGTGCCGTCCGACGAGGGCCCGCACCGCAAGTACTACGGCTTGACCAGCGCCGGCCAGGATGCGCTCGCCGAGGGCGCCAAGCAGTGGCAGCGCTTCGCCGACACGCTCGACTCGCTGGTCGGCCTGGATCGCAAGGCGGCGGCATGAGCACGCGCACGCTGTCCGCCGGCGCCGCCGCCTACCTCCACGCCGTCGAGGCGGAGCTCGACGATCTCCCGCTCGAGGAGCGGGCGGACCTGCTCGAGGACCTCGCCGACCACCTCGCCGCGCTGGACGACGAACTGATCGAGGACACGGCGCTCGGCGAAGCGGATCTCGCCCGCCGCCTTGGCCATCCGGGTCGGTATGCCACCGAGCTGCGGGCCGCTGCCGGGTTGCCGCCCCGAGCGCCGGGCGGACCCACCGGGCCGGGTGGGCCTCCGGCGCCGCCGCGCATCCCCTGGCGCACCCGCTTCGAGGCGACCACCGGCGGCCGCGGGCTCGCCGGCTACCGCGGCGAGCTCCAGGTGGTCTGGTGGGCGGCCCGGGCGCTGTTCGCCACGCTGCTGCTGGCCGGCATCACGGGCACCGCGTCCTTCCCGGTCCCCGCCGTGCTCGGCTCCCGGCTCGTGGGCCTGCTCGCCGCCGGCGCCTGCCTGTGGGCCTCCATCGAGCTCGGTCGCCGGAGCGCGGCCGCCAGCGCCGCCGCCGCCAATGCCGCGGCCGACGCCGGCGCGGCTCGCCCGGCGGAAGCGGGCCGGTTCGGGCGCACGCGGCTCGTCGCCGTCGGCGCGGCGGTCGTCGCGTTCTTCGGGTTCCTCTTCGCCGCCGGGGCGAGCAGCGGGCCTTCCTACGACGCGGGTTACGACATGGTCGGCACCGTACCTGGTGGTATGTGGACGCAGGACGGGGAGCCGATCTCCAACCTGTACGTCTACGACGCAGCCGGCAATCTGCTGCGCGACGTGCTCGTGTACGACCAGGACGGCCGCCCGGTGCTCACCACCGACTACGAGGACGTGGTGCGCACCCGCGCCGCCGATGTGAACGGAGCGCCGGTGCCCAACGCCTATCCGATCGAGGTGCGCCCCATCGACTACATCGGTGCGTACGGCCCCGAGGCGGGCGACCCGCGCGACCCGCCCGCCGTCGTGGTCCCCAGGCTCGACCCCGACGGACGCCGCATCAGCGACGCTGAACGCCTCGGGATCGAGCTGCCCGCCACCACGACGAGCCTCGTGCCCGCATCCACGACCACCACGGCGGCACCAGCCGCAACCACGACGTCGGCACCAACCACCACGGCCCCGGCCCCGACGGCCCCGGCCCCGACGGCCCCGGCCGCGCCGGCCGCGACCGGGTAGGCCGCGGCCTCACTCGAGCACGCCGGCGATCACCAGCTCGGTGATCTGGTCGTCGTCGTAGCCGAGCACGCCGGAGAGGATCTCGTAGTTGTGCTCGCCCCACATCGGGCCGGACCGCTGCGGCGTGCCGTCGCTGCGCGACAACCGGAAGCCGTACTGCTCGGCCCAGGTGTGGCCGTACACCTCGTGGGGCACCTGGTGGAAGTGGTCGCGGTGCAACAGCTGTGGGTCCACCACCAGCTCGGGGCTGTTCTGCACCTGGTGCGCCGGCACCCCCGCCGCCTGCAGGGCGGTGTGGATCGCCGCCGGTTCCTGCGGCGTGGTCCACGCCGTCAGCAGCTCGTCGAGCTCGGCCTGGCGGGCCAACCGCTCGTGCACCGGGAGCGCGGCCAGATCGGCTCGTCCGAGCAGGCCGGCGAGCGTGCGCCACTGCTCGTCGGTCTCGCAGGCGATCGCCACCCACCGGTCGGCCGCCGGATCGCCGCACGGGTACACGCCGTGAGGGGCCAGCCAGCGATCGGCGTTGCCCATGCGGGTCTGGCCGAACCCGTTCACCCACTGGTCCAGGGCGGCCTCGGCGAGGAAGTGCACGCCGCCCTCGGCCTGGGAGAAGTCGAGGCTCACGCCGTGACCGCTGCGGGAGCGCCAGTCCAGCGCGGCGAGGATCATCGCCGCGGTCAGCCGCGGCGAGGTGGCATCGGTGTAGGCGAGGAACGGTCCGGCGGGCAGGCGGTCGGGCCAGCCGGTCAGCTCGTAGTAACCGCCCATCGCCGCGCCCATGTTGCCGAAGCCCGGCACGGCGGACAGCGGGCCGGTGTGCCCGAACAGCGTGGTCGACACCGCGATCAGCTGCGGGTTCACCGCCATGAGGTCGCCGTGACCGAGGCCGACCCGCTCGAGCACGCCGGGGGAGAACGCGTTGATCACCACGTCCGAGGCGCGGGCGAGGTCGAGCACCACCTGGCGGGACTGCGGCACCTTGAGGTTGAGCTGGAGGCTCAGCTTGTCGGCGTTGATGGAGTGCCACTGCTGGCTGATCTCGGGACCGCTCTCGCCGAAGATGCGCGACAGCCCCGAGGTGCGCACCTGATCGGGCCGGGTCTGCGACTCGAGGCGGATGACCTCCGCGCCGTAGTAGCCCAGCATCCGGGTGGCGAACGGTCCTGCGTACACCCAGGTGAAGTCGATCACCCGCACCCCCTCGAGGGGCCGCGCCCGCGGCGCTTGCGGCTCCGCCGGCAACGGTTGTGCCCGTCGGGGTTCGGCCTTCACCGCCGCGGTGTGCTCGCCCAGCTTCGGGGGTGCGCCCAAGGCCCGCAGGCCGACCGGCGAGCCGTGCGCCCACGCGCCGGGGAAGCGCACGACGTCGGTGCCCGTCTCGGCGCACGCCGCGCCCTCGACCACGACCTCGTCCCAGAACCCGCGGGCGGCGTAGTGCTCGTTGGCCAGCACGTCGGCGGGGGTGGTCACCGGGACCAGCAGCAGCTTGTCCCGCCGGGCCATGGCGAACAGCTCCGCCTTGGTGTAGCCGGCGAAGGCGGCGGCGATGCCCTCGGCGGTGCGCTCCGCCAGCTCGGCCACCTCGGGCAAGGGGCGCTCGCTGAGCAGGTCGGTCCAGTCCACCGTGGCGAGCTCGTCGGACAGGTGACCCTCGCCGTGCACCCAGGCCAGGACGCGGTTGGTGAACGGGCCGACGAGCACGCCGGGCAGGAACGTGAGCGTCACATGCCCGTCGAGGCACTCGTAGACGAAGCGGAACTTCACCATGCCGAGCAGTTCGAGCCCGCCGCCGGTGCGCCGCGCCGGCGGGTTGTCGCACAGCGCCGGGGCGAGCCAGCCCTGGCCCGTCAGCATCATCGCCTCCTGGGCGGACACGTCGACGTGCTGGCCCAGACCGCTCGATCGACGGTCGGTAAGGGCCAGCAGCGCGGCGCAGGCCGCCTCCGCCGCCGCGTTGAGCCACACCTGCGGCGCCGAGATCCGCACCGGTGGCCGATCCAGGTAGCCGTTGAGGGACATCTCGCCGGCTGCGGCGTTGAGCACGAGGTCGGTGCCCAGCCACTCGGCCTTCGGCCCGTCGGCCCCGAACGGCGACAGCGACACGGTGACCAACGCCGGGTTGGCCGCCCGCAGCGCGGCCAGGTCCACCGGCCACGCCCCGCACTCGATGAGCACGTCGGCGCCGGCGGCCAGCTCGGCGAGCTCAGCCGGGCTCTCCAGCACGACGGACCGCTTGCCCCGGTTGTAGGCCCAGTGCTGGAGCGAGCGCTCGGGATCGGCCGCGCCGCCGGCGAACGGCGGCTGGTGGCGCGCCCGTTGCCCGCCCGGCGGCTCGACCGCGATCACCTCCGCACCGAGCTGCGCCAGGATGAAGCCGGCGAAGTGTCCTCGGTCGTCGGTCAGGTCGAGTACCCGATAGGGCGACAGCATTGGTTCCTCCGGAGGGGTGAGGGTCGAGGCGGGATGATAACGAACCCCCGCCCTCGGCCCGGGCTGCACCTCCCGCCGGACGCGCCGTCGCCCTCAGGCCCCCGTACCGGGGAAGATCGTCATCGCCCCGGGCGGGATGGCCACGCCGATGGACACCTCGTAGGTCGTGTCCCCGGTGCGCTCGAAGCTGAGCAGCCGGCCGTCGGGCGCCTCGTAGTCGTGGTACTCGACCTCGCCCTCGGGTGGCATGCCGGTGGTGCCCTCCGCCCGGAAGCGGGCCCGGCCCCGTTCCTCGAGCTCGAAGGCGGCCCCGTCCCACTGCACCGTCGGGGTCGGCTCCAGCGACGCGGCCCGCACCGCCTGCCAGCGCACCAGCTGCAGCTGCTCGTCCTCCTCGACCGACAGCCAGAACTGCTCACCGACCCGGTCCAGCAGGTGCTCGGCCCACCGGTAGCCGCGCTGGTCATAGGAGACCGACCCGCGCACCACCCAGTCGTGGCCCTCGTAGGCGATCACGTCGCCCACCCCGATGTGGTGGGGATCCCCGGCGGGCGACACGTCGCCCGCCAGCGGATCGATCCGGCGCCCGGCCCGTCGCGGGCCGTTCCGACCGCCTCCGCTGCCACGCGAGCGCAGCACCAGCACCACGACGAGCGCCACGAGGGCGAGCACCACGACAGCCAAGATGGGGTTCATCACGTCATTCTCCCTGCCAACCCTTGCGGCTGTAGTCCAGGATGCGGGGATCGGTCAGGGTGGAGGGCTGCGCATCGAACGCGCCGGCCTGACGATCGAGCGCGAACACGGTGGCGGCCGACAGCACGGCCCGGTCCAGGAAGCGCAGCTGGGCGGCCATCGCCGGGTCGACGTCGAGCAGCGGGCGGCCGTCGGCGGAGGCGGCGACGAAGCCCCAGTCCCCGAAGGACGGCACGTCCACGTGGTACGGCACGCTGAGCAGGCCGGCCGCTCGGACGCTCGCCTCGATCGACCAGAACGCCTCGGGGGCGAAGAACGGCGAGCCGGCCTGGATCACGGCCTGGCCCTGGGGGGCGAGGGCGTTGGCCACCAGCTCGTAGAACTCCACCGAGTAGAGCTTGGCGGTGGCCACGTCGTCGGCGTCGGGCATGTCGACCACGATGGCGTCGAAGCGCTCGGGGACGGTGCGCAGCCAGTTGAAGGCGTCGGTCGTCTCCACCGTCACCCGCCGGTCGCGCAGCGCGCCCTGGTTCAGCTCGCGCAGCCGGTCGTCGTCGCGGGCCAGGCGGATGACCTCCGGGTCGAGCTCCACCAGCGTCACCGCCTCCACGTCGGGGTAGCGCAGCACCTCGCGCAGGGCGAGGCCGTCCCCGCCGCCCAGGATCAGCACGTTGGCCCTGCGCCCGGCCAGCGCCGGGTGCACCAGCGCCTCGTGGTAGCGGTACTCGTCGAGCGAGGCGAACTGCAGGTCGCCGTTGAGGAAGAGCCGCAGGTCCCGCCGCCCGTTGAAGCGGACCGCCTCGGTGATGACGATGTCCTGGTAGCGCGTGCGCACGTGGGTGGTGATGGGATCCTCGAACAGCGCCTGGCGGGCGTTCACCTCGAGCGTGCCGGCGCCCAGCGCGGCCACCCCCAACGCGCCGAGGCCGACCGCGAACCCCACGCCGATGCCGGCCAGCGCCCGGCGTGACACGGCCCGCCCGAACACGGCGAACACGATCACGGCGGCGCACACCACGTTCAGCGCCCCGACGGCGAGGGCGCCGTGGAGCTGCCCGAAGCGGGGTAGCAGCAGGAACGGGAAGGCGAGGCCGCCGACCAGCGCGCCCAGGTAGTCCGCCGCGAACAGGTCGGAGGTCGCCTCGCCGGCCTCCTGCGGCCGGATGCGCTGCAGCAACCGCATCAACAGCGGCAGCTCGATACCGATGAGCATGCCGAGCAGGGCGCTGGCCGCGATCAGCGGCGCCGTGTAGAGCGACAGCCAGGCGAACGCCGAGTACAGGCCGAGCACCGACAGCCCGCCGGCCACACCCAGGGCGAGCTCCACCGTGGCGAAGGCGACCACCGGATCGCCGGTCAACCGCTTGGCCAGCAGCGAACCGACGCCCATGGCGCACACCATCACGCCCAGCACGATCGAGGTCTGGTGGATGGACGAGCCGAGCAGGAAGGCGCCGAGCGAGATCAACGCCAGCTCGTAGACCAGACCGCAGGCGGCGACCACGAACACCACGGCC
>JADLEF010000079.1 GCA_020846295.1 Acidimicrobiales bacterium
GCTCCACATCGATCAGCTCGCTGAGCAGGCGCCCTTCGGCGTTGCGGTCCGCCGTGCCGAAGAGGAGCTCGGCCCCGGGGGACCAGCGCACCACCCGCTCCCGCCCGTCGGTCACCACGACCGCCACGCGCGCCTGGCTCAGCGCCAGATCCAGGCCCGCCACCTGCGCCCGCATGGTGCGCTCCTGCAGGTGGATCCGGGTGCGGTCGGTGAGGAACACCGCCGCGAGCGGCCGCTCGGGGTTGTTGCCCGCCAGGCCGACGAGGTGGAACTCGACCCACAGTGGCTGGCCGTCGGGTCGAACGACCCGTTGGACGAGCTGGATGGAGGGCGCGTCACCGTCGCGGAGCTGGCGGAGCCGCGGCGCGAGCTGGAGGTAGTCCGTGCTGTACGCGACCAGCAGCCGGTTGGCATCGAGGCCGAGGAGCTGGCGGGCCGATGGGTTGGCCTGCACCAGCCGCCCGTCGAACTCGACGACCAGCGCGCCGGTGGGGCAGGCATCGACGACGGCGGAGAGGACGGCGTGTTCGCCGCTCGGAGCGACCGCCGCTCTGGTCCCGCTGATCGGTAGTGCCAACGCCCCGCTCCGCTAGTCCGATGCCGGGCCGGTGCATCGGTCCGGCGCGGGTCTCCACGATCCCCCGACGATTTTACGGCCGTCTGGTTGGAACGCTACCGCTACTGGTCTGATCGCGAGCGTGCGCACCGGAGCTTGGGCGAGGGGCCGCCGCCGGCGAGGCTCGGGCCGGCGAGCGACATGTCCAGCCCGGGCGATGAGCCTGCTAGGCTGGTCGACCGGTCCCGCCCGGTGCGGGTCGACGCCCGAGTAGCTCAGTCGGCAGAGCGGCTCACTCGTAATGAGCAGGTCAGGAGTTCGATTCTCCTCTCGGGCTCTCCTGCCGTGCGGTCGCATCGCCCAGTAATTCCCACGTCGCGAGGCGCTCAAACCACTCGCAGCGTTCTCTGGACCGGAACGGACCCGCTGGCGCGAGACTGCCGTCGGGCCGGGCAACCCGCTCCGGGATGCGGTCCGGGGAGCAGCCGCGATGACCGCAAGCGGAACCGAGCCGAGCCCGCCGACCGTCGCCCCGCCGCCTGACGGCATCGATGGCACCGTCGGCTGGCTGATGGTGGTGGCCACGCTGGTGGCCACGTTCGTGATCTTCGGGGTCGCCTACAGCTTCGGCACGTTCGTCTCGGCCATGGCGGAGGAGTTCGACGCCGGCAACGGGGCAACCGCCTTCATGTTCGGCCTCACCATCTTCTTCCTGTTCAGCCTGTCGGTGGTGACCGGGCGTTGGGCCGACCGGGTCGGCCCGAGGCCGGTGGTCATCGTCGGCGCCGCCACGCTCGGCGCCGGCCTGCTCGCCACCTCGTGGGTGCACCACCTCTGGCTCGGCTACGTGACCTACGGGCTCGGCATCGGGGTCGCCGTGGCCTGTTGCTACGTCCCCATGGTCTCCCAGGTCAGCGGCTGGTTCGATCGTCGACGCGCCATCGCACTCGGCGTGGCGGTCTCCGGCATCGGGCTCGGCACGCTCATCGGGCCGCCGGTCGCCGCCCAGCTCATCGACGCCATGGGCTGGCGGGCCACCTACCGGCTCTTCGCCGCGATCGGCACCGTCACCCTGCTCGCGGTCGCCGTGGTGTGTCGCCGGGCTCCTGCCGCCACGGGCGCCGCGGCGCTGCCCCTCCGTCGGCTCTTCGCCATCGCGACCTTCCGTCGCCTCTACGGCGCCGGGCTGCTGATGGGCCTGTCGCTGTTCGTGCCGTTCGTGTTCCTCGTGCCCTACGCCAAGGACCGCGGCATCGCCGCCGGCACCGCGGCCTGGCTGGTGTCGCTCCTCGGGGTCGGCAGCGTGGGCGGCCGGCTGGTGCTCGGCACGCTCGGCAGCCGCCTGGGCGTGATGCGCCTCTACCAGGTGGCTTGCACGGTGATGGGCGGGTCGTTCCTGATCTGGCTCATCGCCGGGTCGAGCCTGCTGCTCATGGGCACCTTCGCCGTGGTCCTCGGCGTGTCCTACGGCGGGTACGTGGCCCTCAGCCCGGCGGTGTGCGCCCACTTGTTCGGCCTGTCCGGTCTGGGCGCGGTGATCGGCGCGCTGTACACCTCGTCGGGCATCGGCGGCCTCGTCGGCCCGTACCTGGCCGGGCGCGTCATCGACATCACCGGGTCCTACGCGATCGCCATCGGCGTCGCCCTCGCGCTGGCCTCGGGAGCGACCGCCCTGCTGTGGTCGATCGGCTCGGGGGCGGAACCGGCCGGCCGCTGACGCCGCCGGCCGGTCCGACGGCTCACTCGGTCGGCGTGGTGCCCACCTTGGACGGTGAGATCAGGCCGCCGCCATCGCACACGATCGTCTGGCCGGTCACCCACGACGACGCATCGGTGGCCAGGAACAGGCATGCCGAGGCGATGTCGGACGGCTCGCCCAGCCGCTTCAGCGGGTACTGCTCGGCCACCTCGGCGCCGCGCTTGCCCTCCCACAACACGCGGGCGAAGTCCGTCTTGATCAGGCCGGGCGCCACGCAGTTGACGCGGGTGTGGGGTCCGAGCTCGGAGGCGAGTTGCTTGGTGAGGTGGATCAGCGCGGCCTTGCTCACGTCGTACACGCCCAGGATCACGCTGGTGGTGAACCCTCCCACCGAGGAGATGTTCACGATCGAACCGCCGTGCTCCTGCATCCACAGGTTCCACGCCAGCTGCGTCCACACCAACGGTGCGGTGATGTTGACCTGCAGCGTCTTGTTCCAGCGGGCCAGGTCGACGTCGATGGTCGGGCCGGCGTACGGGTTGGCCGCCGCGTTGTTGACCAGCACATCGATCGCACCGTGGCGGGCCAGCACCTCGTTGAGGCAGCGCTCCGCCTGGTCCGGCTCGCCCACGTTGGCTGCGATCCAGTCACAACCGTGGCCGATCTCCGACGCGGCGGCCTCGAGCTGGTCGGCCTTGCGGGAGACGATCACCACCTGGGCGCCCGATTCCGCGAAGGTCTGGGCGATGCCCCGGCCGATTCCCTTCGAGCCGCCGGTGACCACGGCGACCTTGTTGTCCAAACGCAGGTCCATGGTGCCGGACTGTAGGGGCACGGACCCCGTCGCCGCTCGGTTGCGGACCGCAGACGGGCCGCTCCGAGCCGGTGAAGGCTTTGCCCGATCTTTATCTCGCTCTGCCGCGGGATCCCGTAGGGTTGGGTCATACCCGACCGGGGAATGACCCGTCGGAGTCGAAACCCCTGGCGAGCAGGGATTTCCCATGCCTCGGCGCCGGGCACCAGGCGCCAGGAGGACACGTGGCCGAACGGTCCAAGTTCGCAGAGCAGGCGATGCCCTACATGAGCTCGCTCTACGCTGCGGCGCTCCGCATGACCCGCAACCCGGCCGAGGCCGAGGATCTCGTCCAGGAGACCTACCTCCGCGCCTTCCGCGGCTTCGAGGGCTTCCAGGAGGGCACCAACCTCAAGGCGTGGCTCTACCGCATCC
>JADLEF010000080.1 GCA_020846295.1 Acidimicrobiales bacterium
GGTGCTGCGCCGCGCCGCTCAGCAGCTGGCGGTGTGGTCGGCCGACCCGGGCCTGGCCCCGCTGCGGGTGGCGGTCAACGTGTCGGCCCGGCACCTGCTGGCCCGCACGTTCGTGCACGACGTGCGCTCGGCCCTGCACAACGCGGGGGTCCCCGCCGACCGGCTCATCATCGAGGTGACCGAAACAGCGCTGCTGGCCGACCTCGGCCTCGCCGGCCGCCACCTGCGCGAGCTGCAGGGGATGGGCGTCGGCGTGGCGTTGGACGACTTCGGGACCGGGCACACGTCGTTCACCCAGTTGCGCAACCTGCCCATCGACACCATCAAGATCGACCGCAGCTACATCGCCACGCTGTCCGACCCGGCCGACAACGCGCTGACCCGGATCATGGCCGACATCGCCCGGGTGCTCGGGGTGGGCGTGGTCGCCGAGGGCGTGGAGCGCACCGACCAGCTCGCTGCGCTGCCCGGCCTCGGGTGCGGGCAGGCCCAGGGGTACCTGATCTGCCCGCCGGTGCCACCCGAGGAGCTCGCCACCTGGGTCCACCAGCGCAGCGCGGCCAACGGTTCGCCGGTCGGCTCGCCGGCGCGACCTCGGTGAGGAACCGCTCGATCTCGGCCAGGCGGCGTTTCGGGCCGCCCCGGGCCACCGGGTCGAGCAGGATGTGGTCCACGCCGATCGCCTCCCACCGGCCGAGAGCCGCCGGCGGGGTTCACACGGCGTTCGCCGTCCGATGCCTCCGGTGCGGCCCGACCCCGTGGGAAGCTTGACGACCATGACGCGCATGGCCATGTACCTGCAGGACGCCCACACCATCCGGGACGGGATGGAGCTGGTCCGCTACGCCGAGCAGCAGGGCTTCGAAGCGGTGTGGCAGGCCGACTCCCGCCTGGTGCGCGACTGCCTGGTGCCCATGGCCGCGTTCGCCGCCGTGACCGACACCATCCGGATCGGCTCCGGGGTGGTGGACTGTTGGAGCCGCAACCCGGCCCGCCTGGCGGCCAGCTTCTCCACGTTGGACGACCTCGCCCCCGGCCGGGTGCTGTTCGGCCTCGGCGCCTGGTGGGACCCGCTCGCCCGCAAGGTGGGCATCGACCGGGCCCGCCCGCTCACCGTCATGCGGGAGATCGTGACCGTGTGCCGGGCGCTGCTGGCCAACGAGACGGTCAGCTTCGACGGCGTGCACGTCCACCTCGACGGCGTCGAGCTCGACTACGTGTACCAGGAGCGTCGTGCCAAGGACGTGCCGATCTACATCGGCGCCACCGGCCTGCAGATGATGGAGCTCACCGGGGAGATCGCCGACGGTGTCGTGCTCAACTACCTGGTGAGCCCGGCCTACAACCTGCGGGCCATGGACGCGCTCGAGCGCGGCGCCCGCAAGGCCGGCCGCTCCGCCACCGACCTCGACCGCCCCCAACTCGTGGTCTGTTCGGTCGACGAGGACCGCCGGGCCGCGCTGGACGCCGCCCGCCTGCTGGTCACCCAGTACCTCGGCCAGCAACCCCACATCATGAAGGCCTCCGGCGTGCCCGACGCGTTGCTGGAGGAGATCGGCAAGGTGCTCACCTGGCCCGCCACCCACGAGCAGGTGGTCGCCGCTTCCAAGCTGGTGCCCGACGACATCGTGCAGATGATCACCGCGTCGGGCACCCCGGCCGAATGCCGGGAGAAGGTGGCGTAGTACGTCGCCAACGGCTGCACCTGTCCGATCCTGTACCCGTTGGGCGATGATGTACGCCTCATGATCGACACCTTCGCCACGGCGTGACCGACCCTGACGGGTCGCCTCCGCCCACCGCCACCGACCCCGTTCCGGATGATCCCGCCCCCGGCCGGAGGACCGGCGCCTCGCCGGCTACGTCGGCCGAGATCGCCGCCGCCCGACGGCGCGGCCCGGGCGCGGAGCGGATCGAGGGGGCGCTGACCACCGTCGTCGCCGGCCTGCCCGGCGGCGGTGAGGCCCGCGCCGGCCAGCGGGCCATGGCCCTCGCGGTCGCCGAGGCCGTCGGGGTGGACCGCCACCTCGTGGTGCGGGCGGGGACCGGGACGGGCAAGTCCCTCGCCTACCTGCTGCCCGCGGTGCTGTCGGGCCGCAAGGTCGTCGTCGCCACCGCGTCCAAGGCGTTGCAGGACCAGCTGGCTGAGAAGGACCTGCCCTTCCTGCGCTCGCAGCTGCCCGAGCCGGTCTTCACCTGGGCGGTGGTCAAGGGCCGGGCCAACTACGTGTGCCGCCAGCGCGTCGACGAGCTCGAGGCCGGTGTCGGCCAGGCCGAGCTGGCCCTCGGCGGCGAGTCGGTGCGCGAGGAGCTCGACCGGTTGGTGCACTGGGCGGAGACCACCGCCACCGGGGACCGGGCCGAGCTGGCCGAGGAGCCGTCGGTCCGGGCCTGGTCGGCGTTGAGCGTGTCGGGCGACGAGTGCCCGGGTGCCGGCACGTGTCCCCGGGGCGGGGAGTGCTTCGCCGAGCACGCCCGGGCCGCCGCGGCCGAGGCCGACATCGTGGTGGCCAACCTCGCCCTCTACGGCGTGCACATCGGGTCGGGGGAGCGCGTCCTGCCCGAGCACGAGGTCGTCGTCATCGACGAGTGCCACCAGCTCGAGGACGTGCTGTCCTCCACCCTCGGCTTCGAGCTGGGCACCGGCCGCTTCGCCGCCTTCGCCGGGCGGGTCCGCTCGGTCATCGCCGACCAGCAGCTGCCCACCAACCTCATCGAGGCCGGCGCGTCGCTCGTGGCCGTGCTGCGGGGCTACATCGGCGAGCAGCTGCCCCGGCCGTTGCCCGTCGAGGTGGCCGACGCCGTCGTGCTCGCTCGCAGCCGGGTCGAGGCCGCGGCGGAGGCCCTGCGGCGCATCCAGACCTCGGTGCACGATGCCGATCAGCGCCGCGCCCGGGCCCAACGGGTGGCCACCGCGCTGATCGAGGAGCTCGACATCGTGGCCGAGCTGCCGGAGAACTACGTGGCCTGGGTGCCCGACGGCGGCGATCCGCGCCTCGCCGTCGCCCCCGTCGAGGTCGGCCCCGTGCTCGGTGCCACCGTGTGGGGCAACCGGACCGCCATCCTCACCAGCGCTACCATACCGAATGGTATGGCGAGGCGGGTCGGCCTGCGGCCGAACCACTTCGACGAGCTCGACGTGGGCAGCCCCTTCGACTACGAGCACCACGGCCTGCTGTACTGCGCGCTGCACCTGCCCGACCCGCGGGCGGAGGGCTACCGGGACGCGCTGCACGACGAGCTCGCCTCGCTCATCGCCGCCGCCGGGGGTCGCACGCTGGCGTTGTTCACCAGTTGGCGGGCGCTCGAAGCGGCCGTCGCCGCACTGCGGCCCAAGGTCGGCGTGCCGGTGCTGGCCCAGGGCGACCTGCCCGTCGGGCGGCTCATCGAACAATTCCGGGCCGATCCCGCCACGTGCCTGTTCGCCACCACCGGGCTGTTCCAGGGGATCGACGTGCCGGGCGAGACGCTCTCGCTGGTCACCATCGACCGCCTTCCGTTCCCCCGGCCGGACGATCCGTTGCTCAACGCACGGCGCGACCGGGCCGGCCAGGCGGCGTTCGCCACCATCGACGTGCCGCGCGCCGCCACCCTGCTGGCCCAGGCGGCGGGCCGGCTCATCCGCAGCTCCGAGGACCGCGGCGCCGTCGCCGTGTTCGACCGTCGCCTCGGCACGGCGCGCTACCGCTGGGAGATCATCCGGGCCCTGCCGCCCTTCGCCCGCACCCGGCACCGGGCCGACGTGGAGGCGTTCCTGCGGGAGATCACCGGGCGGTGATCCCCCGCAGCCGGCTCAGGCCAGGTTGGTCCGGAAGAACTCGCACACCCGGGGCCACAGCGAGGTGGCCAGCGCCTCGTCGTAGCTGCCCATCGGGTTGTCCTCGTTCATGAAGGCGTGGCCCGCCTGGTGCACCTCGATGGTGACGTCCTTGCCCATGGCACGGAGCTTGGTCTCGAGCGCCTTGGCCGCCTCGGGCGTGAAGAACGCATCCGGATCCGCCATGTGGCCCCAGATCCTTGCCTCGAGCTTCGAGTAGTCCGGCTCGCCGTCGCCCTGCGGGAACCCGTAGAACGGCACCGCCGCCTTGATGCGATCCGGGCGCAGCGTGGCCAGCACGAAGCTGAGCAGCCCGCCCATGCAGAAGCCGACCACGCCGATCCCGCGGCCGGTCGTGGAGGCCAGCCCGGCGAGGTAGTCGACCGCACCGCTCATGTCCTTCGCCGCCCGCTCGGCCGGCAGGCTGTTCATGAGATGGCCGGCCTTGTCCATCTCGTCGTGCTCGGCCAGCTCGCCGTGGTACAGGTCGGGGGCGAGGGCCACGAACCCGGCCTCGGCGAAGCGGTCGGCCATGCGCTTGATCTGGGGGTTGAGGCCCCACCACTCCTGGATCACGATCAGGCCGGGGCCGGAGCCGCTCGCCGGCACGGCGAGGTGGCCGGAGGCGGTGGCGCCGTTGGACGTGAACTCGACGGTCGTTCCCATTCGTCGGTCCCTTCTGTGTGGTGTCGGTCGGTCGGTCGGTCTGCTCAGTCGGCGAACATGTCGTCGATCAGCGCGGTGTCGAGGTAGGCCACCACGTCGGTGATCATCCCCGCCGAGAAGCGGAGCACCCAGCAGTAGCTCTGCTGGTACGGCCGGCCGTTCACCCCGCGGCTGGTGCCCTCCCACTGCAGCACCACCGTGTCGCCCACGTCGTGCACGGCGAGCACCTTCGCCACGATCGGCTCGGCCAGCCGCTCGAACAGGCCCTGGGTGGCGGCGAGGAACGACGCCCGATCCGTGTAGGTGCCCGACAGCTTCGTGCTGCCGATCACCCGCCAGGTCACCTGCGGCGACACCAGCTGGAAGAACGGACGGTTGTCTCCCCGCTCCCATCCGGCGAACGCGGTGCGGACCAGCTCGGCGTTGGTGGCGGTGCCCTGCTCCATGGCAGCGGACGCTACCGCGTCGGCCCCGCCGCCGCGCTCCCGCCGCCCCGCCTCCCACCGGGGCAGCTGCGGTGCCCTACGCTGCGTCGGGGATCCTTGGGGGGATCGATGCAGACGAAGATCACGGCCGCCGGCGCGGCCAGCGGGGCGGCGGCGCGGCCGTCGATGTTCAGCGCCCTGCAGGTCCGCCACTACCCGGCGCTGCTCTCGGCCGGGTGGCTGTGGAACATGTGTCGCTGGGCCAGCGGGTTCCTCGGCGCCTACGTCGCCAACCGGCTCACCGGCTCGGCTCGGTTGGTGCAACTGACCGGGGTGGCGATGTGGGCGCCGCTCCTGGTCGGCGGGGTGCTCGGTGGGGTGGTGTCGGACCGCTTCGATCGTCGTCGCACCGTCATCGGGCAGTACGGCGTGCTCATCCCGCTCGCCCTGCTGATGGGCGTCGCCGACATCGCCGGCGCGCTGGCGCTGTGGATGGTCTACCCGTTCCTCGTGATGGTGGGCATCGGCTGGGTGATCGACATGACGAGCCGTCGGGCCATCATCTACGACCTGGTCGGGGCCGACCGGCTTGACAACGCCATGGCGCTGGAGTCGCTCAGCAGCGCCAGCGGCCTCGCCATCGGCAGCCTCGTCGGCGGCAGTGCCATCCAGGCGGTCGGCGTCGGCGCCGCCTACCTGTGCCTGGCCGGCCTGGCCTCGGTGTCGCTGCTGCTGTTCCTGCGGGTGCCCCCGGTGCGGCGCAGCACCGAGCGGCGCGCCGATCCGCCGCTCGCCGCCCTGCGAGCGGGGTTCCGCCTGCTGCGCACCGAGACCGCGCTGGTGAGCGTGCTGGGCGTGACCGCCGCGGTGAACTTCTTCTACTTCAGCTTCACGCCGTTGGTGCAGCTGGTCGGCTCCGACCTCGGGGCCGGCCCGTTCCTCACCGGCTTGCTCGCCGCCATGGTCGGCGTGGGCATGATGGCAGGCTCCGGGTTCGTCGCCCGTCAACGGCCGCGGCGTCGTGGCCTGGTGTACGTCGGCGGCGCGGCGGCGGCGATGGTGCTGCTGCTGCCGTTCGCGCTGTCGCCGCTCTACCTCGTCGCCCTCGCCTTCCTGGCCCTGTCGGCCACCGGGATGGGCCTGTTCGGCTCCACCCAGTCCACCCTGGTCATGACCTCGGTGGACGCCGAGCTGCGGGGGCGGGCGCTGGGGCTGCTCAGCACGGCCATCGGCGGCCTACCGATCGGTATGATCCTGCTCGGTGAGCTGGCCGAGGTGATCGGCGCCCGCGCCGCGATCGTCGCCTCCGTGCTGAGCGGTACGGTCACGCTGGCGGCGTGGCTGCTGTGGCGGCCCGGCGTGCTCCGCCTGACCGCCTGAGCCACCCGCCCACTGCTGACCGGCCGGGGCCGCCTGCGTTCACCAGGTGTCCACGCAGGGCCGCTTGGGCGTCTCCCGGCTGCGCCAGGACTGCGCCGGCGCCGACTTCAGCCCGGTCAGGATCCAGTGGCGGGTGGTGGCGGGATCGATCACCTCGTCGATCTCGAAGGTCATCGCCGTGTTGAGCGCCTTGCCGTTGAAGTACATCTTGGCGACCAGCTTCTCGTACAGCGCGACGCGGGCCTCGGGCTCCTCGATGGCCTCGAGCTCCTTGCGGAAGCCGAGCTTGACCGCCCCCTCGAGGCCCATGCCGCCGAACTCGCCGGTAGGCCACGACACCGCCCAGAACGGGGTCTTCATCGAACCGGCCGCCATGCCCTGCGCCCCGAGGCCGTAGCTCTTGCGCAGCACCACGGTGAACATCGGCACCGTCACCGACGCCGCGGTGACGAACATGCGGCAGCAGTGCCGCACCAGCGCCAGCTTCTCGTGCTCGGGGCCGACCATGTTGCCCGGTGTGTCGCACAGCGACAC
>JADLEF010000081.1 GCA_020846295.1 Acidimicrobiales bacterium
CTAACAGGATGTTGAAAATCGTCTGATTGGGGCCGGTTCCGACCGGGTTGCTTGTGGGTTGGTGTTGTTGGTCCCGCCACTCGGGGCCGTGGTCACTCCCAGGTCCCGCCAGCCAGACGGGGGTTCCGGGCGCCTTGGGGTTGGCGGGGGTCAGGCGAGGGTGGGTTGGGTGTCCAGGGCGATGATGCGGAGCAGGTTGTAGGTGGCGGTGGTCATCTTGAACCAGGCTCGGTTGCGGTCTCGGCCGCGGTAGCGGAGTTGTCGTCCGCCGGCGATGGTCTTGGCCCAGCCGAAGGGTTCCTCGATGCGTTTGCGGATGCGCTGGCTGACGGCGTGCCCGGCGTGGCGGGTGGTTCTGGCGTCGATGGCGGAGTGCTTGGTGTTCTGGGCGACATGGGGCGTGAACCCGAGCTGGCGGGCCTCGGCACCGAAGCCTTTCGTGTCGTAGGCCTTGTCCGCAGCGACGGTGCGTCGTCTCGCCGCCTTGGGCAATCGGGCCAGCATGTCGATGGCGGTCGAGCGTTCGGCGTAGCCATCGGCGATGGTCAACTCGGCGTCCACGATCAGCGCGGAGCGGTGCTCCATCAACAGGTGCCCGGCGTAACAGAGCGTGGCGGCGGTGTTGTTGCTCTTGCGGTAGAGCCTCGCTTCGGGGTCCGTCGTGGAGGCGTGGGTGTCGTTGGTGCGCTTGTGGCCATGCCACTGCACCTCACTGTTCCGCCCGGCGGGCGGCTCGGAGGGCGGCTGGTCTTTGGGCTTGAAGCTCTTGTGCGACGCCCACGCTTTCAACAGCGTCCCATCAACGGAGAAGTGCTGCGAGGACAGGTAGCGGCGGAGCTTGGCGAGCCGGACGACGGCCTCGAAGAACTCGTCGGCGACCTCGTGTTCCAACAAGCGCTGGCGGTTCTTGGAGAACGTGGTGGCATCGAACGCGGGTTGGTCGATCCGCATGTCCAGGAACCACTTGAACAGCAAGTCGTAGTTGAGTCGCTCACAGAACGCCCGCTCCGAACGGATCGAGTACAACGCCATCAACACCGTTGACTTCAACAGAATCTCCGGCGGCACCGACCGGCGACCCGTCGCCGCGTACATCGAGTCGAACGTGTCGTCGAGCTCGGCGAGCACCGCGTCCACCACCACCCGGATCCGCCGGATCGGATGGTCAGCCGGGATCAAGTCCTCCGTCGAGACCGACACCAACAACGCCAACTGCGGATCGCTGCTCCCACGCATACCCCCATTCTTTTCGATCCCCACCGAAAACGCGAGCACCCGACCCTCAAGAACCGAATTTCAGCACCCTGCTAACGCAAGCGTGCAGTGGTGCCGGGGAACGAGCGCGTGGCCGCTGACCATTGCGTTCCCCGGAGGCGGGAGCCAACCGCGCGGGCCTCGCCGCAGGTGAGATGCAACTTCTCCCACTCGTCAACGGCCCAGGGTGCCGCGCTGCCGAACGTGTGCGACAACTCGTCAGTAGCGCTACCGCCGCCGGCGGACCTCGCTCACCTTCCGATGCGAAGAGGGGAGGTGGTTCAGCAACGCCTCGCGGTCCCGCCAGCGGTAGGACTCCGCCCAATAGGAACAGAGCTCCTGGAGGTAGCCGAGCGGGAACCCTGCTCCCATCCGTCGGAGATCTCACGGTCAAGCCAGCGCGTAGCTCGAAGGCGACCCCCTGTTTGGCCGCGCTGGCGCGTGTGCCCACGGACGGACGCCTCAGCCGGCCTGTTGTTCGTGTTGGATGGCGCCAAAGCGTTGCACGCCGCCGTGCGCGACGTGTTCGACGGACAACCCGTGCAGATCCAGCGTTGCCGGCGTCATAAGAGCGAGAACATCGTCGGCTACCTCCCTGCCGCCGAGAAGGGCTGGGTGCGCCGCAAGCTCACCGCCGCCTGGGCCGACCCCGACGTGGCCGAAGCTCGCGCTGCCCTGCAAGAGCTCGCCCGCAAGTTGGACCGGCTCAACCCCGACGCTGCCGCCTCGCTACGCGAAGGACTCGAGGAGACCATCAGCGTCAACCGGCTCGGCATCGCCGGGACCCTCGGCCGCACGCTGGCACCGCCGATGAACGGTTAGGGCGACGAGCCACCTGACACCATTTCATTGCGCTCAGCGGTCAGCCTGGGTCAGAGCCCGCTCACCTTGAGCACGGTGCCGATGTTGGTCGCCACGAAGGCGGTGGAACCGGAGATCGCCAGCGACGTCGGCTGGTTGAGGTGATCGGCCACCACCGTGAAGTGCCCTGCGTCGTCGACCCTCACCAGCGCCCCGGTATTAGGCGCTGCGGGACTGCCCTCTTCGCCGCCGTCCCAGTGGCCCTGCAGCAGCCCGTAGAGCGTGCCGTCCTCGGCCGTGGCGATGTCGATGAGGAGTCCGAGATCGCCCTCGTAGTCCCTGCTCCATCGTCCGGCCTCTTCGCCCATTGCGCCGTCGGCGACGACGCGGATCACCGAGGTGTCGGGGCGATGCGGCACAGGACCAGCGGTGGCCACCAGCAACTCGCCATCGCGCACGGTCAGACCGATCGGCACCGCATCGGTGGACTCGAAGGCCATCAGCTCGTTGATAGCGCCGGCGGCGTCGACCTGTAGCAACCGACCGAGGTGGGCGTCGGAGATCACCAGCGTGCCGTCCCATACCGTCATGGCGTACTGCACACCCTGGCTGAGGAACCAGTCGGTGTCCACCGGAGGATGCGCTTCGGACCAGGAGCCAAGGTCGGCGAACAACGAGAAGGTGCCGTCATCGCCGAGGCGGTAGACGCCCATCACCGCGTCCGGCGCCTCCACGTTCTTGCCGGCGATGCTGACCAAGGCGTAGGCGCGGCCGTCGAGGAAGGCGACGTCCATCGCCCCACCGATCTCGATGACCCGCTTCGGAAGCCCGCTGCCGGCCAAGGTCGCAGCACCGGTGGCCGGGTCGACGCGCTGGACGGTGTCATCGACGTTCTTCGACACGTACAACGCTCCATCTGGACCGATCGTGCTCCCCGTGCCCTGCCCATCGAGAAGCGTGGTGGTCAGACTGGACACGAGCACCTCGTCGGTGTCACCGCAGCCGGCGCTCACGGAAAGGAGTGCGGCGGCGGCCAGCGCCGGCCAGAGTTGCGATCGTCGCATGCGTACCTCGTTGCTTCGTAGAGATGTTTTCGAGCGGCTCGGCCCACTCCCGGGTTCAGTGCCGCTGATCGGAGGCCCTGCGCTCACCCGGTTGCAGCTCGCGGCCGGCGAACCGCGGCAAGCCAGCTACCCACCTGCGGCACCGAACGGCTGCTTATGACGGCGCCGTCGCCCCCTCCGTCGGTGCTGGATCCACACTGGCGTCGCAGAGTCAGCGCCGGGGTAACCGGTACAAGGTGTTGGTGGAGCCGGTTGCCAGCCAGAGGGCGTCCTCGGTGGCGATCACCCCGCCGCCGCCGGGGGCATCGCCATAGCGGGCAACGACCGTGGCGCTGTCTTGATCGACCTGCACGAGTTGCGCCTGTTCGGTGTGGATCCACACGGAGCCGTCGGCCACATCGAAGCCGTAACCTCGCATGAGATCGAGTGGACCACCGACGACAACCCACGCCGCCAGGGTGTTGGCCGTTGCATCGATCTTGGCCAGCACCGCCCGCTGACGGTCGTCGTAGCCGAAAACCCAGACCTGATCTCCTCGCACCTGCACGCCCAAGGGCTCGGCGAGCGGCGTGTCGATCACGGCCAGCTCACCGCCGTCGGCCAGGTCCAGCCGGCTGACTGCGCCCCCGGCGCGGGCGGCCCACAGAGATCCGGGAGACAGCCCGATGGCGGTGGTCCGGTCAGGCGCGGTCAGCACGGCATCCACCGTGTTGGTCTCGGCCGATACATGCACGAGCCGCGCCGGTGCACCCAAGGTGATCGACCACAACCCGGTACCCTGCGCGTCGGGCACCAGCCCGCCGAAGGGACGAAGCCCGTCGGGAACCTCGATGCTGGTCACCGTCGACCCGGTCGCCGGATCGAACCGATACACCGTACCCGGCCGTCCACTGAGCGCCGGACCGGTCCCGCTGGCACCAGCCCACAACGCGCCGCCGGTCAGGGCCACGCCGACATCCCATTCGACCGGCAAGGTAGCCGAGGTGAGCACCGCCCCCGTCGACGGATCAAGCACCTCGACGATGTTGCCCCGTCCCACAAGCAGCGTGTCGCCGCCGCCCAAGATCGCCGTGTCGGGTGGCACCACACTCGAGCTGCCACCAAGCGCAGCGAGCGGCTGCAGCGGCGGGAGCCCGTCCTCCACCGCGGCGGGTACGCTCGTCGAGCTCGCCGTCGTCCCGATCGAGCTGCCCGTCGTGCTCGGGCCGCCCGTATCGACGTCATCGAATTGGGTGCGGTTGGCGGCGACGATGGTGACCGCAACGAGGGCGGCCGCGGCGACCAACGCTGCAAGAGCGAAGCGACGTCGCCGCTGGACGAGCACGGCCGGCTGCAACTCGGCGACCGATAGCACGGTCAGATCGCTCGCCGATCCCGGCACCTCACTCGCCAGCTGCGCTTGGCCCGGCCCGCCGCCGCCGACCTGAGCTGGCCCGGTGGCGCGATCGGCGGCGATGGCGTCGAGCTCGGCGCGAGCGGCGGCGAGTACCCGGTTGCGGAACGCGGGCGATGGCTCCGTGCGGCCTGGACGCTGGCGAAGCACATCAAAGGGATCAATCATGATCGGCTCCTGCGATCTCGGCGTGGCGGCGCCTATAGGCGCTCTTGGCCCGCATCAGCAGGGTTTCAGTGGCGTGCACAGACCGACCCAACAACTCCGCCACCTCGGGCACTGCCAGCCCGTCTACATACCGCAAGGTCAGGGCGGCGCGCTGCATGGGGTTCAAGCGGGCCAACACCTCTGCCGCCTCCGCCCCCTCGACCTGATAATCACCAACGTCGACGGCCACATCCCGCGATTCGGCCACCGCAGCCGCCGCCGCAAGACGGCGGGACTCCTGAGCCTCGCGACGCCAGTGGTCAGCGAGCTTGTGCCGGGCGATGCCGATCAACCACCCCACCGACATCGGCACCGATCGTTGCCGGAACGCAGCGATAGCAGCAATGAAGCACTCCGAGGTCAGGTCCTCAGCGAGAACCTGACGGTGGCACCGGCGCAACAGGTAGTCATAGACCTCCGGCAGCGCCTCGTCGAGCAAGGCGTACAGCGCATCACCCTCCTCGACCGCCCGGTGCTCCCCTCCAGCATGCATGTTCCCTCATCGTTCGCAGATCGAACTTTCCGAACATCGTCAGCGAAAATTCGACCCAGGATGCCGCTATCGCTGAAGCGCTGCTCGGATGACGGCCCCCGCTCTGGCGGTCTGGCTAACGTGCCAACCGTGAACCCACCTGACAACGCCATTGCCCGCCAGGAGTCGTCCGTCGAGATAGCCGCCTCGCCCGAGGCGGTCTACGACTTGGTTGCCGACCTGACCCGGATGGGCGAATGGAGCCCGGAGTCGACCGGTGGCGCCTGGAAGGACGGCGGCACCGGCAAGGTCGGCGACTGGGTTGAGGGTCACAACCGCTCCGGCGAGCGGGAGTGGACCCGCGACTGCGAAGTGGTCGTAGCCGACCGCGGCCGCGAGTTCACCTTCGTGGTGGGCGGCGTCGAGAAGAGCTACACCTGGTGGTGCTACGAGATGGCGCCGTCAGCCGCCGGCACGACGTTGCAGGAAAAGTGGTGGATCGTCAACAAATCGCCGGCGCTGCAGGAGATGTCCGAGGAGCGGTTCCAGGCCAGAGTCGCGTTTACGAAGCAGTCGATCGAGGCCACCCTCGCCGCCGTAAAGGCGACCGCAGAATCCTGACGGCGACTGCCCACCCGCTCGTCGCGCAGGTTCTGGGCGGATGCGCGGCTGCGGATCACGACGGCGGCGGTCCTATTGGTCGTCAGGCCGCGATGCTCGACCTGTCAAGGGGTGTCGATGGGCGATCGTGCAACAGCACAGCGCAGACCCGGTGCCAGTCGCGCAGTCGCTCCCTATGACTACTTCCCGACATCGAAGACCTCGCACCACCCGCCAACCCCACCAACCCAGGCGTCCCGTTCACCATCCACCCAGCCGCAAGACAGGAACGTGAGCAACCTCAAGGCAGGCGACGGGGAAGCGCTGCCGCTGCTGCTCACCTTCGCCAGGGCCGATTGGCCCTCGCAACGGGTCATTGCCGACTTGGCGCGTCGTACCGGATCGAATCACGCGGAGCCGCCGCATCGAAGCGGGAGCTCGCCGGCACCGAAGCCACGCCCCCGCAGCGCCTGATCCTCGACCGCGGCGCAGATCGATCCCTCGGAGCGAAATCGGCTCTCACCAGGACCGTCAGGAGTGGGCGCTACAGGACTCGAACCTGTGGCCTCAGCCGTGTGAAGGCTTCCTGACCTGCCGACCCAACCAGCGGTTATGCGTAAAGAGGCAGGTCAGAGCCCATGCTCTTGGTACCGCTAGGTACCTCGACAAAGCACAAAACGCATCTCACGAGTTCCCGTTGAGTTCCCGTCCAAGGAGAGAGCCATGCCCACCACCCGCACCGCACGCCGCTCGCACGTCGAGGTCGAGGTCGAGGTCGTCGCGACCTCGGATGGAGCGACGCTCACGATCTGTGGTCGGGACTCCGGCTACCCCATCGCCGACGGCGAGCTGCTCGTGCTGGCCGAGAAGGCGGCCCAGCTCTGCAACGTGATCGGCCTGGCGTCCTTCAACGTGGTGGTGCTTGAGATCGACAATGGCCGCAGGGCAGCGCCCCAGGTGCGCACAGTCGAGGTCGGACCCGACCCCATCGACGACCTCGACGCAGCACTTGCGGCCGTGGGCTTCGTCGGCGGGCGATGACCCGCCGGCGTGACCTCACCGGAGACGCCTACCGGAAGCGCCGCGCCCTCGCCATAGCCAACAGCGGAGGCATCTGCTGCCTCTGCGGGGAGCCGATGCGCCTCGACCTCCCGGGCACCCACCCGCTGGGGCCCACGGCCGAGCACCTGATCCCAGTCGCGCGGGGAGGTCACCCCACGGACCCACGCAACCTCTCGGCCAGCCACCAACGATGCAACAGCGCCCGGCAGGACCGGCTGCTCAGCGAGATGCGGATGGCCGAGCGGCCCAGTCGGACCTGGTAGTCCCCCGGCTGGGCCGGCTCACCTCAAGGGAATGGCCGCGGCCAGCCGGCGCCTCAAGTCGTCGTCTCCCACGTGCGACGCCAGCATTGCTGCGAGCTCTGCGACATACGCGTTGAAGTCCGAAAGCGACCGAAGCTTTGCATCGCTTGGAAGATGACATGGCGACCACAGAAAGCAAGTCCCCGGAGCGCGAGTGCCCTCAGCAAGGACTCTGAGCAGGGTTCGGATTGCGTCATCTGTGCGGCCCAGCCAGTGAAGGCAGAGCGTCTTGTTGACCTGGAAGATCGCGCGCTCCGGGTAGCCAAGCTTCGCGCCGCGCTCCAACGCGTCGATGGCCGCCGCTGGGTCCGTCGTCATCACACAGAAGCCGTAGTTGTTGTGCGCATCAGGGTCCCCCGGAGTAACTCGGCGGCAAGCGTCGAAGATCGCGGCAGCACCCACCACATCACCGGACTCCAGCATGCTAACGGCCGGCGATACGAGCGACTTCGTTGAAACCGTATCTGGCACTTGCGGCGGATCGCCTTTTACATAGCGATCTGCGACCGCTGCCGCCACGTCGGCAATCTGCACAGGCCGGCTCGCCATCAGCGGGCGAGGGCAGGGGCTCGGCAGGTCGCCATGAAGATATCGCCATTCCGACCTTAGAGAGCTCGAGCGCCAGGCGGTCGGGAACGTCACCGCGAATCGATCGAATACCCAAGCGTCTCGATCCTCGAACTGAGACGTCGGAGCTGGAGTAGCCAGTACCTTCTCAAGCTCCGACACGCCAGACGGCGATCGCAACACGCGTAGGTCCATGTCGGGCAGATTCCGGAACCAATGCTTCACCTTCGGAAACTGATCATGGAGCATGTTCTGGAACATCAGATTGCGAGCATCGGCGTCGTCCAGCACCCTCGGTCGGCCCTCAACCCCCAACGCCACCCGCCACCGCACCGGCAAGTCCGCGTCGAACGCCTCGGCGTCAGCGCGTTCGATCCGGACAAGCGCTGGTAGGTTCACCAGCGTTACGATCACCATCGCCGCCGCATCCAGGATCTGGGGAGCACGGATGATCGACCGTTGGATGCCGTGCCCCTCAAGGGCAGTCAACAGCTCCTCGACGCCCGACCCGCCCTGCGCGTCTTCTACGCCGGGCTTCCACATCAACGACTCTTGCAGGTCAAGCAAGAGCGCCCCTGCCCGACGGACGTGCGGGCTCCGTCCACTGTCGAGTAGCTGGATCTCCCGAGCGTCGTACGCCCGCGCCGGCCTGCGGACCTCGCTGCGAAACCGAGTAGGCCGCTGGATCAGCGTTATCTCGCTGGACAACCGTACCTCCGGAGCGTCGCCATCGCCCCGGTGGGCTGCCAGCAGGTCCATGCATTCCTCGCCGCAGTACGCCCCGTCGACGTGAAGGCGGTAGAACGGGCAGCCTGGCGTGAGTTCTGGTGCCTCACACGACGAGGTGTAGGCCCGCAGCGCTGCAATGAAGATCGCGCGCTCCGGTCCCGAACTTGGTAACGAGGTCATCGATATGCGTCTCGCCTCGGGGGAACTGCGACCACGAAGGGACCGGCGTCGGTCAGCTTGTAGATCAGCCTGTGCGTCCGGCCTACACGCGCCGAACGAAGCCCCTGAAGCTGCGCGACGAGCTTCTTGCCCACAAGTTCGCCAGCATCGAGGCTCGCGATCACCTCGTCCGCCTTGCGCCGCACAGGTGCAGGCAAGGCCTCGAGATCCGCCTCCGCGCGCTTGGAAAGCCTCACCGCACCCATCGGTCCCCTCAGTCGTCGTCCAGGTCCGCCAGACCCTCGCGGATCGCGTCCATCGTGTCACTGTCAGACAACACGTTAACGGTCTCGATGAGGGACTCGTAGTCCTCGAAGCTCAGAATCACCGCTACAGGCCGACCGTGTCGCGTTACCGTCCACTCCGCCCCCTGTGCGACCTGGTCGATGATGTCGCTTAGATTGTCCCTGACCTCAGTGAGTGGTGCCGTCGCCATCGTCTGCTCCCCTGCTCCGTCCGACCTCGAATTGTACGGAATTCTGTCCAGAAGTCAACCTCGGCACGGCAAGCCGATCCCTTGAGGTCCAATGCAGCGGTCAGCGGGAGGATCGGTGATAGGCGGTAGGCCGGCGGTCGGGTTTCACGTCCACCACAAAGGGTGACCCCGGCTTGCCGTCACCGTTTCTCTCAGTGGTCAGATCTTTCGGGCTCTCGCGCGAGCACCAGGTAGAGCACGACCAGGGTCAGCGCACACATCGCGCCCAGTAGTGGCAGTGAGAGGCGTCCGCTGTCGTCGATCAGGATGCCGAGGGCGACGACCAGCCACGTCCCCGCGGTCAAGGCCGCCAGCCGGACGGCGACCCCTGAGGACTTCGCCGCGGCGACGCACGCAACCGCCGGGAGGAGTGCAAGACCAGCGAGCGTGGCTGAGGCCGCGGCCCAGAAGCCGCGCGAGTTGTCACCGGGGGACGTGACGAATCCAGCCAGAACACCCGACCACGCAGCCAGAACGATGGTCGCCAATGCCGTGAGCGCGGTCGCAATGTATCGACCAGCGATGACCAGTGCCCCTCGCATGCGCACACGGTACCGATGCAGGTCCTCACGTGACACGGAACACCTGTTTGTAGCAGTACAATCGCCGGGCAATGGGCGCCGTCCGTCTCGCCACCGAAGTCCGCATCGAGCAGCTCCACGATCCCGACGTGGCGCTGGTGGCGCTCGCCCTGCGCCTGGCCGACCTCCTCGACGGTGACGAGCCCACGGCCGCAGCGGCGAAGGAGTACCGGGCGACCATCACCGCGCTGACCGTCGACGCCGCGCGGGACCTCTCGCTCGAGGACCTGCTCGACGCCGAGGAGCTCCCGCGGTGACGGTCGACTGGTGGGACCTGCCCGGCGCGGCGCCGTTGCACGCCACCCGCCGGGACCCGACGCGGGACACGCTGGGGCCCGAGGTGGCCAAGGTGATGCGCAAGCTCGGCTGGCGCGACCTGATGCCCGCCCAGCAGTACGTGCTCGACGTGGCCTTCGAGCTGGACGAGGACGGCTCCCTCGTCTACCGCCAGGTGGTCGAGGTGCAGCCTCGGCAGTCCGGGAAGACGGCGAAGACATTGGGCGTGCAGGTGCATCGGGCCACGCAGATGGCTCGGCGCTACGGCCCGCAGCGCTCGCTGTACACGGCGCAGCGCCACCTCGACGCCCGGGCGAAGCTGCTCGAGGAGCACGTGCCCATCATCGGGGCCAGCCCGTTCCACCGGTTCATCACCCCGCTGCGCAGCACCGCAGCCGAGGGCGTCTCGTGGTCCAACGGCTCCTTCCACCACATCGCCGCACCGACGTGGAAGGCGGGCCACGGCGGGAGCCTCGACCTGGTGCAGACCGATGAGGCGTTCGTGCTCCAGTCCGACGAGGTGGAGCAGGGCGTGAAGCCCACCATGATCACCCGCCGCTCGCCGCAGCACTGGATCCTCAGCGCCGCCGGCACGCACACCTCCACGTACCTGCGCGACAAGGTGGAGCTCGGCCGGGAGCACGCCCGGCAAGGCATCCAGCGGGGCATCTGCTACTTCGAGTGGAGCGCCGACGGGCTCGACGTGGACCCCGCTGACCCGACGGTCTGGCGCGCCACGCACCCCGCCATCGGCTTCACCATCGACGAGAGCGCCCTCGAGGCCGACTTCGCCTCGATGAAGCTCGAGGAGTTCGCCCGCGCCTATCTCGCCATCTGGCCCAGCCAGCGCCGGCCGCGCATCGTGGCCGAGGAGGCGTGGGCGGCGTGTGCGGACCCGGCCTCGAGCTGCCTCGACCCCGTCTGCTTCGCCATCGACGTGAGCCCCAGCAGGGACATGGCCTGCGTGTCCCTGCTGGGGCTCTGACGGCGCCCTGCACGTCGAGGTGATCCGCCACGACCACGGCACCGGCTGGGTGGTGGAGTTCGTCCAGGGCCTGCTCCAGCGCCATCCCAAGAGCACCCTCAGCATCGACACGGTGGGCGGCGCCGCATCGCTACTGCCCGAGCTGGACCGCCGTCGGGTGCCGCACCGCCTGCTCGCCACCGCCGACGTGGCCCGCTCCATGGGCCTGCTGCTCGACCGGATCAACGCCGGCCAGCTCCGCCACCGCGACCAGCTCGCTCTCAACGTCGCCCTCGCCTCCGCCGACAAGCGGCGCATCGGGGACAAGTGGGCCTGGGCCCGCGGGGACTCCGACATCACGCCGCTGGTGTCCGCCACCCTGGCGCTGTGGTCGCTGGAGACGACCCCGGAGCCGAAGCGCTACCGAATGGGGCTCATCGCATGAACCTGCTCGCCACCGTCCTCCAGCTCGCCGGTCTCGCCGCGCTCGTCGTCGCGGCTGCACTGGTGGCCGTACCGCTCGGTATCGCCGCTGGCGGAGCGGCTCTGTTCCTCGTTGGTCTCACCCTGGAAGGTGGCTCCTGATGCTGCGAGCCCTGCGCTCCCGCAAGCCTGACATCGAGCGCGCCGCCGATGGCGAGGCCAACTTCTGGCGCCAGTTCAACTCCGGCACCTTCTTCGCCAAGCGCGACCCGCTCGCCATCCCCGCCTTCTACCGGGGACTGCACCACCGCGCCGGGCTCATCTCGACGCTGCCCCTCGTCGGCGAGGTCGACGGCAAGCCGGTGGGCGTGCCCATCGAGCTGCTCGACCAGCCCGACCCGGCTGAGGACCGCCAGACCACCCTCAGCCGCATGGCCGCCTCGTGTGTGCTGCGCGGCGAGATCGTCGCCGTGCTGGGCTCCTTCGACGAGGACGGCTTCGCCCGATCGGTCAAGGTGGTCGACCCCGCCGAGGCCGCCCTCGAGGACGACGGCACCTGGACCATCGCCACCCGCCGCTTCTCCCCCGCCGAGATCCTCCACGTCATGCCCATGGCGCTGCCCGGCGCCACCCGGGGCACGAGCACCGTCGAGCTGTTCCGGCGCACCATCACCGGCGAGATCGCCGCCAGCGAGTACCAGGCCAACTTCTACCTCGACGGCGGCCAGCCCACCACGATCATCGTGAACAAAGACGAGGAGGTCCCGCCCGAGGAGCTCGAGGAGATGCTCCAGCGCTACCTCGCCAAGGTGGCCGGCGGCCGGCGCGAGCCCATCGTGCTGCCCGAGAAGTTCGAGGTGAAGCCCCTCACCCTCACCAACGCCGACAGCCAGTTCCTCGAGAGCCGGCAGTTCGCCATGGTCGACATCGCCAACATCGTGGGCGTCCCCCCGTACCTCATCGGCGCCCCCGGCTCGAGCAGCGTCTACAGCAACGACTTCGAGCAGCGCCGAGCCCTGCTCGACATCTACCTGCGCGCCGACCTCTACGCCATCGAGCGGGCCTTCACCCGCCTGCTGCCCGAGGGCCTCAAGGCCAAGTTCGACCCACGATCCTTCCTGCGGCTTGACCCCAAGGGCACCGCAGAGGTGTTGCATCTCACCGCCAACCTCCAGACCGTCAACGAGCAACGAGCCGTGCTCGGCCTGGATCCCATCCCCGACGGCGACCGCCTGGCCAGCACCGCGCTGCCCGGCGCCGCCCCAGCCCCCACGGAGGCCCCCAGTGCTGTGTGAGCTCGAGGTCACCGTCCCCGGCATGGTGCTGCGCGCCGTGGACGGCGAGGAGCGCCACATCGAGGGCATGATCGCCCCCTGGGACAAGCCCACCCGGGTGACGCGCCCGATCCCCGGCTACGAGAGCTACAAGCGCGGCGCCTTCGACCGCAGCCTCTCCGAAGCCAAGCGACCCATCCCGCTCATGCTGCGCCACACCGAGGACCCCGCCGCCGTCATGGTCGCCAACGACAACCGCGAGGACGGCCACTACGCCACCTTCAAAGTGCTGCGCACCCGAGCCGGCGACGACGCCCTCGAGCTGGTCCGCGAGGGCCTCTACACCGGCCTCTCCGTCGGCGGCTGGGCCGTACCGGCGCGCACCACCGTGCGCCGGGCGGCCGGCGGCAAGCAGCTCATCGAGCGCGCCGAGATGCGCCTCGACCACGTGGCCCTGGTCCGCGAGCCCGCCTTCGACGACGCCCGGGTGATGACCCTGCGCGAGTTCGACGAGTACGACCCGGTGGCCGCCGCCCAGGCCCGCCGACGCATCCGCCAGCGCCTCCACGTCCTCGCCTGACAAGTCAGGTGAAGGTGATCAGCTCAGCGTGTGCTTCGCACACATTCTCGGCTATCCGGCGCATCGTCCAGTAGACGTGAAGGTCGCTGTCGGTGAAGTGCCACTCCGACAGCGTTCCGATCGCAGCCGAGGCGTGGCCTGACGCGTCGGTCGCGTTCTGGCCTTTGTCCAGGAAGCCCATTGGAGGCTGGCCGCCGATGCGTGCGCTGCCATCCGGCATCACCCGGAAGAGCGACGCGCCCCCGATGGCCATGCCAAAGAAGTTCTCTGTCACGAGGCATTTCTTGGCCGTGAACTGGCGGTGCTTCTCCTCGTTCACGATCGGCTTGAGGTGCGCCAAGTTGCCCTTGCCGTGCACGAACGGCTGGTGCCGCGCAATTGCCTCGAAGATGTCGGGCCGGACGCCGCGCACGCCGGGCAGGTTCTTCTGGAACTGCTCCTCCAGCGCCTCCATGGAATTGCCCATCGGGTAGTACGGCCGCGGGTCTGCCTTCGCGGTGTGCGCGCGGGCGATGTCGACCGCCAACCAGTCCAGGATCGAGGCGCAGTCGTTGGCGATCTGTCGCACGAGGTAGTCGGCCTGTGCGGCCTCCAGCTCCTCCGGGGGTCGGGTGACCTGATCTTCCAGGTTGGTGAAGTGGATGTTCAGCATGTCGATGAGCACGGTGTACTTGTCCACCCGGTCGACGGTAGCGCATCGTGGTCGCCTGAGCGCAGTGAGTTGTCAACCACGTGGCCGAAGATGTGCAACTGGAGGGTTGCAGTCTGCGGCTACACTCGTCCCTGACAGCCTCGTCGCCCGCACAAGCGTGTCGGAACCGCCTGGCCCCCCTGATCCCAACGGGAGGACCACGTGAAGACGAAGCGCATCCTGGCCCTGGAGGCCCGCCGCGACACTCTGGCCGCCGAGCTGAACAAGCTCGACGAGGCCGTCATCGAGCGGGGCTCCGACCTCACCGGTGACGAGCAGGCCACCTACGACGCCCACGGCGTCGAGCTGGAGACCGTCAACACCGAGCTGGCCAAGCTCATCAAGCGCGAGGCCGACATTGCCGCATCGCAGGCCCTGAGCGCCAGCCTGGGCGCAGCCACCAACCGCAACGGCGGCCGCATCGAGCGGGGCGACGACGCCGGGGACACCGTCTACGTGGAGCACGGCGAGCACGACCTGTTGATCGACATCTACCGGGCGAAGAACGGCGACCGCCGGGCGGCCGAGCGCATCGAGCGCCACGCCGAGTACAGCGAGATGATCCTGCGTGCCTCTGGCACGTCGGACCTCTCCGGCCTCGTGCTGCCGAAGTACGCCACCGACCGCTACCAGGAGCTGGCCATCCAGCGCGGCCGGCCGTTTCTGAACACCCTCGTCGGCACCCCGAGCTACGACCGGCTCACCTCGAACAGCATCATCATCCCCGTCGAGACCACCGCCCCGCCCATGGGTGCGCAGACCGCCGAGGGCCAGGCGTTCAGCACCGCCAAGTGGGCGACCACGACCAAGACGATCAACGCCAACACCGTTGGCGGCTACGCGGACGTGAGCCGCCAGGCCCTCGACCTCGGCAACGTGCAGTCCGGCCGCTTCTTCGGCGAGATGCTCACCCGCTACTTCAACGATCAGGAGCGCCAGGCGCTGTGGGGCTCCGGCTCGAGCGGCGAGTGCGAGGGCGTGTTCCTGGCCGACGGCACGCAGACCGTGGACGCCGGTTACACCGTCACGGGCTTCGTGGAGCACTACCACGCGGTCATCGAGGCGGCCTCCAAGGTGGAGACGAACGACGAGCGCGAGGCCCAGTACATCCTGATGAGCCCGGCCCGCTGGCGTGCGCTCCAGTCCGCCTGCGACGCCGACGGCCGCCCGCTGATGGGCTGGAACGGCTCCGCCCCGACCAACGTCGGCGCCTACATCGACACCAACGGCCAGAAGTGGTTCGCCGGCATGCGCGTCATCACCTCCAGCCGGGTGGTCAAGACGGGCGAGGACGACACCGTCATGGCCGTCTACAACACCGACTTCGCCCTGTTCGAGGACGCACCGGTGCAGACCATCACCGCCAGCGAGGTCGTCGCCCACCAGGGCCTGGTCCGGTTCATCGCCTTCGGCTACATGGCCTTCTCCCCCGAGATCCGGCTGAACAGCGTGTGCCTCATCCAGAACCTGGGCGAGCCCGACTTCTCGATGAGCCCCATCTCCTGATCCACCGCCGCGGGCCGGCCAGCCGGGCCCCACCGCCCGGCTGGCCAGGCCCGCACCAGGAGCACTCCATGCCCTACGTCACCGCTGCCGAGATCACCGGCGAGATCCAGAACGGCGCCGTCAGCTCCACCGCGCTCTCGGGGCTCTACGGCCAAGTGGCCGAGGCCGTCTCAGCAGCGATCGACAAGTACACCCACCGCACCTTCAACGTCCCCGAGGCCGCCACGGCGCGCACCTTCCGCCCGACGGTCGACCTCATCGCGGTGGACGACCTCGCCGACATCGCCTCCACCGAGGACCTCGCCGTCGCCGTGGACACCAACGAATCCGGCACCTACACCGCGCTCGACGCCAGCGCCTACGCCGTGGAGACCAACGACCTCGGCATGGTCGTGGCCCTCCGCTCGATGAGCGCCTTCCCGCGCTCGGTGCGCCGGCCCCGCACCATCGAGGTCACCGGCCGCTGGGGCTGGCCCGCCACGCCGGAGCCGATCAAGCGAGCGGCGATGATCTGGGCCATCCGGCTGGTGAACCGGCGCTCGAGCCCCACCGGCATCATGGGCTTCGGCGAGTTCGGCGGGGTGCGCCTGTCCACCATCGACCCCGACGTGCGCGCCCTCCTCGCACCATACCGGCGGGTATCGAGGATGGTCCGATGATCGACGTGCCCGTGGTGCGCGAGGCGATCGTGGCCAAGCTCGGCGCCATCTCCAACCGCATCACCACCTACAGGGTGATCCCCCACGCACCGGTGCAGCTCCCCTGCCTGCTCACCTACCCACCCGACACCATCGACTTCCGGGTGGCCAAGGGCACCTCCCAGGCCGTCTTCCCGGTGCTCGCCCTCGTCGGCCCCCAGGACCCCACCGCCCAAGCCGTGCTCGAGGCCCTGATGTCCGCCACCGGCTCGCTCTCGGTCTACGCCGCCCTCACCGCGGACCGGACCCTCAGCGGCAAGGTCTCCAACCTCCGCCTGCTCGACATGACCAGCGGCGCCTACTCGATAGGCGTCGGCCCCGACGACAACGCCATCGGCGCGGAGTTCCGCGTCGAGGTCCTCGCCTAACCCCAAGGAGCGTCTATGGCCGCAGCCAGCACCTACCTGATGGACCCCACGGTGACGCTCAGCTACACCGTCGGCACCGTCACCACCGAGTTCGACATCACCGACCAGGTCTCCGCCGTGACCATCACGCAGGAGGCCACGGTCCTCAAGAAGACCACCTTCGGCAACACCTGGGACCGCAACGGCCGCGGCCTCAAGCGCGGCTCCATCAAGCTGGACTTCTACGTCAACTTCGACGCCAACGGCATGTTCGAGGTGTTCAAGGACCTCTGGGACAACAAGGAGCTCGTCGACTTCTCCGTGGCCGAAGCCGGCGGCGCCGAGGTCACCGGCACCTTCGTGATGTCGGCCATGCCCTCCTTCGACGGCGGCACCGACGAGTACAACAGCGCCTCGCTCACCTTCACCCTCGACGGGCCCGCCACCACCGTGGAGAGGACCTGATGGCCCAGCAGCTCCGTGCCCGCTTCGACGTGATCGTGGTGCTGGAGGAGGACGGGCAGGCCGTCCAGTACGCCTTCGCCACCAACCTGCGGGACCAGCTCGAGCTGGCCAAGCGGTTCCCGAAGGTGGCCGAGGAGCCCGGCAGCGCCACGGCCCGGCTCGTGTACTGCGCCGCCCAGCGCACCGGGTGCTCACCCGAGGGCGAGACCTTCGAGGCGTTCGTCGACCGGTGCCTCGACCTCCAGCTCGACGAGGCGCCCCCTCTCATCGCGGGCTGACCTGGCCGGGCAGACGGCAGCCCTCGCACGACACACCCGGATCGCACCCCGTGAGCTGCTCGGGCTCACCGAGGTGCAGTACCAGGAGGCCACCTTCCTCGGCTCCGACGGCGCCGTCTACGACCTCGCCGGCGAGGTGGCGCAGCACCTCCTCGAGCTGATCCTCGCTGAGCAGCGCGAGCACGAGAAGCACACCGGCCAGCGCGCAACGCTGCCCCGCCGCCGACCGGACACCGGCCGCACGCCGGCCATCACCCGCCGCCAGCGCCCGGCGGAACCAAAGGAGTAACCGATGCCCACGGGCCTGCGAATCGAGGTAGAGGGCGTCTCAGGCCTCGCCCGCGCCCTACGCAAGGCCGGCGACGAGGGCTCCCGCGACTTCCTCCTCCAGGCCAACAAGGAGGCCGCCGCCTCCGTCGAGACCGCAGCACGACCCGCCATCCCCGTGCGCAGCGGCCGCCTCGTCGGCTCCCTGCGCAGCTCCGGCTCGGCCAAGGGCGGCGTCGTGCTGCTCGGCAAGGCCCGCGTGCCCTACGCCGGGCCGCTGCACTTCGGCTGGTTCGCCGCCCGCACCTGGGGGCGCACCATCGCCCGCCGCCCCATCAAGCCCGGCCTGTGGCTCTACGACGCCCTCGACCGCCGGCGCGGCGAGGTCGAGGACATCTACTACCGCCGGCTCGACGAGCTCCTGGCCATCGTGACCAAGGAGGCCGCCACGTGAGCACCGCCATCCTGGTCCCCTTCGCCTCCACCGACCCGCTGCGCATCGCCAACCTCGAGGCGGTCCAACGCTGGTACGCCGACCGCTTCCCCGGCGTCGAGCAGATCGTGGCCGACGACGGCGGCTGCCGCGAGGGCTGGACCAAGGCCCGAGCCGTGCAGCGCTGCATCGATCAGACCGACGCCGACGTGCTCGTGGTCGCCGACTCCGACTGCCTGTGCGAGGGCGTGGTGCCCGCTGTAGCCGCCGTGGAGGCCGGAGAGGCGCTGTGGGCGTTCCCCCATACGCAGATCCGCCGTCTCGACCCGGAGCCCTCCCAGGCCGTCCGTGACGGCGCAGAGCCCACCCTCGACATGCCGCTCGAGTGGAAGGCGTACGCAGGCGTAGCCGGCGGAGGCATCGTGGTCCTCACACGCAAGGCGTGGGAGCTGGCACCGCTCGACCCCCGGTTCCGGGTGACGCATGGCGAGGACGTGGCTTGGGCCCGGGCCCTGGGCTTCCTCTGCGGTCGGCCCTGGTACCCGGCGCGCACCGTCTCGCCGCTCTACCACCTGCACCACCCGCCGATCCTCGCCGTCGGCGCCCGCTACAAGGCCAACGAGCGCATCGCCGCCGAGTACCGCAACGCCACCTCGCTCACCATTGGCGCCGTGCTCGACCGGGCCCGCGCCACCGTGGACATGGCACCGGTGGCCAAGCTGCCCACCAGCTCGGCCGTCGCCGTCATCGTGCCCGTCCTGCGCCGACCCGCCGCAGCCGCACCGTTCATGGCGTCCTGGGCGGTTACCGGCGGCCCCATGAACTCGGCCGTCTACGCCGTCACCGACGCCGAGGACACCGACACTCGACGCGCCTGGTACGAAGCCGGCGCCACCGTGCTCACCAGCGACCGGGGCTCCACCTACGCCGCCAAGGTCAACTACGCCCTCGAGGCCACCTCGGAGCCGTGGCTCCTGCTCCTCGGCGACGACGTGCGCTTCCACGACGGCTGGCTCCCCGCAGCCCTCGACGCCGGCCGACGGGCCCCCGTGGTCTCCACCAACGACATGGGCCGCACCGACCTCGACCGCCTGGCCGTGCACCCCATGTTCGCCCGCGCCTACCTCGAGCAGCGCGGCGCCAGCTTCGACGGCCCCGGCCTCATCGCCCACGAGGGCTACAAGCACTGGTACGTCGACCGCGAGTGGAGCCTGCTCGCCCTCGACCGCGGCGCCATGACCTTCGCCGAGAACGCCCGCATCGAGCACCTGCACCCCATCCACCGCAAGGGCGAGATGGACGAGGTCTACGCCCTCGGCCAAGCCGCAGCCGAGGACGACGCCCGCCTCTATCGCATGCGCGAGCGCCAGTACGTCAAGCGGATCAGGAGGTCCACCGATGCATGAGTCCGTCCGATCCTTCGTCGCCCGCCAGACCCGCAACCTCGGCGCGCAGCGCGTGCTCGAGGTCGGCGCCGTGGACATCAACGGCGGGGTGCGGGACCTGTTCCCCGACGCCGACTACTTCGGCATCGACCTGGCCGAGGGCCCCGGCGTCGACCGTGTGCTCAGCGCCCACCACCTCGACCAGCACCTCGAGCGCGGCTGCTACGACCTCGTGCTCTGCCTCGAGATGCTCGAGCACGACGAGGCCCCCTGGCTGACCGTGCCGCAGCTCGCCACCATGGTCCGCCCCGGCGGTCACGTCATCATCAGCGCCCGCGGCAACGGCTTCCCCGAGCACAACCGGCCCGACCGATGGCGGTTCATGCGCGACGGCATGCGCAGCCTCGTCGAGAGCGCCGGCCTCACCATCCACCGGCTCGACACCGACCCGCAGGTGCCCGGCTGGCTGGTGCTCGCCCAGCGCCCCGAGGCGGCCTGATGGCCAGCAAGACCGCCACCATCAGGGCCGTCGTCCTCGGCGACGTCGACAACTTCAAGAAGGGCATGAAGGAGGTCGCCCAAGACGCCGAGGAGACCGGCGACAAGGTCAAGCGCGACCTCAACCAATCCTTCGACGACCTCGGCGAAGGCGCCGGCAACGCCGAGTCCAAGTTCATCGGCCTGAGCGACAGCATCAGCGGCACGCAGGATGTGATGGAGGGCCTGCGCACCGGCAACGTCGCCACCCTCGCCATGGGCCTCGCCGACCTCTCCGGCGCCGTCGAATCCCTGTGGAGCTCGGTCGGCAAGACCATCACCGCCTGGTGGGGCAAGGTCACCGCCACCACCGCCGACACCGCAGCGACGACCGCCAACACCGGCGCCACCATCGGCCAGCGCATCGCCAGCTTCGCAGCGGCCACCGCAGCCAAGGCCCAGGCCGCCGCCCAGTGGCTGCTCAACGCCGCCATGTCGGCCAACCCGATCATGCTGGTGGTGGTCGCCATCGGCGCCCTCGTCGCCGGCCTCGTGGTCGCCTACCGCAACGTCGGGTGGTTCCGCGACGCCGTGGACGCCGTGTGGGCGTTCGTGAAGGACAACCTCTGGCCGATCCTCGTGGCCGTCGGCGATTGGCTCGGCACCGTCTTCGTCGCCGCCTGGGACGTGGCCAAGGTGGCCATCGGCTGGGTCGTCGACCGCGCAGGTGACCTTTGGGACACGCTGGCCGGTACGGTCTGGCCGCTCCTCCAGACCGTGGCGGGCTGGCTGGGTGACTACTTCGTCCTGCAATGGCAGGTCGCCACCACGGCCATCGGCTGGGTGATCGACCGCGCCGGCGACCTGTGGGACATCCTGAGCGGTACGGTCTGGCCCATCCTCAAGGAGCTCGCCGCCTGGCTGGGCGACCGGTTCAAGGCGCAGTGGGGCGTCGCCCGGGACTCCATCGGATGGGTGATCGACAAGCTCCAAGCCATGTGGGCCAAGGCCATCGAGGTCAAGGACGGCGTCACCACAGCGCTCGACACCCTGGTGGGCTTCGTCTCCGGCCTGGCCGGCCGCATCGGCTCCGCCGCCAGCGGCATGTGGGACTCCATCCGCAGCGAGTTCAAGGGCGTCGTCAACTCGATCATCGGCTGGTGGAACAACCTCAGCTTCGGCATGCCGAGCATCGACGTGCCCTTCGGCCCCGACATCCCCGGCTTCACCATCTCCACGCCCAACATCGCCTACCTCGCCCAGGGCGGCCTCGTCCGAGGAGGCCACGGCGGCACCCTCGCCATGATCGGCGAGGGCCGCTCCGACGAGCTCGTGGTCCCCCTCGACCGCGCCGGCCGCAACGGGCTGGGCGGCATCACGATCAACGTTCACGCCCCGGTGGGCGCCAACGCCCGCACCATCGGCCGCGAGCTCCAGCGTTACCTCAACGAGTACGGGCGGGCCTCCTAATGCCGTACACGCCAACCGTGCGGGTCGAGGTCGCCTTCGGCTTCGGCCCGTACGACCCCGAGCCCCTAGCGCTCGACTGGGACGACTTGAGCGAGCACGTCATGGCGATCCAGACGGTGCGCGGCCGATCGTCGGAGTTCGAGAACTTCCCCGCCGGCACCGCCACGATCACCCTATTCGACGACCAGCGACGGTTCGACCCGCTCAACTCCGCCGGGCCGTACTACGGACAGCTCAAGGCCAACACCGCCATCCGCATCGTGGCCGAGATCGACAGCACCGACTTCCCGCTCTGGCGGGGCTACACCGACGGCTGGTCGGTCGATTACGTCGAGGGCGGAGTCGCCTCCGAGGTCACCATCACCGCCGCCGACGCGTTCAAGCCGCTCGCCGAACGCAAGTACCCCGATCCCTACATCGCCGCCCTCGACGCCATCGGGCGCCCCGATGCCTGGTATCAGCTCGACAGCACCGACGACAACGTGCTGCGCAACGCCGGCGGCAGCTCGAGCAGCGCCATCGGGAAGGACGGCCGGATCACCGCGTCCGTCTCCACGACCGACCCGCTGTCGCTGTCCTCCGACGGCGCGGTGGTGCTGCCCGCACTCAAGTCGGTCGACCCGAACGATCCCTACGTCGCCGCCGTGGAGCTGCCCATCCTTCTCGACTCCCGAGACAACATCACCGCGGGCGACACCTGGACCATCTCGTGGCTGATGCGCGCCGTCACTCGCGACCCGGTCACCCTGTTCGCCACCCGCCTCCAGGGCCTGGCCTACGCCGAGCAATTGAGCATGGCCGCGCTGTCCGTCTCGCCGAACGGGAACGCCAACTACCCGCAGTTCCTGCTGGACTACGGCTCGAACTTCCTGGGCAATTCCGGCCAGGTCGACATCGGCGACGGTGCCGTGCACCACCTGGTGCTCGTCCGCGAGATCACCACGGCCCGGCTGTACGTCGACGGTGCCCTGGTCGCCTCCGACACCGACGGTGCGGTCACCGGCGCCTACGACGCCTCCCTCGGCTCCCACCAACTCGGCCGCTCACCCGCCTACCCCGCCCAAGGCGGCTCCGTCGTGATCGACGAACTCATGGGCTGGGCCGACAGGGCGCTCGACGACACCGAGGTGGCCGACCTCTACGCGCTGCTCACCGTGCCCGGCACCGAGATCATGCCGACCGGCACCGCCATCGACGCCGTGCTCGACTCGATCGGCTGGCTGTCCGGCCTGCGGACGATCGACACCGGCGAGACGCTCGCGCAACCCCCAGCGCGGCCCCGCGGAGTCAGCGTGCTCGGGCTGCTCCAGAACTACGCCACGGCCGAGCACGGCCGCCTGTTTGTCGACCGCTCCGGCCGCGTCACCTTCCACGACCGCGGCCGGTTCCTGCGCGAGACGGTGGAGTCGACCATCCAGTATGGATTCAGCGACGTAGACCGCGACGACCCCGCACCGCCTGATGTCGGCATCCTCGACGGCACCTTGAAGCTGGCGCTCGACGATCGCCACACCTTCGACGCCGCGGCTGTCACCCGCGCCGGCGGCCTGACCCGCACGGCGGGCTCAGCGACACCACTCCGCGAATGGACCGCCGACGGCCTATACCTCGCCAGCGACATGCAGGCGGCCTCGCTCGCGCAGTGGGCGGTCTTCCGCTTCGGCATCGGCCAGCCCCGCTCAGAGTCCTGGCAGGTCGACCCCGAGGTCCGCCCAGCCGACTGGGAAGACCTGCTCGAGCTCGAGATCGGCTCCCGCATCCGGCACACGCTCACCCCCGGCGGCATCGGCTCGACCATCGAACTCGACCAGCACGTTGCCTACATCGAGCACGACATCACTCCCGAACGCTGGCTTGTCACCCTCAACGGCACCCCGACGGACCCCAACGAAGCCGACTACTTCCTGTGGGACTCCAGCGCCAGCGCATCGACCACCAACGGCTGGGCCGATACCGACAACGACCCCCCGGGCGGAGCCTGGGGCTAACGAGAGGACCAGACCGTGGCGTACTCCGACCTCGACTCCATCCACGTGCCCACCGCTGGCCAGCGCCCGCCGGCGTCCTGGGGCGCGCAGGTCAACGCCAACTTCGACGCGGTCTACGACGACGTGCTGGCCAAGCTCGGGCAGTGGACCAACTACACCCCTACCGTGCTCCAGTCCGTGGCCGTCTCCAAGACGGTCAGTTACGCCCGGTACCTCAAGCTGGGGCGGCTGGTGGTGGTCCAGTGCTACCTCGTCATCACCAGCAGCGGCACCGCGAACAACGCACTCACTGTCTCGCTCCCGGTCACCGCCGCACAGGCATCGGTACCCGGCGGGGGCTTCTACTGGTACGACGCCTCGGCTGGCCTGAACTACGGCACCATCGGCATCCCCCTCTCCACGACCACCGTCGGCGGGCTCCTCAGCGGATCGGCCGCGGTCGCCGGGCAGACCAACGCCGTCGGCTGGCCCAACCAGGTGGCCTCCGGCGACTCGCTCCTCATCTCGATGACGTACGAGGCCGCGAGCTGACGCGATCCGGCCCGCCCCATGGAGGTGAAGGCGGGCCTGGCGGCGCGGGCTGAGGGGTCCCACGGCCGAGCGTAGCCGACTGAACGCTCCGAATACCGAAATCCCGCGTCGATCCGCTGTAGCCCCAAAACGCATAAAAACGCATAATCGCCGCTCAGTGCGCCTTCGCTCCACAGAGAGGGGATACGAAGCTCCCACCTGCACTCTTGGCCCGCTACGATGCACTTGACGGTACCTACAGAGCGCAACTCTACGAGCCCTCGGTTCCGCAATGTTGACAAGAAGTGGCCCCGAGGTTCTCGTACAACCCCGGGGCCGACCATCCAGCCTGAAACGACCAGGAGAATGGCCATGGCCAAGGTAATGCGCCCACGACCGCTCTCGGCAGCCGAGCTGCGTCAGCTCGGGGAGCTGATGCTCCTCATGGCGGAGAACGCCGAGCTGCTCGAGGAGGCACACCGGCATCTCGATGCCATCCGAGCCGAGCTGGCAGGCGCCCGATGAACGGTCTCGACCACGCGCTGCGGACTATCGGCCTGCTGACCGTCTTGACGTTGCTCCATCGACTAGCCCACACCGTCGGTGTCCGCCCAACCGACCGCACCCCCACGAACACGACCCCCACCACGAACACGAAGGAGGCCCCGATCTATGGCTGCTGCGGTTGACCGCCTGCTGAGCGGCGAAGAGGTTGCCGAGCTCTTCGGCGCACCGAAGCGCATGGTGAACGACCTGCGCCGCGCCGGCTCACTCCGAGGTGTCCGGCTGGGCCGGCTCTGGCGCTACCGCGAGAGCGATGTCCGGGCGTTCCTGGATGCCGGCGGCGGACCCGCGCGGGGAGGGAAGGCGTAGCGCCCAGCAGCGCGACCGATGCCGAAACCGGGCCGAGCCCGGTCCGCCGACGGGTGGCACCCGCAGCGCTGACGATGGCAAGCCGAACGAGAAGAGACCGGACTCGCGTGACCGTCTTTCCCCCTGGGGCCGCCCGCATCTACGAGGCGTGGCTCGACCTGCCGGACCCGCAGCTCCGCATTCTCGCAGCCCTCACCGCGCATGGCGCCCTGCTCGACCGTGGCTGCCGGGAGAGTGCCGCCACGTTGGCGCCGCTCGCCGGCGTTGCACCTCGCACCGCTGAGCGCCTCCTCGCGCAGGTGCAGGACGCGGGTCTGATCATCGTGCGGCGGCGCCGCAACCTCCCGGCTGTCCGAAGGATCGCGCGAGAGGCCCGGCAGCGACCGTGGGCCGACGTGGATGCTGACACCCTCGAAGCACTGGCGGCCTTTGGAACGGCGGCGCTCCGGCTCTTCGCTGTGGTGGACATCCGCCAAGGCGACAAGCAGGGCACGTGGCGCTCAACGAGCGAGCTGGCGGACATGGCCCGAGTAAGCAGGCGCACCGCATTCCGTGCGCTGGCCGAGCTGGAGTACGTGGGACTGGTGGAGAAGGAAGCGGGCTGGGACGGGCGAGTGGTCAGAAGCGTTTACCGGCCGCCGAGCGGGGTCGGAGCCGACGCACCAGGACCACGCGACGGTGGCACCCCTGAGGGCTCAGGAACCTCCACCCTGGGGGTGCAGGAACCCCTACCCCCGTGTCAGGATCACGTGGTCCTGGTGCCGCCAACGCGTGATCCTGATGCCAGGATCGCGTGGACACCTGAGCTTCAAAGAGCTTCAAAGAGCTACATCAGAGTCGAACGCTCTTCGAGCGCCCGACGGCGGATGGATGTCGACTGCGTCGAAGGAGCCACCGAGGCTGCATTCTCGTCCTCTGCCCAGCACGATGTCTCGGCGCAGGACGACGAGCCGCCGTACGACCTTCGCGTCACCCATTGGCTCGCCGACGAGATCACGGCCCTCACGCTCGGCTCCACACCGTCCTGCAACCACCCTGACTGGCTCGAGGCCCACATCGTGGCGATGCAACTGCTCGATGCCCTCGGCGACGACGCCGTTGCGATGGTCGAGTGGCTGGTCTGGGGCGACGGCCTACAGGCGTACTGGTGGCGGGATCGCATCCGTCGCCCGGGCGACATCCGCCGACGCCTCGACTCGCTGGAGGAGGCCCGGAGCTGGGATCGCTATGCCGAGTACCGAGGGCCAGCGGCGTCATGACTCGCCGCGCAGTCCGAGGACGGGAGCCCTGGATGGCGGGCGCCGCCTGCAAAGGTCACACCGAACTGTTCTTCGAGAGCGGCCACGAGGCACGAGACGCAGCCCGAGCGATCTGCGCCGCGTGCTCCGTGCTCGACGAATGCCGGGCTTGGGCTCTGCGGCGGCCCGACCCATGCTGGGGTGCGGTGCTGGCCGGCCTCCTGCCCGAACAGCGACGCCGCCTCACCTTCGACCCTGCAATCCACCGCACCCGCCGCACTACCACGGCCCGGGAGACGGCCAGGAAGGCCCCCCCTGGCGCCCCGCAGGCCGCGGGCGTACACGAGGGCTACCCTGCCGCCCAGGCGAGGCAGGAGGCGGGCTGATGGGCGAGCAGAGCAAGCCGAGGAAGGGCCCCCGCACATGGGGCACAGTGAAGCAGCGGGCATCAGGGCGGTGGCAGGCGCAAGCTGGTCCCGACGCCACCGGGAAGCGGGCTTCGCTGGGCACCTACCGCACCAAGGCCGAGGCGAACGCCGCGCTGAGCGCTGCGCAGGAGCAGCAGCGGCGCGGCGAGTGGGCGGCGCCGTCCGCCGGACGAGTCACCTTCGAGACCATCGCCCAACGCTGGCTGGCCACTCGGGTGACGAGACCCTCCACCGCCTCGCGCGACGAGAGCTACCTCCGCAGCAAGGTCCTCCCCCACCTCGGCCACCTCGAGGTGGGCCGCATCGACGTGGCCGTGCTCCGATCCTGGATCGCAGAACTGGTCCGCCAGGGTCTGGCACCGGCCACCGTGCGCAAGGCGCACCAGCTCGTCCTGGCCATCCTCAACGAGGCCGTCGATGATCGCCTCATCGCCGCCAACCCGGCCCTCAACGTGCGCTCCGTGCCGAAGGTGCCTCGGGCCACGCGCCGCTCGCTTGACGACGACGAGCTGGGCCGCCTTGTCGAGGCCATGGATGAGCGCTACCGGGCCATGGTGCTCCTCGGCGCCTTCGGCGGCCTACGCCCGGGCGAGCTGATCGGCCTGCGGGTCGGCGACCTCGACCTCCTCCGCCGGACCGTGCGGGTAGAGCGCACCGCGACCGACGTGCGCGGCGAAGTCATCCTCGGCCCACCGAAGACCGACGCCGGACGGCGCACCGTGCCCCTACCGCCTCCCGTCGTCGAGGCACTCGCCGACCACGTCGCCCGTTACGGCCTCCGTGGCGACGACGTGCTCTTCCCCGCTCCAAAGGGCGGCCACCTGTCGCTGAACCACTGGCGGGCCCGGTTCTGGGCCCCTGCAATGAAGGCCGCCGAGATCACCCCGCCGATCACGCCGCACCAGCTCCGGCACCGAGCGGTCACGACGTGGGCGCAAGCTGGGGTGGACCCGACGACGGCTGCGAAGCGTGCTGGCCACGAGAGCCCGGCCACGCTGCTCAGCGTGTATGCGTCAGCCGCAGAGGGCGAGGTGCCTGCTGACGCGTCCATCGCCGAGCGTGCTGCGCAGGTCGTCGCAGGGCTGGGGAGTTCCCGTTCAGTTCCCGTAGTTGATCTGGGGGCGGTCCGGGAGGCTCGAAATGGCCTCTGACCAGGACCGAAAGGAGTGGGCGCTACAGGACTCGAACCTGTGGCCTCAGCCGTGTGAAGGCTGCGCTCTAACCAACTGAGCTAAGCGCCCGTGAGGACAGCCGTGGACTCTAGCGCGCTACGTCCTCGAGAAGCGACTTCGATCCGTCCTCGAGCGCCTCGCTGGCCACCTCGACCAGGTGGCGACGGGCGTCGAGCAGTTCGTCCACCCGACCCCGCAGGCCCAGGCGCCGGGTCCGGCCTCGCCACGCCCGACGCAGCGCGGTCACCCGTTCCGCCTCCACCACCGCGCCGTAGCCGCTGGCCGCGGCGGCCAGCGTCACCACAACCCCCGCCCACCACGACCGCCTCCGGGCGGCCAACGCCCCCGCCGTCAGCCAGGCCGACGGGAAGGCGACCGCGCCGGCCACCACCCGCATGGTGGCCTGCGCCGCCGGCTTGGGTGCGACGCGACCGGCCAGGCGCACCACGACATACGGCAACCCGTTGACCGCCACCCCGAACGCGGCGCACGGCGCCAGCGCAACGGTGCGCAACGTGGCGCCCACCGCTCGCCACACCAACCGGCCCGACGCCTCCTGCGACACCAGGTCGTGATCGCGCAACCCCGCCCGCTCGAGTGCCGTCCGGTAGGACTCCGACGCCTGGCGGACCCGGCCGCGGGCCGCATCGGGCGCGGCGCCTAGCCGGCGGGCGATGGCGGTCGCGAGCGACAGCGGCGCTTCGCTCGCCGCCTCGCGGCTGCCGCCAGGGCGGCCGGCGATCACCGCGGCGGCCCGGGCCAGCGCCCAGGCCTCCTCGACCGTGTCGGCGGTCGGCACCACCTCGGTCAACGCCCGGGCGATGCGGGCGGTGAGGTCCTCGACGGCGCGGCGATCGGTGTCGTCCGCGCTCGGCTCGCCCCGGTCCGCTAGCCAGCCATCGAGCTCGATCGGCATCCCGACCACGACCAGCGCCCGCGATCGCAGCGCCACCTTGTCGTCGAAGACCAGACCGACGGGCACGATGCGCAGGCCGTAGGCCCCCTCGGCCCGCGCCCCCAGCGCCAGGCGGGCGGCACCGCTGCGCAGGGGCAACAGGTGCGGCTCGTCGTGGGCGGTGCCCTCCGGGAAGATCGCCACCGTCGCCCCGTCGGCCAGCGCCCGCTGCGCCCGGGCGAAGGTCTCCGCATTCCGGTCGTGCAGCTTCACCCGATCCTGCCGGCGCACGACCGGCAGCAGGCCGAGCGCGTCGAGCACCGGGCGAGCCGGGGCGAAGCGCCAAAGGCCCGCCTTGGCCACGAAGCGCGGCAACCCACCCAACGCGTGGGCGATGAGCATCGGATCGACCAGCCCGTTGGCGTGGTTGGACACCACCAGCACCGGACCGTCGGCGGGCAGCGCCGCCCTCCCCTGCACCTCGACCGCCCGGAAGTAGCCGCCCAGCACCACCCGGGCGGCGCCCGTCAGCAGCGCGGCGACCCTGGGCGAGGGCACCGGCCCACCCCGCACCGGGCGCGACCCGATCAGCCGGCCACCAGGCACGCGCTCTCCTGCTGATCGGGCAGGTAGACCTCCCGCGCCCCGAACGGGCACGGTCGCCCGATCGCGACCACGTCCGCCACCAGGGCGTCGTGCTCCCCAGCGCAGCTGACCAGGTCCATCGCACCGGCGAGCTCGCGGACGCAGTCACCCTTCGCCACCCGCGGCGCCGCCGTCGTCGGGGTGCGCGACGGGCCGATGTCGACCTCGCTGTCGTCGCCACCCCCAGCCGCGTAGGCGGTGAACACGAAGATGGCGGCGAGCACGCCCAACACCACCAACCACAGCAGGCCCCGCACGACCGAGTGGCCGTCGCCGGCGCTGCGGTAGCGGAGGGGCTCATCGTCGGCGGTGGCGTAGCGGGGCGCCACCCGGGTGGCGCCGACCCCGCCGCTGCCCGTTGCGCTGCCCGCCGCGCCGGTGGGCCGCGGCACCGGGTTCGGGCGCGACTTGGCTGCCGCCAGGTTGAGCTCCAGGTCGTAGAGCTCCTTGGCCGAGGCGTTGGACAGCACCGACCAGGCCGCGTTGACCTCGCGCATGCGGCGCGCCGCGGCCTGCGCCCGGTCGGGTGCCGACTGATGGTGGTGGTCGGGGTGCAACTCCCGGGCCAGCGTCCGGTACGCCCGCCGGATCTCCTGCGGGCTCGCCGACGGTGCGACACCGAGGGTCTCGTAGTGGGTCTTCGTACCGCCCAGGCTAGGCGTCGACCCGGGCCGGGAGGTCACGGCTGCGCCCCGCCACCCACCAGCCGGGCGGCCAGTCGCTCCAGGCCGACGACACGGCTCGCCTTGACCAGCACCACGTCGCCCGCCCCCAACCCGGCGTCCTCCAACGCCGCCGCCGCCGCGGCCACGTCGGCGAAGCGGTGTTCGGCCGCCACGCCGTACAGGTCGGTACCGACCGCGTACAGCACGATGCCGCGCGCCGCGGCCACCTCGGCCAGGGCCCGGTGCTCCTCGACCGAGGTCTCCCCCAGCTCCGCCATCCGGCCCAGCACCGCGATGCGCCTGCCGGTCCCACCCAGGCTGAGCAGCGTGTCGAACGCCGCCCGCACCGCCACCGGGCTGGCGTTGTAGGCGTCGTTGAGGACCACGGCACCGCCCGGGGTCGACGCCAGCTCCATCCGCCACGGTGACAGCGCGGCGGCCGCGATGGCCTCGGTGGCCTGCTCCAACGAGGCACCGGCGGCCAGGGCCGCGCCCAGCGCGGCGAGGGCGTTGCCCACCATGTGGGCGCCCGTCACCGCCAGCCGGACGGGCGCGGCCCCCCACGGGGTGACCACCCGGAACGACGGCCGGGCCCGCTCGTCGAGGGTGACCTGCTCGGCGCGCACGTCCGCATCGGTGCCGTAGGTCAGCACCCGACCGGCGGCGCGCGACGCCATGGCCAGCACCAGTGGGTCATCGGCGTTGAGCACGGCGACGCCGCCCTCGGCCGGCAGCGCCTCGATCAGCTCGCCCTTGGCCCGGGCCACGCCCTCCACGCTGCCGAACAGCTCGAGGTGGGCGGGCGCCACCCGGGTCACGATGCCGATCGTCGGCCGGGCGATGGCGCACAGCGCGGCGATGTGGCCCTCCCCACGAGCACCCATCTCCACCACCGCCACCTCGGTGTCGTCGGGCGCGTTGACCAGCGTGAGCGGCACGCCCAGCTCGTTGTTGAAGCTGCGCTCCGAGGCGGCGGTGACGAACGCTCCGCGCACGGCGGCGGCGGTCAGGTCCTTGACCGACGTCTTGCCCACCGATCCGGTCACCCCGATGACGGGGCCGCGCAACCGGCGTCGGGCGGCGACGCCCAGCGCAGCGAGCGCGGCCGCGGTGTCGGCCACCACCACGGCCGGCAGGCCGCCGCGCCCGACCGTCGGGTCGTCGAGGGCGGCCCGCTGCAGCAACGTGGCCGAGGCGCCCTGCTCGGCGGCGGAGGCGATGAACCGGTGGCCGTCCCGCTCGGCCACGATGGGCACGAACAGCTGGCCGGCGGTGATGGCCCGGGAATCGATGGAGGCGCCCGCCACGATCACGTCGGCGCTGTCCGCGGCGTCGTCCGCGGCGAGGAGGTCGCCGTGCACGGCGTCGGCGACCTCGGAGAGCTGGAACTGCACCGGTCAAGTCTGGCCCCGCACACCCTCCGACCGGCGGACCGTCGTGCGCCTGCGCTCCCTGCCCGCCATCATCAGCGGCCGCGGCGCCAACCACTACCGTTTCGATGGTGCAGCCACGCATCAAGCTCGTCCTGCTCTTCGGTGGTCGCTCCGCCGAGCACGACGTCTCCAGGGTCACCGCCAGCCACGTGATGCGAGCGGTGGACCCCGCCCGCTACGAGCTGGTGCCGGTGGCCATCGACCGCGACGGCAGCTGGCACCTCGCCGCCGACGCGCTCGCCGCGCTGGCCGAGGGCCCCGACGCGCTGCCCGACGCACTCGCCGTGTCCGGGCCCGACGTGGACCCGCTCCCTCTCCTCGCGACGCGGCCCGCCACCGAGCCCGGATCGGTCGACGCCTCGGAGCCGGCCACGGTGGTGGCGCTGCCGCTGCTGCACGGGCCCTTCGGGGAGGACGGCACCGTGCAGGGGCTGCTCGAGCTGGCCGGGGTGCCCTACGTCGGCGCCGGGGTGCTCGCCTCGTCGCTGGCCATGGACAAGGCGAAGGCCCGCGAGGTGTTCGCCTACAACGGCATCCCGCAGGCCCGGTGGCTGGCGTGGCGGGCCGACGAGGTCCCCGCCGACCCGGCCGGCGTCGCCGGTGAGCAGCTCGGCTTCCCGTGTTTCGTGAAGCCGGCCAACCTCGGCTCGTCGGTCGGCGTGTCCAAGGCGCACGACGAGACCGAGTTCGCCACCGCGCTGGACCTCGCCCTCTCCTACGACGAGTGGGTGGTGGTCGAAGAGGCCATCACCGGCCGCGAGATCGAGCTCGCCGTGCTCGGCAACACCGACCCGGCGGTGTCCGTCGCCGGAGAGATCGTGCCCGGCGCCGAGTTCTACGACTACGAGGACAAGTACCACGACGGCCGGGCCAAGCTGGTCATCCCCGCCCCGCTGCCGGCCGCGGTCGCCGAGCGGTTCCAGCGGTTGGCCATCGCCGCCTTCCGGGCCTGCCGGGCCGAGGGGATGGCGCGCGTGGACTTCTTCTACGAGGAGGACGGCCCGGCCCGCGGCCCGTTGCTCAACGAGGTCAACACCATCCCCGGCTTCACGCCGATCTCGATGTACCCCAAACTGTGGCAGGCGTCGGGCGTGAGCTACCCACAGCTGATCGACCGGCTGATCGCCCTCGCGCTCGAGCGCCACCATCGGCGCCAGGCGCGAACCCGCACCGACCGCTGAGCCCGCCATACCGGTGAGGATGGTGAGGATGGTGAGGATGGTGAGGACAACCCCACCCCGGTGACGCCGGCCCGCCGCATGGCCCCCGCCCCTCACGCTCTTTAGGGTTGCTGCCGTGCCCCAGTCCACCGCCCGCCAGGTCCTCGCCGGCCTCAGCTTCCTGGCCTTCAACCCGATGGTCGCGCTGTGCGGGTTCGTGCTGGTCAACGTCGGGCTGTCGCTGGCCGTCGGCCTGGCCATCACGGTGATCGGCGGCCTGATCGCCCTGTGGCTCACGCTGCACGGCGCCGCCGGGCTGGCCGGCCTGCAACGCACCCACCTCGCCCTCGCCACGGGCGCCGAGATCCCCGCACCGCCGCGCCCGGCGCCGCGGACCGGGCGATGGGGCCGCTTCCTCGGTCCGGTGCTCGAGGTGCACCACTGGAAGGCGCTCGCCTACTGGTTCGTCGAGTTCCCGCTGGGGATGATCACCTTCGCCGTGGTCTATGGCCTGCTCACCCTCGGCGTCGTCGGCATCACGCTGCCCCTCTACGCCGGCCGTCTCGGGGGCGTGGTGGGCGACGTGCCCGGGACCGGGCTCGCCTTCACCGTGGTGGCCGGCGCCGCCGCCATCGCCAGCGGCTGTGCCGGCAGCCTGCTCGCCCTGCGCCTGCACGAGCGGCTCGCCCGGGCCCTGCTCGGGCGCAACCGCACCGCCGAGCTCGAACACCGCGTCAGCGGGTTGGACCAGGCCCGCTCCGCCGCCATCGACGCCGCCGAGGCCGAACGCCGCCGCATCGAGCGGGACCTGCACGACGGCACCCAGCAACGGTTGGTGACCCTCGCCATGGGCCTGGGGCTGGCCCGGGAGAAGTTCGCCAGCGACCCCGACACGGCACGGGACCTCGTCGACGAGGCGCACCGGGAGCTCAAGGTCACCATGGCCGAGCTGCGCAGCATCACCCGCGGCCTGCGCCCCTCCGTGTTGGAGGATCGAGGCCTCGACGCCGCGCTGTCCGCCCTGGTCGCCCGCAGCCCCATCCCCGTGGCGGTCGACGTGGCGCTGCCGCAACGACCACCAGCACCGGTGGAGAGCGCGGCCTACTTCGTGGTGGCCGAGGCGCTGACCAACATCGCCCGCCACGCCGAGGCCCGCCACGCCGCGGTGTGCATCCGCTACGAGGGCGACGCGCTCGTCATCGACGTGGGCGACGACGGCCACGGCGACGCCCGCCGGGTCCCCGGCGGCGGGCTCGAGGGCCTCGCCGAACGCGTCGCCGCCTTCGAGGGCAGCCTCGACATCGTCAGCCCGACCGGTGGGCCGACCCTGATCCGGGTGGAGCTTCCGTGCGGATCGTGATCGCCGAGGACGCCGTGCTGCTGCGCGCCGGGCTCGTCCGCCTGCTCGAGGACGCCGGGCACACGGTGGTGGGCGAGGTGAACGACGGCACCGGCCTGCTGGCCGCGGTCGACGCACATCACCCCGACGTGTGCGTGGTCGACGTGCGCATGCCGCCCACCTTCACCGACGAAGGCGTCCGCGCCGCCATCGAGCTCCGCCGTCGCCACCCCGACATCGCCGTGCTCGTCCTCTCGCAGTACGTGGAGGAGCGCTATGCCAGCGAGCTCATCGCCGCCAACCCCTCCGGCATCGGGTACCTCCTGAAGGACCGGGTGGCCGACGTGGCCGACTTCATGGATGCCGTCGAGCGGGTCGCCGGGGGCGGCACCGCGCTCGACCCGGAGGTGGTCGCCCAGCTGCTCGCCCGCCGCCGGCGCAGCCAGCTCGACGCCCTCACCGCCCGCGAGGCCGAGGTCCTCGCCCTCATGGCCGAGGGGCGCTCCAACGCCGGCATCGCCGCCTCGCTGGTGGTGTCCGCCGGAGCGGTCGAGAAGCACGTGAACAACATCTTCGCCAAGTTGGGCCTCAGCGCCACCGCCACCGATCATCGAAGGGTCCTCGCCGTGCTCACCTACCTGGAAGGATCCCAATGAGCGGCTCGGGGCGGAGGATCTGGCTGAGTGCCGGCGCGGTGCTCGGGCTCGTCGTGCTCGGCTACGGCGCGCTCGTGGTGGTCGAGCTGCTGGCCGCGGAGACCCGCACCGAGGCGCTCGCCCTGCCGCCCCTCGACGGCGTGCAGCGGGTGCGGGTGGAGGGCGCAGGGGGATCGGTGACGGTGACCGGCACCGACGATCGGACCGTCGCCGGCACGGTGAGGCTTCGCGGCGGGCTGCGCAAGCCGAGCCACAGCGAGAGCGTCGAGGGCGACACGCTGGTGCTGCGCAGCTCGTGCCCCAACCTGCTCGCGGTGGTGTGCGACGCCGACTTCGACCTGGAGGTACCGCGCGGCATGGACGTGGAGGCCGACGTGTCCGGCGGCGGTGTGACCGCGACCGGCCTCAGCGGACGGCTCGACATCGACAGCTCCGGCGGCGGGATCACGCTGCGCAACGTCGGCGGCGACGCGGTGCTCGACAGTTCCGGCGGTGGCATCACCCTCACCGGTGGCGCCGGGGCGGTGGTCGCCGACTCGTCCGGCGGGGGCATCACGCTACGAGCCAGCGACGCCGCCACCGTGGAGCTGCACTCGTCCGGCGGCGGCATCGACGCCTCGTTCCGCACCGCGCCCGACGACGTGCGGGCGGACTCCTCCGGCGGCGGGATCACCGTCGAACTGCCCGACGACGGCGAGCCCTACCGCGTCGACGCAGATTCGAGCGGGGGGTCAACCGAGGTGGCGGTGCGCACCGCTCCCGACGCCCAACGCACGGTGGCGGTGAGCGCCTCCGGTGGCGGGGTCACCGTTCGCTACGCCGCCCGCTGAACCCCGACGGTCGATCCGGAGTCCGAACCGACCGATCGCCATACCACTAGGTATGGATCATCAGTCGGCTCGGCGCATCGCCCTGTGCTCCACCGCCGTCCACGCCAGCCATCGCAGCACCTCCTCGGAGGTACGCGCCGCGTCGGCGGCGGGCAGGACGCCGGCACCGCCGTACATGGTCTGGCCGCGGAAGGCGAGGTAGTCCCGCGGGGGCAAGGGCAGGAACGGCGGGCGACGCCACCAGCGCGGCGCGGCGGTGGCCCGCAGCTGGAACAGCGCGGCCGGCCACAACCGCGGCCGACGGGCGACACCGACGGCCACCTTCAGGATCACCGACGCCGGCACGCCGGCCCGGTTCGCACGCTCGACGGCCACGGGCTTCGAACCTACCGCAGCACCACCCCGAGGCCGTGCCACGCCAGCGCGGCCGCCCCCACCAGCGGGCCGTCGTGGCCCAGGCCGGCGGTCACGATGCGAGCCCCCCGGGCGAAGGACAGTCGACTGCGTTCGGCCAGCTCCTCGTTGGCGGCGGCCAGGAACGGCGCCCCGAACCCCAGGGCCACCGAACCGCCCACCACCGCCAGACGCAGGTCCAGCAGGTTGACCGCCGACGCCACCGCCCGGCCCACCAGCCGACCGGTCCGGCGGCGCAGCGCCTCCGGTGCCTCCGCCGCCGGGCGGCCGGTCATGGCCGCCAGGGAGGTGCCCGATGCCTCGGCCTCCAGGCAGCCGACGGCCCCGCACGGGCAGCGCCGCCCGTCCGGGGTGACGATGACGTGACCCAGGTGCCCGGCGTTGCCGCTCGCCCCGTCGAGCAGACGGCCGTCGACCACCACCCCGGCGCCCACCCCGGTCGAGACCACCATGGCGAGGTAGTTGCGCTCGCCCTGCGCCGCACCGAGCCAACCCTCGCCCCGGGCGAACGCCTTGGCGTCGTTGTCCACGAACACCGGCAGCCCGAAGCGCTCGGCCAGCGCGGCGCGCAACGGGAAGCCGCGCCATGCGGCGATGTTCAACGGCGACACCGTCTCGCCCTGCGGAGCCATCGGGCCGCCACAGCCGACGCCCAGCGCCGCACACGATCCGCCGAGCACCCCGGCGGCGCGCTGCGCCGAGCGGACCAGCCCGCACAGCCGATCGAACAGCTCGGCCCCGTCGCCGTCGCCGGTCGGTTCCTGACAGCGGCCGAGGACCCCGCCGTCGAGCCCGACCACCGCGGCGGCCAGCTTGGTCCCCCCGATGTCGACGGCCAGCACGGCTTGCACGCCGCGGACCGTAGTCTCTCCAACCGGTAGATCTCCGGCGTGGCGCTAACCTGATGGGCAGCTTTTGCAGACGCAAACGGCCAGGCGGACGCAACCGCCGGTGCAGCTGCGCAAGCACGGAGAATCTGGCGTCACCCCCTGACGGACTCGCCCGGAGCCCGCAGAACCCGAGGAGCCCGCGTTGGCGAACGAGTCCCCGAGCGGTATCGAGTCATCGCCCCGGCAGACCTCGAACGGGACGCCGCCGGGCGCCCCGGCGGGGGAACTCTCCCCGAGCGATGCCGCCACGTTCTCCGAGCTGTTCGCGGGCACGGTGCGCAACATCGAGCAGATCATCCAGGGCAAGGCCGAGGTCATCGAGCTCGTCGTGCTCTGCCTCGTCGCCGAGGGCCACCTGCTCATCGAGGATCGCCCCGGCGTTGGCAAGACCACGCTGGCCAAGGCACTGGCCGCGTCGCTCGAGACGACCTTCGGCCGCATCCAGTTCACCCCGGACCTGCTGCCCTCCGACGTCGTCGGGGTCACCGTGTTCGACCGCTCGGCGTCGGAGTTCACCTTCCGGCCCGGTCCGGTGTTCAGCTCGATCGTGCTGGCCGACGAGATCAACCGGGCGTCGCCCAAGACCCAGTCCGCCCTGCTGGAGGCGATGGCCGAGAAGCAGGTCACCGTGGACGGCCAGACCTACGCGTTGCCACGGCCACACCTCGTGTTGGCGACGCAGAACCCGATCGAGCACGAAGGCACCTACCCCCTCCCCGACTCGCAGCTCGACCGGTTCCTGATGCGGCTGTCGATGGGCTACCCCTCTCGCGCCGACGAGATCGCCATCCTCGACGCCCACGGCCAGACCGACGGGCTCGAGCACCTGACCGCGGTGCTCACCACCCGCCAGCTCGACGCCATGGTCGCCGCGGCGCGAGCCGTGCACGTCGCCCCGGCCATCAAGGAGTACCTCGTCGACCTGTCCGACGCCTCGCGCCGCCACCCCTACGTGTGGGTCGGCCTCTCCCCGCGGGCAACGCTCGCCATGCAGCGGGTGTGCCGGGCCCGGGCCGCGGCCGCGGGCCGGAACTACGTCACCCCCGACGATGTGAAGGCGCTGGCCGAACCGGTGATGGCCCACCGGCTCATGCTCAACCCCGACGCCCAGCTGCAGGGCCTCACCGCCTCCCGGGTGGTGGCCGACATCCTGGCCCAGGTCCCCGTCCCCGTCCCCACCAACCGTTGACGCCGCGTGACCACCGTAGGCGGTGACGACGTGACCACGGCCGGCCGATGCTGACCCGCACCGGGTGGGGGGTGCTCGCCGGCGCGGCGGGCCTGGTCGTGGCCGGCCGCGTCCTCGGCGCCTTCGAGCTGTACCTGCTCGGCGCCGGCGCCGCCGCCCTCGTGGCGGTCGCCCTGCTGGCCGTGAACCTCGCCCGATTGCAGATCGGCATCTCCAGGACGCTGGTCCCGCCGCGGGTCCACGCCGGTGGGCCGGCCCGGGTGGAGCTGCGCCTGGCCAACCACGCCCGCCGCAAGACCCCCACCCTGCGCCTGCACGACGCGGTGACCGGCACGCGGGGCGCCAACCTGCTGGTCTCACCGCTCGGCCACAACGAGCAGGCCCGGGCGGCCTACCAGTTGCCGACGGAGCGTCGGGGTGCGCTGTCGGTCGGCCCGCTGGAGCTCATCGTCGCCGACCCGTTCGGCCTGTGCGAGTCCCGTACCACCGGGCTGGGCACCTCGCAGCTCGTGGTGTACCCGCACATCGACGAGCTGCTCGCCCTCGAGCACGCCTCCAGCCACGACCCGCAGGCCACCTCGCGCCATCCCAACGCGCTGGGCCGCGTCGGCGATGACTTCTACGCGCTGCGGCCCTACGTCGTCGGCGACGATCTGCGCCGGGTCCACTGGCCGTCGGTCGCCCGCACCGGCGAGCTGATGATCCGCCAGCACGAACTGCCCTGGCAGGAGCGCACCACCGTGCTGCTCGACGTGCGGGACGCGTCGCACAGCGGCTCCACGTTCGAACGGGCGGTGTCGGCCGCCGCGTCGGTGCTCGTCGCCGCCCACGGCCGCGGTGATCAGATCCGGCTGATGGGGACCGACCGCCGCGACTCCGGCTTCGGTCTCGGCCGCTCCCACCTCGACGCGCTGCTGCACCACCTCGCGTTGCTGAAGACCGACCACAAGGCCACGCTGCAGGCCGGTCTGGACGACCTCGTGCGCAACGGGGTGGGCGGCTCGCTGGTGATGGTGCTCGGCGCCATGCCGGCTGCGGACGTGCCGCGCCTCAGCGGCGTCACCCGCCGCTTCGGCACCGTCGCCACCGTGCTGTTCGAAGACGCACCCACCGACGACGGCCGGGCCGGGGCGGGCGCCACCCCGGTGGCCGGCCTGCCCCACATCCTTCGCTGCGGCCCGAACGACCACTTCGCCGTGCGGTGGAACCAGTCCGGCCTCGTGGGCACCGCCCGCAGCACGGCCGGGTCCGGGAGCCCATCGCCCAGAGGACCGAACGCCGGCGCCGTCCCGTCGGCATCACCGTACGCGCCAGGAGGTCCGATCCGATGACCGCCACCCTGCCCCGTGAGGGCGCACCCGCCGGTGCACCACGGCCCCCCGCCGAGCCCGGCGACGGGCGCAGGATCCGGCGCGATGCCGCCAAGCCCACACTGCGCCTGCCGGCCGAGCTGAGCCTGTGGGTGGTCACCGCTGCGGCGGCGCTGAGCTTCGTGCGGCTCTTCGCCGACCGCAGCTTCCTCGGGCCCGTGCTCGCCGCCACCGCGCTGTCCCACGCCATCGCTGCGCTGCTGCGCCGGCGGCGCGTGCCGGTCACCGTCGCCGCGGTGGCGTCGTTGCTGGCCATGGTCCTGCTGCTGAGCTGGCTGTTCTACTTCTCCACGACCCGGGCCGGGCTGCCCACCTCGCTGACCTGGAGCACGTTCACCGACGACCTCGGCGAGGCGGTCACCCGATTCCGGGAGGACCAGGCACCGGTCGAACCGGTCCGCGGCTTCGTCGCCGGATCGGCCATCGGCTTCTGGTTGGTCGCCTTCCTCGGGGACTGGTCGGCGTTCCGGTTGTGGGCGCCGGTCGAGTCCACCATCCCGGCCGGGTCGCTGTTCGTGTTCGCCTCGCTGCTCGGTGCCGACCAGTCCCGCACCGTGGTGACCGCGGTGTTCTTCCTCGCCGCGGTGGGCTTCCTGCTGCTGCACCGCCTGGCCCGGCTCGAGATGAGCCCCAGCTGGGTGCGTGGCGACGGCCGGGCCGGTACCCGGGCCCAGCTCGCGGTCGGCGCCGGGATCACCGCGGTCGCCCTGGTCGGGGTCGCCGCGGTCGGGCCGTTCCTGCCCGGCGCCACCTCGCAGGCGCTGTTCGACGTCAAGGACATCGGCAACGACGACGACACCCGCATCACCGTGTCCCCGCTGGTCGACATCAAGCAGCGGCTGGTCGACCAGCGCGAGACCGAGGTGTTCCGCGTCACCAGCCCCGAACGGGCTTACTGGCGCCTCACCGCGCTCGACGAGTTCGACGGGCGGACGTGGAAGTCCTCCAAGCGCTTCGAGAAGGTGAACGGGAACCTCCCGGGCGCGAGCTCCGCCCAGCCCGACTCGATCATCGCCCAGACGTTCTCCATCTCCAACCTCTCGCAGATCTGGTTGCCGGCCGCCTTCACACCGATCAGCGTGTCGACCCAGGACCGCGACGTCCGCTGGGAGCAGGTCACCGCCACGCTCATCGTGGACGAGGAGACCTCCGACGGGCTCGAGTACACGGTGACCTCGGAGCGCAACGCCCCCACCCCCGAGGAGCTGTTGGCTGCCACGGGCCCCGTCCCCGCCGACATCGCCGAGGACTTCCTGACGCTGCCGCGCCGCTTCCCCGACCGGGTGCGAGAGCTCGCCCAGGACATCACCGCCGGCGCGTCGACCCCCTACCAGCAGGCGATGGCGCTGCAGGACTACTTCCGCGGCAACTACACCTACTCCACCGAGGTCACCGCCGGGCAGGACATCGATGCCATCGAGGACTTCCTCTTCTCCGACATCCGGGCCGGCTACTGCGAGCAGTTCGCCGGGTCCTTCGCCGCCATGGCCCGCTCGATCGGCCTGCCGGCCCGGGTGGCGGTGGGCTTCACGCCGGGCGATCCCGTCTCCGATCCGGAGAACCCCGACCTCTACGTCGTGAAGGGCCGCCACTCGCACGCCTGGCCCGAGGTGTACCTCGCCGGCATCGGCTGGCTGCTGTTCGAGCCCACCCCGGGCCGCGGCGCCCCCGCCGCCGGCTACACGGGCACCTCCGAGCAGCAGGACAGCGACATCGCCCCCAACGGCAGCACGACCACCACCACCGCTGCCGACCCCACAGCCGACCCGACGGCGACATCGCTTCCGTTCGACGAGTTCCCCGCCGGCGGTGTCGTCTCCGAGGGTCTGCCCGAGGAAGGCCTCGGCGGCGGTTCGGGCGACACCCGGGCGGTGGACACCACCGGCGCCCGCGTCGTGCTGGTGGTGCTGGGCCTCACCGCCCTGTACGTGCTGGTGGTGCCGCTGGTGCACCTCCTACGGCGCCGCCTGCGCCGCTCCGGCGCCCGCACACCCAACGCCCGGGTCGACGTCGCCTGGCGGGAGGCGACCGACGCGCTGCACCTCATCGGCGTGCGACAGGCGGTCGGCGAAACACCGAACGAGTTCGCCGTGCGAGCCGACAACCGCAGCCGGGCGGGGACCCAGGTGCGGGAGCTGGCGCAGCTCACCACGACCGCCCGCTACGCGCCGCAGCATCCCGACGAGCGCACCGTGGAGCGGGCGACGGTGCTCGCCGCCGGCGTGCAACGGGCGGTTCGAGAGCAGACGACCGCGGGGGAACGCATCAGGGCTGCGCTCGACCCCCGGCCGCTGTTGCGTCGAGGGTGGCATGCGGCCACCCACGGCAACCGCACCGACGGGGACACCGAGGAGCGCCGAGGCCGGCTGGTGGGCTCAGGTTCGGCGACGCACCGTTGAGCGATCGGGCCGAGCGCCCGCCGTCACTCCTCGACGTTGCGCTGGAAGCGCTCGCGCATCTTCTGGCCGGTCGAGCCGAGCAGGCTGCGCACCCCGTCACCCCGGCTCTGGCCGGTCAGCTGCTGCCAACCGGCGCGGCCCATCTTGCGGGCGTTTCGTTCCACGGCCAAGGCGCTGAACAGCATCACCAGGAAGCCGACGAAGGCGATGGCCCAGTGGGTGGACAGCGCGGCGACCATCAGCACCATGCCGGCAAGGAAGCCGAGCGCGGCCCACTTGATGTTGCGCAGGGCGTGGGTGAACAGCGTCGTCGAACCGACTTCACGAGCCAAGGCCGGATCGCTCTCGTAGAGCCGTGCCTCGATCTCCTGGAGGATCCGCTGCTCATGTTCTGATAGCGGCACCCCAACTCCCCTCACGCCCTTGGCGCTCGACCGGTTGTTCCCGAACCCTGGCGGACGGCTCCGCCCCCAGGGGTGGCACCGTCCGCGCCTCACTCTACCGGGGTCGTGGAGCCTGGTGTACCTCAGAACGGGGGCCTCCGCGGGAACGACCCCGCCGAAGGTCCTCATCAGCATCGGTGACCGCCGCCGGACCGGCCGTGTCCGCGTCCACGGCCGTACCTGCGTGCTCGGCCGTACCTGCGTGCTCGTCCTGCGCGAGCGGACCCCACGCCCGCTGCCCCCGCTGGAACACCTCGAGGCGCCCACCCGCCGCGGCGAGGGCACCCGGGCCGATGGCCGCTGCCCCGAAGCGGCGTCGGATGGCATCCACCGTGTCGTTCGCCTCCTGCCAGGCGGCGGGGTCGCGGCGGAGCGGGGCACGGCGCACCTGGTCCGCCCGGCTCGCGGCCGCGACGGCCGGTGCGTCCCCGGCGGCGGGTGGCGCTGCGGCGGCGGGCCGGCGGTCGAGGTCGAGGTCGAGGTCGAGCTGCAGCTGGCGATGGTCGAGCGGGGCCAGTCCGCTCGTGCTCACGCCGATCAAGCGCACCCCGGGCGACACGTCGACCCGGTCGAGCAGCGAGCGCGCCGCCCTGGTGATGGCGAGGGCGCTGTCGACGGGCTCCGGCTGCCGCTGCGAGCGGGTGATGGTGGTGAAGTCCCCGAAGCGCACCTTGATCGTCACCGTCGCGGCAGCGACGTTGGCGTCGCGCAGGCGCCGGGCCACCGCGTCGCCCAATCGGAGCAGTTCCCGATCGAGCTCGGCGCGGTCGAAGCGGTCGGCGGCGAAGGTCTCCTCGTGGCCGATGGACTTGACCTCCCGATCGGGCTCCACCGCGCGCGGGTCGCGGTTGTGGGCCAGCTCGTAGAGGTGCCGGCCCGACGCGTCGCCCACCGCCGCCACGAGGGCGGCCAGCGGCAGCGCGGCCAGATCCCCCACCGTCGCCACCCCGAGCCGCTCGAGCCGGCTCAGGGTGGCGGGCCCGACGCCCCACAACGCTCGGACCGGCAGCGGGTGCAGGAAGGCCAGCTCGTGGCCCGGCTCGACCACGAAGACGCCTCGGCCGGGACGCGGGCCCGTCGGTGTCGGGGTGGGCTTCGCCTCCTCGGAGGCCAGCTTGGCCAGGAACTTGGTGGTGGCCACGCCGACGGAGCACGTGAGCTGCTCGGCGTCGTGCACCCGCCGGCGGAGCCGGCCGGCGATCTCGGCGGGCGGGCCCAGTCGCCGCTGCGCGCCGGTGACGTCGAGGAACGCCTCGTCGAGCGACAGCGGTTCGACCAGCGGGGTGATCTCGGCGAACAGGGCCATGATCCGGGCGCTCGCCTCGGCGTAGAGCTGGTGCTGCGCGGGCAGGAACAGCGCCTGGGGGCACAGCCGCCTGGCCCGCACCGACGGCATGGCCGAGTGCACGCCGTAGGCGCGGGCCTCATAGCTCGCCGCGGCCACCACGCCGCGCGGACCTGATCCTCCGACCACCACCGGGCGACCGCGCAGCGACGGGTCTCGACGCTGCTCGACGGCCACGAAGAACGCGTCCATGTCGACGTGCAGGATGGCGCTGGGCCAGCGCAACCCCGCATCGGGGTCGGCCGGCCCGGCATCGGTGGCCTGCGGCCGGTCGCTCACAACCGGACGACCTCGATCTCCCGTTGCGCCGCGCCGTGGACGCGGTAGCCGAAGTGGCGGCGGTCGACCCAGCGCTCGACCGCCCAATCGGCCAGCGGCTCCTGGACCCAGCGGGGTGCGCCCACCAGTTGCGCTGCGCACTGCGCCCACGGCACGAAGCGGGCATCGATGACGATGCCGTCCGGGTCACCGATGCGCAGACTCCCCTCGTAGGCCACCGCGACGTGCGCCTCCACCCGCAGGTGCCACCCCAGCCCCTCCGCCACGGCCTCGACCTCGTACACCGGGCCGTCCCAATCGGTCACGACCAGGCCGGTCTCCTCGGCGACCTCGCGGGTGAGCCCCTCGATGAGGGACTCGCCCTCGTCGATCACGCCGCCCGGCGTGCTCCAGTCCACGCTGCCGTTGCGCCGCTGGTTGGCCACCAGCAGCAACCCCTCCGGGCCCGGCACCAGCGCCCCTCCGACCGTCCAACGCCGCATGGGGGAAGCCTAGGCGGTCACCCGGGCCCGGCGCCGGGGATGGCAGGCTCTGCAGCCATGGCAGCCAACGACACGAACGACCCCGGGCAGCGCGACCGGGCGGAGGGCGGCGGCCGCGCCGCCGGGGAGCAGCCCGAGGGGCCGATGCACGCCAACAGCATCGCCGTGCGCGACGCCGGGCGCGACGCCGGCCTGGACATCACCGTGGTCACCTACCCCGACGGCACCCGCACCGCGGCCGACGCCGCCACCGCGATCGGCTGTGACGTGGCGCAGATCGTGAAGTCGCTGATCTTCCTGGTCGACGGCGAGCTGACCCTGGCGCTGGTGTCCGGCGCCAACCAGCTCGACGAGAAGAAGCTGGCGGCCGCGGCCGGTGGCGCGAAGACGGGCCGGGCCAACGCCGACCAGGTCCGCGAGGCCACCGGTTTCCCGATCGGCGGCGTGCCACCATTCGGGCATCGCCGCCGGCTGCCGGTGTTCATCGATCCCGACCTGCTGGCCTTCGACGAGGTGTGGGCGGCGGCGGGCACACCGCACACCGTGTTCTGCGTCGCGCCGCAGGCGTTGGTGGCGGCGACGAAGGGCACGGTCGTGGCCCTGCGCAAGGGCTGACCGCGAGGCGCCGGAGGGACGCCCACACGGAGCGGGCGGGTCAGGCGGAGCGGGCGGCGAAGGACTCCGCCTCGGGACGCTCCCGACGGGCGAGGGCGATCACGTTGGAGCCGACGGTCGCCGGGCGCAGGGCGATCCCGCCGTCGGGCTGCTCGCCGTTGCCGTCGAGCACCAGCAACCCCTCGCCGGTGGCGGCGACGAGGATGCCGGCCTCCGGCACCACCGTGCGACGGCTCAGCCGGCGCACCCGGCGGCCGACGCGGTCACGGGGGTTGGTCATCAACGTCGCCAGCCGCGTCTCGATCTCCTCGGGTTCGAAGAGCAGCGCGTCGCTCAGCACGAGCAGGTCGTCGTGGCGCAGCGGGAGCTGCGCACCCGGCGCCGCACCGCGCAGGGCGATGATGAGGCCCAGGTAGCGCACGAGCACGTCGTCGACGAGGTCGTCGGGGTGCAGCAGCCGCCGGTGCGATCCGCTGGCCAGGAACCCCTCCTCGAGGTCGATGGTGAGGCGGGTGCGGCGGGGGTGCACCGCTCCCTCGCTGTGCACCCCGTAGATGGCGCTGAGCAGCACCAGGTCGTCGTCGGCGAGGGGTCGGCGGCCGGCTTCGATGTCGGCGAGGTCGACGACGTCGAAACGGCCGATGGTGAGGTGCGACAGCGACTCGAGGTCGACGCCGCTCGCCCAGCGGTACTCGGCCAGCAGATGGCCGAATCGGGCCGGCGGCACGAGCGAGAGGGTGTCGAGCTCCGTCACGGTGATCACGGCCGAATCATCGGACCGATCGGCTCACAGCTTGAGCCGGCGCATAGGACGATCGTCGCTGCGGGCAGGGCCCGCCGACCGCGGACGGGCCCCGGCCGCTCCCGACGCCGGTTCGCCACGGTGGGCGGCGCGCGGGTTCAATGGCGGGTGATGGCTGCTCCCCCCGACCCCGTCGACGGCGCCGCGCCCGCGTCCGCGCTGCCGCCGCTCGCCGCCCGGATCCTCGCCTTCGCAGCCGTGGTCGTCGCGGGACTGTGCGGCGGCCTCATCGGGTACGGCGTCGTCGATCTGTCCTGCGACGGCGGCTGCACCCTCGCCGCCGGCAGCGTGGGTGTCGCCGGGGCCCTGCTGTGCGCCGGCGGCGTCGCCATCGTCGCGGTGCTGACCCTGCGGGCGATGGGTGAGTGGCGCGCCGGTGGCCGCCGACGCGATCGCGGCATCACGTGATCGGCGACAGCCCGGCCGAGCTGCTCGAGCTCGCCCGCGCCGCCGCCACCGAGGCGTCCGAGCTGCTCATCGAAGCGGTTCGCCGGGGCGGGCACGCGACGAGCAGCAAGTCCAGCGCCACCGACCTCGTCACCGAGGTCGACCACCAGGTCGAGGCGCTGATCATCGACCGCATCCTGGCGGCGCGCCCCGAGGACGGCATCCTCGGCGAGGAGGGCGGGGGTCGGCCGAGCCGCTCCGGGGTCCGTTGGGTGATCGACCCGATCGACGGCACCACCAACTTCGTCTACCGCATCCCCGCCTTCGCCGTGTCCATCGCCGCCGAGCACCACGGCACGACGGTGGCCGGCGTGGTCGCCATCCCCGGGCTCGACGAGCTGTTCGAGGCGACCGCCGGCGGCGGCGCACGCTGCAACGGTGAGGTGATCGAGGCCTCCGGCGCGACGGCGCTCGACACCGCACTGATCGCCACCGGGTTCTCCTACCAGGCCGACCGTCGAGGCGAGCAGGGTCGCATCGTGGCCAACCTGCTGCCCTCCGTCCGGGACATCCGTCGCATGGGCGCGGCGTCCGTCGACCTGTGCTCGGTGGCCTGCGGGCGGGTCGACGGGTACTTCGAGACGGGCCTCAACGCGTGGGACTACGGCGCCGGTGCCCTCATCGCCGCCGAGGCGGGCGCCATCGTGTCCGACCTGTGGGGTGGGCCGGCCTCCCCGTCGTTCGTGGTCGCCACCACCCCGGCGCTGCACCGCCCGTTGCGCGACCGTCTCATCGCCTGCGGCGCTTCCTGAACCACGTTCCGCGGTCGCTGCGTGCGGCGCGGGTCGCCGCCGCCAACAACTGCGACCGAAAGGCACCATGTTCGGGGCCTGGTAGGGCACGATAGGACGCGTGGGTACGCGCATCCTGACCGTCGAGGACGACGAACGCATCCGGGCTTCGGTGAAACTGGCTCTGGAAGCAGAGGGCTGGATCGTCGAGGAATCCGAGAACGGCGAGCAGGCCATGGAGGTGTTCAACCGGGCGCCTGCCGATGTCGTGCTGATCGACATCATGCTTCCCGGCGTCGACGGCTTCGAGGTGTGCCGGTCGATCCGCAAGGTGTCCGACGTGCCGATCATCATGGTCACCGCCCGCGACGACACCCACGACATCGTGGCCGGGCTGGAGGCGGGCGCCGACGACTACCTCACCAAGCCCTTCGCCCCCAAGGAGCTGTCGGCCCGGATCCGGGCCCTGTTGCGCCGCTCCCGCTCCAACGAGCCGACCATGTCCCACATGCGCTTCGGCGACCTCGAGATCCTCCAGGACGAGGGCGTGGTCACCGTGGCGGGCGAAGAGGTCCACCTGACCCGCACCGAGTTCAAGCTCCTGTGCGAGCTGGCCAACAACCCCGGGCGGGTGTTCTCCCGAGAGGTGCTGCTCGAGCGGGTGTGGGGCTACGGCTACTTCGGCGACGGCCGTCTGGTGGACGTGCACATCCGCCGCCTGCGCACCAAGGTCGAGCAGGACGCAGCCAACCCCCGCCACGTGGTGACCGTCCGCGGGCTGGGCTACAAGCTGCAGACCTGAGCCGGGGGGCCGCGCCCGCCCCGGGGTGTCGGCGCCCGCTGTGTGCGAACCCTGCGGGACCCGCCACAATGGGGAGCGGTTTGATGCCGTTACGCTGGCGGGCACGAGGCATCCGGCGCGGCGGCGCCGGCCGGGAGGCAGCTCCCCAGCAGCAGCGCGGGTGAACAGGACGGTTTCGTGGCAACCCAACGTCGACGCATCGGGCTCCGGGCCCGGGTCATCTCGTCGTTCGGTCTGCTGTCGTTCCTGCTCTCGCTCGGCCTCGCCGGCGCCACCTACTTCCTGATCCAGGCGTCGACCATGGAGCGGCGGGAGGCCACCGCCCTCGACGAGGCGTTCACCAACGCCCGCCAGCTCCGCAGCCAGATCCTCGCCGTCGGCGTCGCCGAGCTGACCCAGGACGACCTGCTGCGCAGGGCACCGATCGACGGGCTCGCCGTGCTGAAGGCCGGCAGCGAGACGATCTCGTCGTCGCGCACCGTCGGCAACACCAGCTTCGATCCGGACCACATCCCCGTCGAGCTGAGCCTCGCGGTCGACGGCCGCCGCGCCGCCATCTTCCGCAGCCACATCGAGGCGGAGCCGGTGCTGTACATCGGGGTGCCGGTGCAGCTGGGCGCCGGCGTGACCGCCGCCCCGTCCGCCCCGGCGACCCCGGCGGCCTCTGATCCGACCGCCACCACGGCGAGCACCGTGCCCACCGAGGTCGCGCCGGCCGCCCAGGCGGCCAACCCGGACTGGGTGGCCTACTACGAGATCTCCTCCCTGGCCGACCTCGAGGGCACCTTCGACACCATGCTGCTCGCCCTGCTCGGGGCGGTGGTGCTCACCACGCTGGTCGGCCTGCTCGTCGGCCGGTGGGTGTCCAAGCGGGTCCTCGCCCCGCTGCGCGACGTCAACGACGCAGTGGAGGCGCTGGCCGAGATGTCCTTCGACACCAAGCTGCCCGTCACCCGCGACCCCGACCTCGCCCCGCTGGTCTCCACCTTCAACCACACCGTCGCCGCCCTGCACGACCGCATCGAGCGAGACGGCCGCTTCGCCTCCGACGTCAGCCACGAGCTGCGCTCACCGTTGACCACGCTGACCAACTCCGTCGCCATCCTGGAGCGCTACGCCGACGATCTGCCCGAACCGGCGCAGCGGGCCGTCTCGCTGCTCACCGAGGAGTTCCAGCGCTTCCAACAGCTCGTCGGCGACCTGCTGGAGATCTCCCGCTTCGACGCCGGCGCCCAGCGGCTCGAACGGGCGCCGCTCGTCATCGGGGAGTTCGTACGGCTCGCAGTGCGGATGACCTGCCCGGACCAGGACATCCCGATCAGCATCGATCCCGACCTCGAGGAGGCGGTCATCATGGCGGACAAGCGCCGCCTGGTGCAGGTGTTGTCCAACCTGGCGGTCAACGCCCAACGGTACGCCGGCGGCGTCACCGACGTCGCTGTCACCCGCGCCCGGGGCGGCGTGGAGATCGCGGTGGTCGACGGCGGCCCCGGGGTCCCCCTCGAGGACCGAATCCGGGTGTTCGACCGCTTCGCCCGCGGCATCACCGCCAACAAGCGCGGCAGCGACACCGGCACCGGCCTCGGGCTGTCACTGGTGGCCGAGCACATGCGCCTGCACGGCGGCACGGTGCGGGTCGAGGACCGCCTCGACGGCGCGCCGGGGGCCCGCTTCGTGGTCTACCTGCCGGCCACACCGGTCTCCATCTACGACACCGAGGCCGACTTCGAGGCGGCCGGCATCGGAGCGGACCTGTGAGCGCGCCGACGGCTCCGCCGGCACGACGGGGGCGGGGGCGGCTCGGCACCGCGCTGGCCCTGGCCGCCGCGCTGTCGCTCGGGGCCTGTGGCCTGCCCGATGACGGCAACCCGAGGCTCATCCCGGCCAAGCAGGTCCCCTTCGACCTCGCCGGACCGGCCGAGCAGGACGCACCCGTCCTACCGCCGGACGAGGAGCGGCACGAGGTGATCGTGTACCTGGTGAAGGACGTCGAGGGGACGCTGAAGCTCTCCCGTCAGACCCGCACGGTGGCCGGCCGGCTCAACCTGCAGACGATCATGAACAACTTGATGGCGGGCGGCACCTACCCCGAGGAGCGGGCGCTGGGCCTGCGCAACCTGATCCCCGGCGGCGAGCTGCAGACCGTGCAGCGACCGCAGTCCGAGGAGGACGCCGACAGCACCGTCACCGTGGCGACCGAGGCGTGCACCGCGCTCGACACCACGTCGGTGCGCATCGAGGTCACCAAGGAGTTCTTCGACCGCTTCCCCACCATCAACGCGCAGCAGCTGGCGATCGGCCAGATCACGCTGACCGCCATGGACTACGCGCCGGCCAACGGCAAGCGCGTGTCCGCCGTGCAGTTCACCGTCGAGGGCCACGTGCGCATCGTGCCCGTCGGCGTGACCAACAAGTGGGTGTCGTACCTCAACAGCCGCTCGTACTTCTCGGAGCTGGTGGACGATCCCGGCTTGATCGACTCCGCACAGAGCGCCGAGGGCGGGGTCTGCCCCGAGTAGCGGTTGCGCTGCCAGGCCCTGATCAGGCGAAGAACTGGCTGGCGTCGTCCCACAGGGCCGCTTCCACGACCTTGAGGTTGGCGATGGCGTCGGTGAGGGGCACCAGCACCATCTCCCCCGAGCGCAGCGCCACCATCTGACCCCACGCCTGCCGGTGCACGGCGTCGATGGCGGCGAGCCCGAAACGGGTGGACAGCACCCGGTCGAACGCCGTCGGGGTGCCGCCCCGCTGCACGTGGCCCAGCGTCGTGACCCGGGTCTCGAACCCGGTGCGCCGCTCGATCTCGTCGGCCACGATGGCCCCGATGCCGCCGAGGCGGACGTGGCCGTACTGGTCGAACACCTTCTCCGGGATGTCCATCGTGCCGGCCCGGGGCACGGCGCCCTCGGCCACCACCACGATGGAGGCGTAGCGACCCCGCTCGTGGCGGCGAACCAACGACTCGCACACCGCCCCGATGTCGAACGGTTCCTCGGGGATCAGTGTCATCGTCGCGCCGGCGGCCATGCCGGCCCACGCCGCGATGTGCCCGACGTGGCGGCCCATGACCTCGACGACGATGACGCGAACGTGGCTCTCGGCGGTGGTGTGGAGCCGGTCGATCGCCTCCACCGCGATCTGCACCGCGGTGTCGAACCCGAAGGTGAGCTCCGTGCCGCCGATGTCGTTGTCGATCGTCTTCGGCACCCCGACGATGGGCAGCCCGTCGCGGGCGAGCTCATGGGCGCACGACAGCGTGCCCTCCCCGCCCACCGCGATGATCGCGTCGATGCCGAGGGTGTGGATCGTGCGGCGCACCTTGTCCACCCCACCCTCGACCGCGTAGGGCTGGATGCGGCTCGTGCCGAGGACCGTGCCGCCGCGGGGCAGGGTGCCGCGCATGGACTCCACGTCCAGCGAGACGGTCTCGCCGTCCAGCAGCCCGCGGTACCCGTCGAGCGAGCCGAGCACCTCGTCTCCGTAGTGGCGTTCACCCTTTCGGACCACGGCGCGGATCACCGCGTTCAGGCCCGGGCAGTCACCGCCGCCGGTGAGGATGCACACTCTCATCGCGGGCAGCCTAGAGGCCATGTCGCGGCCTTCCGGCCATGGACGCTCCGGGCGTGACACTTCCCACACCGGGCGCCGCCGGGCGCCATCGCCGCGCCCCCGGCACGGCTACGTTGGGCGGTCCATGAGCGCTGCACTGCTCGCCATCGATGCCGGCACCACCGGGGTGCGCACCTACGTGATCGACGAGCGGGGCCGCCCGCTGACCAGCGCCTACCGGGAGTTCACCCAGCACTTCCCCCAGCCCGGCCGGGTGGAACACGACGCGGAGGAGATCTGGGCTGCGGTGTCGGCCACCATCGCCGAGGCGCTGGCCAACTTCGAGCAGCCGATCGCCGCCATCGGCATCACCAACCAGCGCGAGACGGTGGTGGCGTGGTCGCGCTCGACCGGCCGGGCCAAGGCCCGGGCCATCGTCTGGCAGGATCGCCGTACCGCTGAGTATTGCGACGCGTTGGTGGCGCAGGGCCATCTCCCTCTCGTACGCCGGCGCACCGGCCTCGTGCTGGACCCGTACTTCAGCGGGACCAAGCTCCGCTGGTGGTTCGAGAACGGCGTGCTCGACCGTACCGACGCGGATCTCGCGGTCGGCACCGTCGACAGTTGGCTCATCTGGAAGTTGACCGGCGGAGCCAGCTTCGTGACCGACACCACCAACGCGTCCCGCACGCTGCTGTTCGACATCGGCACGCTGTCGTGGTCAGACGAGCTCATCGAGCTGCTCGACATACCGCGCGGTGTGCTGGCCGAGGTGGTCCCGTCCGCCGGCGTGCTGGGCCACACCGCGACCGGGGGTCCGCTGCCGGCCGGCATACCCATCACCGGCGTGGCCGGCGATCAGCAGGCGGCGCTGTTCGGCCAGGCGTGCTTCGAGATCGGCATGACCAAGAACACCTACGGCACCGGCAGCTTCGTCCTGATGAACGTCGGCACCACCTGCCCGGCCGTCGTCGAGGGCCTGCTGACCACCGTGGCGTGGACGCTGCCCGGCTCGCCGGGCCCGACCACCACCTACGCCTACGAGGGCGCCCTCTTCGTCACCGGCGCCGCCGTCCAGTGGCTGCGCGACGGCCTCGGCATCATCGACGAGGCGGCCGACATCGGACCGCTGGCGGCGTCGGTGCCGGACAGCGGCGGCGTGTTCCTGGTGCCCGCCTTCGCCGGGTTGGGGTCCCCGTGGTGGGATCCCTACGCCCGCGGCACGATCGTCGGGCTGACCCGGGGCAGCGGGCGGGCGGAACTGGCCCGCGCCACGGTGGAGGCCATGGCCCTGCAGACCAGGGACGTGGTCGAGGCGAGGTCGACCGCGGCGGGCGTGGCGGTCAAGGCGTTGCGGGTGGACGGCGGCGCCGCGGTGATGGACCTGCTGCTGCAGATCCAGGCCGATCAGCTGGGCGTGCCGGTCACCCGACCGGTGCAGACGGAGACGACGGCATGGGGGGCGGCCGCGCTGGCCGGGCTCGGTGCGGGCCTGTTCTCCGGCCTCGACGAGCTGGCGGGCCACTGGCAACCCGAGGCGGCGTTCACCCCCTTCCGTGACCGGCACGACGCGGACGCGCTGTTCAGATCCTGGCGCCGGGCTGTGGAGCGGTCGCGACGGTGGATCGAGGCGTCATCGACGGATGGGCCAGCCGGCAAGACAGACGGCTGATCGTCTGCAGGCCGCACAGCCAGGCATCGGCGATGCGGGCCAGGGCGGCGGCCTGATGACGTTCCTTGGCCCTGAAGGCGGTGCGTTCCCGGCCGATGACGAGGGCCACGCCGGCGGCCGGCAGCGGGGACCAGCACACGTCGCGCAGGGCGGTGGGCTCGGCGTTGCGGGCCGAGTGCCGGCTGCCTTCGAGGAACGCGTGCAACCAGCCGTGCGCCGGGATGGTGCCCCGGCTGGCGAGGACGCCGGTACCGTCGAGCTCGACGACGGCCGCCCAGGTGGCGCCGATGCCCCGGTAGGCGTGATCGGCGAGCGCCTCGAGCAGTTCCTCCGCCGAGCCGGCCCCGACGAGCTGGGAGGCGGTGTCGAGCGCATCGAGCCACGGGTCGATGTGGCCGCCCTCCACGGCGCGGATGTCCTCGACGTCGACGCCGTCGACCTCGTTGATCTCACGGACGAGCGTGTCGACGAGCGCAGGGTCGGGCAGTTCGACGACGAGCTCGTCGATCGCCCGGCCGCCGCCCCGTTCGAGGATCTCGATGGCGGTCACGTCGCCGCGGGCGGCCCCGACCCGGGACGCCACCTGGCCCAGCGCGCCCGGTCGATCGGGTATCCACACACGGACGACGAAGGTTGCCGGGCTCATGCGGCCAGGGTACGCGGGGTGCGTGAACGGCCTGTTTCCGCGCTGCGAAGCGCGTGTTGCCCTGCCCGCACCGGCGAAGGCCGGCGGCCGGCGGCGGTGCGCCCTCAGCCCAGCTTGACCAGCGCCTTGCGGAGGTTGCGGATGGCCTGGCGGGAGCGCTCCTCGTTCTCGATCAGGGCGAAGCGCACGTGCCCGTTGCCGCCGGGACCGAAGCCGATGCCGGGCGAGGTGGCCACGCCGGCCTCCTTGACCAGGAAGCTGGCGAACTCCAGCGAACCCATCTCCTTGTAGGCCTCGGGGATGGGCGCCCACACGAACATGGTGCCCTTGGGCGGGGTGATCTCCCAGCCGATGCGGTTCAGCCCTTCGCACAGCACGTTGCGGCGGGCCTGGTACACGTCGCGGGCGAGCTTGGGGTAGTCCGGCTCCTCGTTGAGGGTGACGGTGGCGGCGATCTGCACCGGTTGGAACGTGCCGTAGTCGAGGTAGCTCTTCAGCTTGGCCAGGGCGGCGATGATGTCGGCGTTGCCGACCATGAACGCGACGCGCCAGCCGGCCATCGAGTAGCTCTTGGTCATCGAGTACAGCTCGACGGCGACGTCCTTCGCCCCGGGCACCTGGAGGATCGACGGCGGCTCGTAGCCGTCGAAGCCGATGTCGGCGTAGGCGTTGTCGTGCACGATCACCATGTCGCGCTCGCGGGCGAAGTCCACCACCTTCTGCATGAAGTCGAGGTCCACGCAGGTGGTGGTGGGGTTGTGGGGGAAGCTCATGACCGCCACGCGGGGCTTGGGCCACGAGTACTCCCAGTTCGCCTTCATCGCCTCGAAGAAGTCCTCGCCCGTCCCGATGGGCACCTCGCGGATGGTGGCCCCGGCGAAGATCGGCCCCCAGATGTGGATCGGGTAGCTGGGCGAGGGCACCAGGCAGGTGTCCCCCGGCTGCAGCAGCGTCCACATGAGGTGGGTGAGGCCTTCCTTGGCCCCGATGGTGTTGATGACCTCGGTCTCGGGATCGAGCTGCACGCCGAAGCGGCGCTCGTAGAGGTTGGCCACCGCCAGCCGGAGGTTCGGGATGCCCTTGGACAGCGAGTACCGGTGGTTGCGGGAGTTCTGCACCGCTTCGATGAGCTTGTTCACCGCGGTGTCGGGCGAGGGC
>JADLEF010000082.1 GCA_020846295.1 Acidimicrobiales bacterium
GCGCGGCCAACCCGCCGAAGCGGGACCGCAGCGCCTCCAACCCGATCTCGATGCCCTCGCCGCGGGTCTCGATCAGCCCGTCGGTGTAGAGCAGCAGCACGTCCCCGTCGCCCACCGCCACCTCACGCGGGGCCGCCGGCACCTCGCCCACCCCCAACGGTGGTGCCGGGTCGACCGGGTCGGGGATCGAACGGGATCAGGAGCCGACGGCGTCGGCCAGCGCGGGCGTGGTGGCGTCCAACGCCTGCTGCAGTCGCTCGACGGTGGCCCGGGAGGCGGCGAACGCCTCCTCCAGCTCGGCCTGGCGCGTGGCGACCAGGGCGAGGACCCGGCGCAGCTCGGCCCGGGCGAGCTCGACCGCAGCAGGCGCCGAGGCCACGTCGTCGAGCACGGCGAGCGCCCCGGTCACCACCCGGGCCTCGTCGAGGCCGATGCCGAGCGGCTTGAACGGCTTGATCAGCTGGAACCGATCGAGGTCGGTCTGGGTGTACAGCCGGAACCCGCCCGCGGTGCGGGCCGACGGCTTGACGATCCCGAGGTCGTCGTAGTGTCGGATGGTGCGCTGCGACAGCCCGATCCGGCTGGCGACCTCACCGATCTGATAGGTGGCCAGCCCGGCACGGCCCGCTTCGTCGCTCATCACGGACCAGTGTAGGAACCCGACCCCGTCGCGGGGCCAGGGGTTCGGCCAGGGTTTTGCTCAACGGTTACCGACCCGGGCGGCGGCCGCAGCCCCCTCGGCCACGTCCACCCCGGCCCGACCGAGGAGGTAACAGGCGACCGGCGCGGCCATGCGCTCCGAGGCGTGGGCCGCGGTGCCGGCCAGGTCCAACAGGGCCTCGAACAGGGCCTCATCAGGACCATCGACGCCGAGCTCGGCTGCGAAACGGGTGATCCAGGTGCGTGCATCCACCCCGCCGACGCTACCCCGGCGCCGCAACGCGAAGGGTCCCGCCGAGCGTGCGGACACCCCCGAACGGCCCATCGTTGCGGTCGCCGGCCCGGGTGAGCGCTAACCGATCCCTAACCATCCGCTTACCGGAACGGCAGATCTCGGCCGCCGTGTAAGGTCCGCCCATGAACGGGGGCTTGCTGCTGCAGCGCGTACTGGACGGTCTGGCCAACGGTTCGCTCTACGGTTCGCTGGCCCTCGCCATCACCCTGGTCTACCGGGCGACCGGGCGCGTCAACCTCGCGCAGGGCGAGCTCGCCACGTCCGGCACGTACCTCGCCCTGATCCTCACCTCGGCCGCCACCCCGGCGCTGGCCGGCACCACCCTGGCGGCGCGCTGGCTGCCCGGCGCCCCCTGGCCCCGGGCGGTGGCCATCGTCGCCGCCATGGCGGGCTCCGCCGTGCTGGGCGCCGCGTTGGAGCGCTTCCTGCTGCGGCGCGTCCCCGAGCACGACGCCGGCGCGGCGCTGAGCCTCACCGTCGCCGTGCTCCTGCTCGTCAACGCGCTGGCCAGCCAATGGTTCGGCAACGGCACCCGCGCCTTCCCCCCGCCGTTCCCCGACGCCCCGCAGGACCAGTTCCTCTTCCTCGGCGCCCGCCTGCGCTACACCACGATCGGCATGTGGTGCACGCTGCTGGTGGTGCTCGGCCTGCTGCACGTGTTCCTGCTGCGCAGCCGCTTCGGGCTCGCCTTCCGGGCGGTATCCTCCAGCCGCACCAACAGCGCCCTGCACGGGATACGTGTCGGTACGGTACTGAGCGGTACGTGGGCGCTGGCGGCGGCGCTGGGCGCGCTGGTCGGGTGCCTGGCCGCCACCCGTCTGCTGCTCACCCCGTCGATGATGACCAGGCTGCTGGTCTACTCGCTGGTGGCGGCCAGCATCGGCGGGCTGTCGAGCCCCGGTGGGGCACTGGTCGGCGGCGTCATCGTGGGGGTGGGCCAGAGCATGCTCGGGGGCTACGTGCCCGGCGTGGATGCCGTGCTCGCCTTCCCGCTGCTGGTGGGGTTCATGATCATCATGCTCTACGTGCGGCCCGGGGGCCTGTTCGGCGGCGCCGCGAGCCGGACGCTGCGCCTCGACCACGGCGTTCCCGGCGCCGCCCCGCCGACGGAGGCGACGGCCCGGTCCCGGGCGGCGGGCGCCGCGCCCCGCTGGTCGATCGTGCGCAACAGCGCCACCTGGCGGCGGGCCGTGGTGGGCTCGGCGATCGCGGCCGTGCTGGTGGTGATCGGCGCGGCGTTCGTGCTGCCCTACGTCGAGGCCCGCCTGCTGACCGAGGTCGTCGCCACCGCGGTGGCGCTGTGGGGCCTCGGGTTCCTCATCGGCGACGCCGGGCGGATCTCGCTCGCCCACGCCACGTTCATGGGCGTCGGGGCGTACTCGGTGGCCATCGGCGCGGCGCGTTGGGGGCTGCACCCCTTCGTCGGGGTGGTGGTGGCCGCCGTGGCCGGGTTCGTGGTCGGTGGGCTGCTGTCGCTCCCCGCGTTGCGCATCCGCGGGCAGTACCTGGCGATGGTCACCTTCGCCCTGGCGGTGATCTTCCCGTCGCTGCTGAACCGGTTCAAGTGGTTCACCGGCGGCGAGCTCGGCCCGCCGCCCACCGACGTGCCCCAGGCGCCGTCGTGGCTGCCGCTGCCGGCCGGGCGCACCTTCGCCTGGCTGCACGTGGTGAGCGTCCTCACCGCGGTGGGGCTCGGCTGGATGCTGGCCAACCTGCGCCGCAGCGCGTTCGGGCGGGCCGTGCGGGCGGGCAGCGAACACGAGGCGGCGGCGGTCGCCATGGGGGTCGACCTGACCCGGGTGCGGACCCTCACCTTCGCCACCGCCACCGCGCTGGCGGCAGTGGGCGGTGCGTTCGTCGCCGTGCAGACCCAGGCGGTCACCAGCGCCCGCTTCGACGTGATGCGCTCGCTGGCGCTCTACGCCATGGTGGCGGTGTTCGGCGCCGGTTCGCTGACCAGCGCGGTCGCCGCCTCGCTGGCGTTCATGGGCACGCCGTGGTTGCTGCAGAAGCTCGATCTGTCCCTCGGTGCCGCGGGCGTGCCCCCCGACGCCCCCGGCGGCGGGGCGTACCTGGTGTGGGGCCTGGCGCTCGTCGTCATCACCGTCGCCGTACCGGGCGGTCTGGTGCCGTGGGCGCAGCGGCGGCTGCAGCACGTCGTGCGGGTGGTCGAGGAGGAGCACATCGGGCTGGTGCCGCCCGAGCCGTCGCCGCCGACGGGCGGTGCCGAACGGGAGCGGCCGGCGCGCTCACGGGTGCCGTCGCGGGCGCGACGGCTGTTGGACGACGCGGAGCCGCCGCCCGCCGTCGCCGACGGGCTGACGCTGCTCGACGCCGACCTCCCGCTGCGGGCCGACGAGCGGAACCCGCCGCCGCCCTCGCCGTGAACGCCGGGCGGCTCAGCGAGCGGTGACGGCGTCCTTCCAGCGCAGCAGCAGCTCGAGATGCTGCTGCGGATGGGTGAACCCGTTGCCCGCCGCGGTCGCCTTGAGGTGGGTGGCGCCCAGCCGTTCGTAGGCGGTGGCGGTCTCCACCCATCGCTGCGGGTCGTCGTCGGGCCCGATGCGCATGCCGCACTCGATGCCCAAGGAGGCCGGGTCCCGCCCCGCCTCGCGGGCGTAGCCGCGGACGCGCTCGAGCACGGCGGCGAACTCCTCGTTGGGTGGGAACTGCGGCAGCCAGCCGTCGGCCATGCGGCCGATCCGCTTGAGGACCCGCTCGACGACGAACCCGAAGAACGAGCCCATCCAGATGGGGATCGGGCGCTGCACCGGCAGCGGGTTGATGCCGACCCGGTCGAGGTGGTGCCAGCGGCCTTCGAAGGTGACCAGCTCCTCCGTCCAGTAGCGGCGCAGCACCTCGACCTGCTCCTCCATCCGCACGCCGCGGTTGGTGAAGTCCTCGTTGAGGGCCTCGTACTCCATCCAGTTGCGGCCGACGCCGACGCCGAGCCGCACCCGGCCGCCGCTGAGCAGGTCCAGTTCGGCGACCTGCTTGGCGACGAGCGTGGTCTGGCGCTGGGGCAGCAGCAGGATGCCGGTGGCCAGCCCGATGGAGCTGGTGACCGCCCCGATGAAGCTCAGCAGCACCAGCGGCTCGTGCACCGCGGTCTCGTAGGTGTGCACCTTCTCGCCGTTGGCGCGGTCGGGGTGGCCGCCGACGACGTGGTCGTTGACGGTGACGACCGCGAAGCCGTTGTCGTCGAGGGCCTGGACGACGTCGCGGATGGCGCCGAAGTCGGTACCGAGGTCGAGGTTGGCGAACGCGCAGCCGAGTTCCATGGCCGCACGGTAGGTCAACCGGCGTCGCCCGAAGCGAACCGACGATGGCTGTGGTGCTCCTGGGCGAGGCGACGCAGGGCGACGAGCGCCTGTTCGAACACCACCGTACCGACGATGATCTGTTGCACGGTCGCGCTGCGCCCGCCGGTGGCGTCGACGCTGTCCAGCTCGGTGCTGGCGATGTCGAACGCCGCCGCGGCGTACCTGTCGAACACCTCGGGGCCGACGTCCGGGCCCCACATGGTGCGCAGTGCGTCGAGGGCGGCGGCGAGGACATCGAGCGCAGGCGCCTTCGTCGAGATGTCCCAACCAGCGGCACGCAGGTGGCCCAGGACCTCCCCGCGGGTGGTGGAGGGTTGGCCCTCGGGTGGCTCCGGCCCAAGGGCGTGGTGGGCGGTGGCCAGCAGGTCCTGCAGGGGGAGCGACTCGTCCTCCACGGCGCGAACGACGGCGGCGATGCGGGCGACGGGGACATCGCCGATCTCGCGCAGGACGCGGATGAGGCGGAGGCGCTCGACGTGGCGGCCGTCGTAACGGGCCTGGGTGGCGCCCGTGGCCTCGCCGGGATCGAGCAGGCCCTCGCGCAGGTAGTACTTGATCGACGGGACCGGCACGCCGCTGCGCTCGGAGAGCTCCTTCATCCGCACGGGGCGAAGCTAGCGACTCAGGGTCTTGCCTTCGGGCCCCCGATCTGATTGGATAGTTTCACTATCCAATCGAGTCGGAGGTGCCCTGATGGGACGCGAGGTCGTGGCGGGTCGGTTCAGCGCACAGCGCGACGGATCGTTCGTGGTGTTCCACATCGGGATGCGGATCAACCGCCTGTGGCAGTTCTGGAAGTGGGCGCCGACCGCCCGGGCGATGGGTCCCATGATCCGCGAGCTCATGGAGACGCCGGGTTCCGGTCTGCTGCACGTGGAGACGTTCCTCCAGGGCCGGACGATCATGGTGGTGCAGTACTGGGACAGCTTCGAACAGCTGGCCGCCTACGCCCGCAACCCCGACCAGCGGCACCTGCCGGCGTGGCGGGCGTTCAACCAGCGGATCGGTACCGATGGGTCGGTCGGCATCTTCCACGAGACGTACCTGGTGCCCGCCGGCGGCTACGAGGCGATCTACAACAACATGCCGCGCTTCGGTCTGGCCGCGGCGGGCGCCCACGTGCCGGTGGCGGCGCGGGGCCAGTCGGCGGCGTTCCGGGCCGGCCGGGCCGCCGAGGACGCGCCGGCGGAGCCGGTCCCGGCCTGAGCCCCGGTGGCCGGCTCGCAGTCCCTTGCGGCGATGTCTGGGAATCGACCGAACCCGGTCGGTTCCCAGACAATGCGAGCCCCGACCCGTTGTCTGGAGATCAGCCGCATCCGGTCAGTCCCCAGACGACGCCGTGAGGCACGCCGGGTGCGGGCCCGGCACGCTCCCCGCGTCGAGCTTCACTGTCACACCCGGCGTGGATGCTGTGGGCATGGCGGACGGCGATCTCCACGGCCTGCTCGAGCTGGCATCGCAGCAGCACGGCGTGCTCAACGTCGACCAGGCGGCCCGGCACGGCATCGGCCGTCGGCGGCTGCAGCGGGCCGTCGACCGCGGCTGGCTGACGCCGATGGACGGGCTCACCTCGGTGTATTCCGTCGCCGGTAGCAGGCCGTCCTGGCGCCAGCAGGCCGCGGCCCTCACCCTGGCCCGACCCGGCGCGGCCCTCAGCCACGGCGCCGCCGGGGCCCTGCACGGATTGCAGGACGAGCCGCCCACCTACGAGCTGAACCTGGCCCGGGGGACGGCGCCGTTGCCCGGGGTGCGGTGCCGGTGGCGGCAGCTCGCCCCCGAGGACCGGACCATACGGGATGGTATTGCCTGTACCGGTGTCGAGCGCACCATCCTCGACTTGTGGCGGGCGCGCACCTCCATCACCGAACGTGACGAGCTGCTCGCCGCCGCGTCCGCGGCCGGGATCGACCTCGATGGTCTGCACGCCGCGGTGACTCGGCTGGGCAGCTACCGCGCAACAGCTGCGCGGTCGCTCGCCTTCGCCGCTCGCTGCTGCTGCGGCCGCTGCGGGTCGTGGTGACGCGCCACTGCGACAGGCCGGGTCAACAGCGCCTGCTCGTCGCCCACGACGTCCGTCTCCTGGGTCGTGGGTGGCTGGTCGCCCGGTTCGA
>JADLEF010000083.1 GCA_020846295.1 Acidimicrobiales bacterium
CCAGTTCTGCAAGCGCCCCTGCTTCCACGACGAGTACCTGCCCACCTTCAACCGTCCCAACGTCACCCTGGTGGACACCGACGGCAAGGGCGTGGAGCGCCTCACCGAGGACGGCGTGGTGGTGGACGGCAAGGAGTACAAGGTCGACTGCCTGGTCTTCGCCACCGGCTTCGAGGTGGGCACCACCTACACCCGTCGGGCGGGCTACGACATCATCGGCCGTGACGGGATGACGTTGTCGGAGAAGTGGTCCGAGGGCCTGCGCACGCTGCACGGCATGCAGACCAACGGCTTCCCGAACTGCTTCTTCCTCGGCTTCACCCAGACCGCGGTGACCGTGAGCGTGCCGATGGCCCTCAACGAGCAGGCCAAGCACGTCACCTACATGGTGGAGAAGGCCAAGGAGCGCGGCGCGACGACGATCGAGCCGACGGTCGAGGCCGAGGATGCCTGGGTGCAGGAGATCCGCCGGGCGCAGTCCATCGGCACCCGCTTCTACCGCGAGTGCACTCCCGGCTACTACAACAACGAGGGCAAGCTCGGGAACCCGCTCGGCCTGTTCGCCGGGACCTACGTTGAGGGCCCGATCAAGTTCTTCAAGCTGCTCGACCAGTGGCGGGCGTCCGACGAGTTGGACGGCGTGATCCTGCGCTGAGCCCGAGCGGCGCGCGAGCCGACGCATCGGGGTCGGTCCTTCGGGGCCGGCCCCGACTCGCGTGTGCGGACCGTTCCTAGCCCAGCGCCCCGGCGCCGCGCAGCGCGGCGATGGCGACCTCGTCGAGCCCGAGCACCTCGCCCAGCACCTCGTCGGTGTGCTGGCCGAGCATCGGCGCCGCGCACCGTACCGTCGCGTCCTCTCCCTCGATGAGCCACGGCACACCGGTGTGGGTGCGCAGCCCGACCAGCGGGTGCGGCCGTTCGGTGAGGACGCGGCGGGCCCGCAGGTGGGGATCGTCGGCCAGATCCTTCGGTGAGAGCGTCGGGAAGGCGGCCACGCCGGCGTGCTGCAGCAACTCGGTGACCGCCCAGCGGCTGCGGGTCGCACACCAGCCGGCGAGGATGGCGTCGAGGTCGTCCTCGTGCCGTTTGCGGCCCTCGGTCGTGGCGAAGCGACCGTCGAGGCCGAGCGTGGTGTCGGGGTCCACCACGGCACGCAACGCGTCCCATTCGGCGTCGCTGGTGACCGCGATCGTGACGAAGTCGCCGGCATCGGGACCGTTGGAGCGTTCCGGTGCGTCGAGCGCGCAGCGGTAGCAGTTGTGCGGCGCCCAGCGGTGGTGCCGGTTGCCGATCCGAGGCGCCTCCTCGCCGCGCAGCAACCAGTGCATCCAGCCCTCGCCGCCGTTGACCGCGGTCGCCTCCCACAGCGACGTGTCGATGCGCGACGCCGTGCCCGTCCGGCGGCGGGCCACCAGCGCGGCCACGATCGACCAGGCGCAGGCGATGCCCGCCGCCGGGTCGCCGAAGGCGATGCCCAGCTCCCGGGGTCCGTCGCCCGGTTCGTACCCGGTCATGGAGGCGATGCCCGACAGCGGTGAGGTGGTCGGCCCGTACCCCATGTAGCTGCGTAGGGGCCCGCGCTGGCCGTACCCGGAGATGGAGGCGACGATCACGTCGGGGTTGATCGCCCGCAACGCCTCCTCGCCCAGGCCGAGCCGCTCCATCACCCCGACGGCGAAGTTGTCGACGACCACATCGGCGGTAGCGGCCAGCCGGCGGGCCACCTCGAGTCCCTCGAGCCGGGTCAGGTCGAGTGAGATCGATCGCTTGCCCTGGTTCCACTGGTTGAAGTAGCCGGAGGTGTCGATGGTCGGCTCGACGCCGGGCGGGTGGAACGGCAGCCGCCGGCCGAGGCAGAGCCGCTGCGGGTTCTCGACCTTGATCACGTCGGCGCCGAGGTGGGCGAGGTGCAGCGTGGCGAACGGCCCGGCCCACACCCACGAGAAGTCGAGCACCCGGACGCCCTCCAACGGTCTGGGCGGCGCGGCGGCGCCGTCGACTGCGTTGCCCGGCGGCGGCTTGGGATCCCACTCGGGAGCCGTGTCCGCCCCCAGCCGCGGCGCTGGGTCCCGCAGCGCCCAGCGGGCGACGCCGCGGCTCCCTCCGGCGGGCTGCACGATGGCGGGTTGGCCCGGAAGCTCGATGCGGCCGAGGCCGGGCTGCTCCACGGTGGCGAACCACCCACGCTCGCGGAGGTGCGCCTGCTTCGAGAGGTCCTCCATGGTGAAGACGGGGGCGAAGGCGATGCGCCGCTGCTGGCCCTCGTGCCAGAGGTACTCAACGGTATGTTCGGCGGTGAAGGACTCGACCAGACCGAACAGCGCCTCGGCCACCTGGTTGCGGTCGGGCGCGGTGGCGAACAGCTCGCTCTGCGCCCACTCCGGGTCACCCATGAGCTCGACCAGGCGCTCCCACTGGTCCTGCTCGACGCACACCAGGAACACCAGGCCGTCGCGTGCCCGGAAGATGCCCCACGGGTTCAGGGTGCGCACGCCCATGCGGTCGGGGTTCCACCCCGGGTAGGACCAGGCGATGAACGCGGCCTCCAGCATGGACGCCACGTGCGACTGCATCGAGTAGTCGATGTGGGCACCGATGCCGCTGCGCTGGGCCCGGTCGACGCAGGCCAGCGCGCACAGCGCCGCACCGGAGGCCGACTGCAGCGCGGCGAGGTCGACGGGGGGCCGCAGCGGCGGCAGGTCCGGCCGCTCCGACGCGCCGGGCGCCAGCCAGGCCCAGCCGCCGCCGTGCACCACGCCGAGCTCGGTCGCCCGGTAGCGGGCGTAGGGGCCTTCGAGCCCGAACGGGCTCAGCGAGCAGATCACCAGCGACGGATCGGTGACCCGCCAGCGGGCCGGGTCGAGCCCCCACGCCGTCCACTGCTCGGCCGGCAACTCGTGCACGACGAGGTCGCACCCGGCGACCAGGCGGTCGAGGTCGATCGCCTCGCGGCGCACCGAGCGCTTGTTGGTGTTGAGGTAGACGAACAACCCGCCGGTGTCGGGATCGTCCTCCAGGCCCGGTCGCCACGGACCGCGCCGCCGCACCGGATCGCCGCCGGACGCCTCGACCTTGACCACCTCGGCACCGAGGTCGGCGAGCAGCTTGGTGGCGTAGCCGGCGGCCACGCCCCCGCCCAGTTCCAGTACGCGTATGCCCTCAAGCCCCTGCATCGCCGCCGAACGGTACTCGCAACGCGGCTGGAGGGGCCGATGTCATGGGCGGGCGGGGGTGTTCGGCGGGTGGGGCGACGTTGGGGGCGCGGGGCTGTCGGCGGCCCTGGCCAGGTGGGTGCGTTCAGTAGACGATGACGCCTCGGATGTTCTTGCCCGCGTGCATGTCGGCGTAGCCCTGGTTGATGTCCTCGAGCCGGTAGGTCGTGGTGATCAGCTCATCGAGGCAGAGCTGGCCCGACTGGTACATGCGCAGCATCCAGGGGATGTCCCGGCTCGGGCTCGACGCCCCGAAGATGGCGCCCTGCACACGCTTCTGGAACAGGGTGAGCTCGAACGCCGGTACGCGCACCTCCTCGTTCACGTTGCCCACTGCGGTGACGACGACGGTCCCGGCCTTGCGGATGGCCTGGAACGCCTGGGCCACGTGCTCGGTCTTGAGGATGCCGGTGGTGACGATCGCCGCGTCGGCGCCCTGGCCGTTGGTGACCGAGCGGGCGAAGTCGGCCGCTTCGTCCATGGAGGCGAACACGTGGGTGGCGCCCATCTTCTGGGCCATCTCCCGCTTGAACTCGATCGGGTCGACCGCGATCACATGCGTGGCACCGGCGTGCTTGGCGCCCTGCACCGCGTTGATGCCGATCCCGCCGATGCCCATCACGATCGTGGTGTGCCCGGGCTTGGTCTCCGCCGCGTTGACCGCCGATCCCCAGCCCGTGCCCACCCCGCAGCCGACGAGCACCGCCTTCTCCAGCGGGATGTCCTTGTCAACCTTCACGCAGCTCGACACGTCCACCAGGGTCTGCTCGCAGAAGGTGGAGATGCCCGCCGCCTGGCCGATGGGTTGACCGTTCACCCGCATGCGGTAGCTGCCGTCGGTGCGGCACCCGGTCAGGGTGTTGGCGCCGAGATCGCACAGGTTCTGCATGCCCGATGCGCACCAGCGGCACAGCCCGCAGCCGGGGAGGAAGGACAGCACCACGTGGTCGCCGACCTCCCAGCCGGGGGTGTTCGGCCCGACCTGCCGCACGATGCCCGCGCCTTCGTGGCCCCCGGCGAACGGCAGGATACCGGGCGGTAGGTCTCCGGTGCAGAAGTGGTCGTCGGAGTGGCACAACCCCGAGGCCACCATGTCCAGCACCAGCTCACCCTGACGGGGTTCGTCCATGTCGATCTCGAGGATCTCCCACGTGCCCGGGGTCTGCCTCACCACTGCGCCGCGCGTCTTCATGTCGATGCTCCCTGCTCGCCGGCGGACCCGATGGCCCGTGCCCGCACACGTGCTAGCACGTTCCTCCACTGGCATGCGGCGCGATTGATCAAGTCACCGCACACCCACGATCGTGATCACAACCCATCGGCGCCCCCTCGGAACCTACGACTCCGTACGGGCAAGGGGAGATGGCTCCAGGAAGCTGCGTCAACGCTCGGGCGGCATGAAGACGCTGCGTTGCCGAATGGCCGCGCTGGGGCTGTTGACAGTGCGGCACTGCGAGGGTAGCTCCACTTGGACGGGAGCGGCGATCGGTCTCGGTGCTGGCTCAGCGCCGCTCGTAGCCCGCTGGCGGGCCGAACGTTCCGGACAGATCGGCCGGGCCCTGGTACAGCCAGGTGAGCGTCCGACCGGTGAAGCGCCAGGCACCGTCCTCGCCGCGCTGGTACCTGTCGTCGTAGTACCCGAGGTAGTGGAGGTTCTTGCCCGTCCGGGTGCGGCACGCCTCGCTCATGTACCAACGGCCATGGCCGGTGCCGGCCGCCTCGTCGAGCGTGGCCTCACCGTTGTGGGCGAGCTGCACGACCGCGTCGAAGAGGTCCATGGCGCGGGCGAAGGCGGCGGCGATGGCGGCGCGGCCCTGTACCGGTCCTCGCCCGATCTCCCACACCGCGCCCTCGGCCCACGTGTCGATCCAGGCGGCGCGGTCGTCCCGGCAGACGGCGTCGGCGTAGCGGTGCACGAGGGCGCGCACCTCGTCGAGCTCGGTCATGCGGGCACCTCCGGGGTGGTTCGGTCCAGCCCGTAGACACGGCGGGCGGTACCGGAGAACAGTTCGGTCTTGTCGCTGTCGCTCGCCCCGGCGCCCGCGGCGATGCGCTTGAAGGCGTTCCACAGCACCGTGTACGAGCAGGATTCGCGGTCGACGGGGAAGTTGGATTCGAACATGCAGCGCTGCGGGCCGAACGCGTCGATGCAGAACCGGAAGAACGGGCCCCACGCCGCGGCCAACTGCTCGGAGGACGGTGGCCGATCGGCACGGTGCCAGCCGTCGCCCATGATCGTCATGCCGATGCCACCCAACTTGAGCGCCACGTTCTCGCAGCGGGCCAGCTCGGCCAGCGACGCCCGCGCGGTGGCGTGGACCTCGTCGCGCCGCCCGGCGTTGGAGCGCACGCCGAGCGGCCCGCCGAGGTGGTCGCAGATGAGCTGCGTGTCGGGGAAGTCCCGGGCGAGGCGGGTCAGCTCGGGGAGCTGGGGGTGGTACAGCCAGTTGTCGTAGGTCAGTTCCCGGCGGGCGAGCTGCGCGAAGCCGGCCCGCCACGTCGGGTCGTCCATGAGCCCGGGGGCGGGGTCGGTGCGGTGGTTGGGGATGGCGGGGTCGGCGTCCCAGGCGGTGGCGTGGCGGATCCCGACGAAGCGGCCGTCCCCGGCTGCGGCCAGCGCGTCGAGGGCCCGGCCCGCGTCGGCCCCGTGGCGGAGATCGGCGTGGCCGACGATGGCGGCGATGCGGGCTCCGCCGCCCCGCTCGGCCCGCAGGGCGTCGCTGCGGCGGGCCAGCTCCGCCACCGCGGCGGTCTCCGGCACGGGGATCATCACCGGATCGGCGGCGCTGCGGTCCCACCCCCAACCGCACTCGATGAACACCGTGTCGGTGACGTTGTGGCCGGCGCCGGTGTCGGCCAGCAGCTCGTCGAGCAGGTACGCCGGCTCGACGTGGGTCCACAGGTGGTGGTGCGGGTCGACGATGGGCAGCTCGGGTTCGAGCGGCGCCTCGATCGTGCGGGTGAGCCACTCGGCGTGCTCGGCGGGCGTGCGGGCCATGGCCGGACTGTACCGGCTTCGTGGCCGCCGGCCACCGCCTCGACCTCGTCGGAACCAGCGACGCTCGGACAGGCGCGGGACCCGCCGGGCCGAGACCCTGCGCCGAACCCGTCGGCGCGTTGTCGCGAGTCCGTCCAACCACGGTCGTGCCCGAGACAACATGCGCCCGCCGTTCTGTCGACGAGGCGACCACATGCGGTCGTCATGCCGACATCCGCGCAACGCACTGCCACGCGCCCCACGACATGCTCGCAGCCCGTCACCGGATGACCGCCGACGCCGCCGCCGTAGGGCCGCTCAGCGGTCGGTGGCGGCGAACAGCACCCCGTCGTCGACCAGCGCGGCGATGTCGTCATCGGCCATACCGAGCAGTTCGGCCAGCACGGTCCCGTTGTGCTCCCCGAGGAGGGGCGCTCGAACCGGCGCCCGGCGGGGGAGGTCGCCGAACTGCAGGGGCATCCCCGGCACCGCCACCTCGCCCAGGATCGGGTCGTCGACCCGCACGATGAGGTTCCGGTCTTCGTAGTACTCGTGGCCGAAGGTGTCCTCGGCGGCGAGCACCGGCGCCGCCGGGACGCGGGCCGCGTCCAGCGCGGCGATGACCTCCTCGTCGGTGCCGAAGCCCGCCATCCAACCCTCCAGCAGTGCGTTCAGCTCCGCCCGGCGCGCCACCCGGTCGGCGCCGGTGGCGTAGCGCGGGTCCTCGACGAGCTCCGGTCGGCCGATCGCCTGGCAGAACTTGGGCCACTGCCGGTCCAGCACCAGGATGACGATCCAGCCCTGCGGGCCCTTGAACACGCCCGACGGCGCGGCGGCGGGGGACTGGCCGCCGCTGCGTACCTGGCGGTACGCGCCGTCGGTCAACGAGTGGCCCTGGATGGCGAACACGTGCCAGCAGAACAGCGATTCGACCATGGCGATGTCGAGGTGCTGGCCCCGCCCGGTGCGCTCGCGGTGGTACATGGCCCAGCCGAGCCCGGCGAAGGCGTGGATGCCCGAGGAACCGTCGGCGACGGGGATGCCGGCGAACAGCGGCGGGCCGTCGGGCTCCCCGGTGAGGGCCATCAGGCCCGACACGGCCTGGGCCACCTGGTCGTAGCCGACCTTGTGCGACCACGGCCCCTGCCGCCCGAACGCCGAGATCGACGCCATGATCAGCCGCGGGTGCGCCGCGCTGAGCGAGGCGTAGTCGAGCCCGCGCTTCTCCAGCACGCCGGGTCCGAAGTTCTCCACCACCACATCGACCTTGCCGGCCAGGCGGCGCAGCAGCGCCCACGCCTCGGGGTTGGCGAAGTCAACGCAGATGGCCCGCTTCCCGCGGTTCTGCTGCACGTAGTACCCGCTGCGGCCCTCGCGCCCGACCGGCAGGATGCGCGACGGGTCCCCGCCGGGGGCGAGCTCCACCTTGATGACGTCGGCCCCCAGCTCGGCGAGGAGCCGGGTGGCCGACGGACCGGCGAAGTACTGGGTGAGGTCCAACACGGTGATCCCGTCGAGCATCGGCGGATCGTACCGTTGCGGCCCGCCGGCCCGGCCGGGTCAGACCGTGGGCCAGTAGCTGAGCGGGCGCTGCTCCGGCGGCGGGATGCGGCGACCGGCGAGCTGGCGCATATCGTCCACCAGCACCCGCCGCGTGTCGGCGGGGTCGATGACCTCGTCGATGCGCAGCGTGCCCGCCGCCTCGTAGGGCGACGTCGCCCCGGCCACCTCGGCCACGAGCCGGGCGCGCTCGGCGGCGGCCTCTTCCGGGGCCAGGCCGGCGAGGCGGGCGGCGAACGCCACGTTCACCCCGACGTCGGGATCCATGAACCCGATCTCGGCGCCGGGCCACGAGTACAGGCCGGACGCGCCCATGCCCGAGCCGTTCATGGCCGGGAAGGCGAGGCCGAAGCCCTTGCGGATGGTGACGGTCAGCGTCGGGGTCGACAGGTTGGCCAGCGCCTCCACGAAGCGGATGGCGAGGGACAGGATGCGGTCGTGCTCCACCGCCTTGCCGACCATGAACCCGGGCACGTCCATCAGGAACAGCAGCGGCAGGTTGAACGCGTCGCACAGGCACATGAGCCGGATCGCCTTGCGGCAGGCCTGCGGGTCCAGCACGCCGGCGTTGAACATCGGGTTGTTCGCCACCACCCCGACCGGGAACCCGTCCAGACGGCCCAGGCCGGTGGTGAGGTTGCGGGCATAGAGCGGCTGCAGCTCGAAGAACGAACCCTCGTCGAGCAGGGCGCTGCAGAACCGGCGCATGTCGTAGCCGCGGCGCCGGTTGGCCGGCACCAGGGCGGCCAGCGACGGATCCGGCGCCAGGTTCGCCCGGGTGTCGGAGCGAGGCGCCTGTGTCCAGGCGTTGGGCGGCAGGTACGACAGCCAGCGCCGTACCGCCTGGTATCCCTCGGCGTGGGTCTCGACGCCGACGTCGATCTGCCCGGTGAGGCGGGCGTGCACGTCCACCCCGCCGAGCTCCTCGAAGCCGACGACCTCTCCGGTGGCGATCTCGAACACGCGAGGCGAGGTCACCGCCAGCACCGAGCCGCGCACCTGCACCACGAAATCCGAGAATGCCGATTCGAACGAGGAACCGCCGAAGCTCTGGCCCACGATGATGCTCGCCATCGGGATCCGGCGGCGGCGCCGGGCGATGTAGGGCGAGGGTGCAACGTCGCTGATGCCCTCGGCGCCGATGAGGTCGGGGATGCGGCCGCCGCCCGTCTCGCCCACGTACACGAAGGGCATGCCGCGCTCGGTGGCCCGCTCGAACAGCCGGCTGATCTTGCGGGTGCCCACGATGGCGCTCGACGCCTTGCGCACGGTGATGTCGTCGCCGACGATGGCGACCGGTCGGCCGTCGATCGTGCCCTCGCCGCCGATCTTGCCGTCGCCCGGCGTGCTGGCCCGGTCCTCGAGGCGCATCGAGCGGCTGAACGTGCCGAGCTCGCGGAAGCTGTCGCCGTCGAGGATGCCCGCGATGTGGTCACGGATGGTGGGCGTGCCGTCGGCGTGCATCCTCGCCACGCGTTCCGCTCCGCCCATCTCGGTGCGGATCCGCTCGGCGCGGGCATGCAGATCGGCGACGGGGTCAAGGGGTGCGTCCTGGTTCACGCGGCCGGATGGTCGGCGGGAGCGGGCCGGCCCGCGTCGCGCTACGGTCGACAGCCATGAACCTGTCCGGAAGTTGCGCCATCGTGGGCATCGGCGAGACCGACTACGTCCGTGGGGCCAAGGAATCGTCGGCCGATCTGATCCTGCGCGCCTCGGCGCAGGCCATCGCCGATGCCGGCCTGAAGCCGTCCGACATCGACGGCATCCTGCCGTCGGCGAACTTCCTCTCCAGCGAGGAGATCGCGGCCAACCTCGGCGTGCCCAACATGACGTACTCGGTCAGCGTGCTGATGGGCGGAGCGAGCCCCACCGCATCGCTGCAGTCCGCCGCCATGGCCATCGCCTGCGGTGTGGCCAAGACGGTGCTGGTCACCTTCGGCTGGGACGGCTACTCGGCGTTCCGGCGCGAGCGCCGGGTCGGTCCGCAGCGCCAGCAGATGCAGATGCCCTTCGCCGAGGTGAGCCGGAACTACTACGCGCCCTACGGCGTGCGCAGCGCGGCGCAGTGGTACTCGTTCTACCTGACCCGCTACGTGCAGACCTACGGGGTGCAACCGGAGGACGCGGCCAACATCGCGCTGGCCAGCCGGCGCCACGCGCACCTCAACGACAAGGCGCTGATGGCCGGCCGGGAGATGACGCTGGAGGACTACCTCGCCTCGCCCTACATCGCGGAGCCGCTGCGCAAGCTCGACTGCTGCCTGGAGACCGACTGCGCCTGCGCCGTCGTGCTCACCTCCGTGGAGCGGGCCAAGGACCTGCCGCACACGCCGGTGGTGTGGCTGGGCGGGGCGGAGGGCCATCCCTACCCGGCCGACGAGATCACCAACCGGCCGGATCTGCTGAAGCTGGGCCTGCACACCGCGGCGCCGACCGCGTTCGCCATGGCCGGCGTGAAGCCCACCGACATGGACGTGCTGGAGATCTACGACTGCTTCACCTACGTGGTGATGATGGAGCTCGAGGCGCTGGGCTTCGCCGAGCCGGGCGGGGCGAAGGAGTTCGTCGCCAACGGCAACATCGAGCTCGGCGGACGCTTCCCGATGAACACCCACGGCGGGTTGCTGTCCCAGGGCCACTGCTGGGGGCTCAACCACGTCGTGGAGGCGACCCGGCAGTTGCGCCACGACGCCGGGCGGGCCCAGGTGGCCGACGCCGAGCTGGCGCTGGTGACCGGGTACGGGGACCTCGGAGACGGCAGCGTGGCCATCCTCGGCCGCGGGGACCGATGAGCACGGGAGTTCGATGAGCACGGGAGTTCGATGATCATGGCGACCGCCAAGTACACCCCCCGCCCGCTCGGGCTGGACCGCGAGTTCTTCCAGCTCGCCGTCACCACCGGCAAGCTGCACCTGCAGCACTGCAACGCCTGCGGGCACCACCAGCACCCGCCGCGGCGGTTCTGCGCCCAGTGCGGCTCCGGCGATCTCGGGTTCGTGCCCACCGCCAACCGCGGCGAGGTCTACTCGTGGACGGTGTCGCACTTCACCGTCGACTCCGGTTGGGTGGACGATCTGCCCTACGCCACCGTCGTGGTGCAGCTGCCCGAGGGCCCCCGCCTGGTCGGCGCGTACACCGGCGATGCGTCGACGCTGGCGATCGGCCAGCCGGTCAGCATCCGGCCCGAGGCGCGCACCGAGGATTACTGCTTCTTCTGGATCGACGGCTGAGCCCAGCCGTCCCGCCCGCCGCCCGCCGCGGCGGCGGACGAGGCGGCGGACGAGGCGGCGGAGCGGTCCCACACGATCGACGAGGACGGCTTCGACGAGGGCGGCGCCGCGGCGCCTAGCGGAAGGCGGGCAGGATCCCCTCGGCGATGAGCCGGGTGTTCTCCTCGGCATACTCGGGCGGGCAGCCCTGGGAGAACATGATGGTGCGGGCGCCGGCGTCGATGTACTCGCGCAGCCGCGCGACGCAGTCATCGGGGGAGCCGGCGATCGTGTACTTGGCCACCATCTTGGAGAAGTCCTGGTTGTACTGCTTGGACAGCTGCTGGTTGGCCATGTCGAGCGCGGTGGCGCGGTCCTCGTGCACGCAGGTGAAGATGAACAGCCCGCCCTGCACCGTGCCGGCCGGCCGTCCGGCCTCGGCGGTGAAGGCCTCGATCTTGGTCATCGACTCGTCGAGCATCTCCGGCGTGTACATGTACGGCAGCCAGCCCTCGGCGTAGCGGGCGGCCCGCCGCATCGCCACGTCCTTGCGCCCGGCCACCCAGAACGGCAGGCGCGGCTTCTGGATGCCACGCGGGGCGATCGACACCCCGTTGAGCTTGGTGAAGCGCCCGTCGAAGTGCACGTCCTTCTCGGTCAACAGCTTGTCGATGACCTGCAGCGCCTCGTCGGTGCGGGCACCGCGCTCCTTCACGGGCACGCCGACCGCCTCGAACTCCTTGGGGAACTCGCCGCCGACGCCCACGCCGAGGCTGAACCGTCCGCCCGACACCACGTCGAGCATGGCCACCTGCTTGGCCAGCAGCGCCGCCGGGTACAGCGGCACCAGCACGATGCCGCTCATGAGCTTGATCGTCTCGGTCGCCCCGGCCGCGGCGGCCAGCGAGACGAGGTTGTTCGCCACCGGTGTGTAGAACATCAGGTGCTCGCCGGTGAGCAGGTAGTCGTAGCCCAGCGCCTCGGCGCGGCGCGCTTCTTCCTTGGCGCCGCGCAAAAGCCCCATCGAGATCCCGAACTCGATCGCGTTGCTCACGGATGATCCCCCTGTCGTGTGCCGTATCGGCGGGCAAGCCTGGCACACCGGCGGCCGCGGCGCCGGGTGTCCTACGCTGCGCCCCGGAAAGCCGGGGGTGGCGAATGGGACAGCGACCAGGAGAGGGATCGGCGCTCGAGCGCGTCGGCTTCATCGGGCTGGGCAACATGGGCAGGCCGATGGCGGTGAACCTGGCGAAGGCCGGGTTCCCCATGACGGTGCTGGATCTCGATCCGGCGCCGGTGGCGGAGCTCGTCGCGCTCGGGGCCCATGCCGCAACCCACCCCCGTGAGCTCGCCGAGCGCAGCGACATCATCTGCTCGGTGGTCATGAACGACCGCCAGACCCTCGAGGTGGTGCTGGGCGGCGACGGCGTGCTGGCCGGTGCGGCGGCCGGCAGCCTGATCGTGCTGCACAGCACCATCAGCGTCGCCACCTGCCAGGAGGTCGCCGCCGCGGCCGCGCCGAAGGGGGTGCGGGTGCTCGACGCCGCGGTCAGTGGGGCCGAGGAACGCTCCCGGCTGGGCACGCTGTCGCTCATGATCGGCGGGGACGAGGCCGACGTGCAGCGGGCGTGGCCGCTGTTCGAGACCGTCGGCTCCGAGCTGTTCCACATGGGCGCGCTCGGCATGGGTCAGGCCACCAAGCAGTGCAACAACCTGATGTCGCTGGTGAACATCCACGTCGTGGAGGAGGCGCTGCGCCTCGCCACCGCGCTGGGCATCGACGAGCACAAGATGCGTGAGGTGGCGGCGGCCAGCACGGGCGACAGCTGGGCGCTGCGCAACATCGACCAGATGCGGGCGCTGTCCGGTCTGCACGGCGAGGGCCTGGCCCACATGGGCCGCTTCGGCCGCAAGGACATCGCCCTCGCCTCCAAGCTGGCCGCGTCGATCGGCCAGGCGGTGCCCATCACCGATTTCGTGTTCGAGCAGACCAAGCATGCCTGACGCCGCCGCAGCAGCCCCGGGCGCGCCGCCTGCGCCGCTCCAGCACGTGCGCGTCGTCGAGCTCGCCCACTGGGCCGCCGGCCCGGCCGCGGGCGGGGTGCTGGCCGATTGGGGCGCCGACGTGGTGAAGGTCGAGCCGCTCGGCGGGGATCCGATGCGCCACCTCTTCGCCCCCGAACCGGGCGGTACGGACCAACCGGTACGGCACGCCCCGTCCTTCTCGGCCATGAACCGGGCCAAGCGCTCGATCGAGCTCGATCTGGCCGCACCCGACGGGCGGGCGGTGTTCGACGCCCTGCTCGAACGGGCCGACGTGTTCCTCACCAACGTGCGGCCGGCCGCCCTCGAGCGGCTCGACCTCGCCCCCGAGCGGGTGCGCCAGCGGTTCCCCCGGCTGGTGTACTGCTCGGTCAGCGCCTACGGCTGGCAAGGCCCCGCCCGCGACGACGCCGGCTATGACCTCGCAGGCTTCTTCGCCCGCACCGGGGTGCTGCACCAGCTCACCCCACCCGGCGCGAGCCCCTCGCCGTACATGAACGGCATGGGGGACCTGTTCACCGCCATGTCGGCGGTGGCCGGCATCCTGGCCGCGCTGGAGGAACGCCACCACCGCGGTGTCGGCCGCTTCGTGGAGGCCACGCTGCTGCGCAGCGGGCTGTGGTCCATGGCGGGGGAGCTCTCCCTCGCCGCCAACGGGGGTAACCCGCGGCCGGTGGCGGAGCGCACCGACAGCGCCACCCCGCTGTTCAACGTCTACCGGGCCGCCGATGACCGGTGGTTCGTGCTGGTCGGGGTCGAAGCTGACCGGCACCTGCCCGTCGTGCTGCGCGCCGTCGGGCGGTCGGACCTGCTCGACGACGAGCGCTTCGCCACCGGCCGTGCGGTGCGCCGCAACCGGCGGGCCTTCATCGCCCTGCTCGACGAGGTGTTCGCCACCCGGCCGCTGGAGGACTGGGCGGCGGTGTTCGCCGCCCACGACGTGTGGTGGTCGCCGGTGCAGCGCCCGCCGAGGCCGCCGCCGACCCGCAGAGCGTCGCCGCCGGGGCGTGGGTGGACTACGACAACGGCGCCGGGCGCAGTGTCGACGCGCCGATCCGGTTCGACGGGTACGACCGCCGCGGTGTCGCCGACGCGCCGCCGCTCGGTGCCCACACCGCCGAGATCCGCCGCGAGCTCGGCCTGCACGAGGAGCGCCCATGACCACCCGCCCGACCGACGCCCGCATCGCCGACATGGTCGTGCTCGAACGCGAGGGCAGCACCGCCCGGCTGATCCTCAACCGGCCGGAGAAGGGCAACGCGCTGCCCTTCGCCGCGCTGGCCCACCTCGTGGAGCTGCTCCACGAGTGCGAGGACGACGACGACGTGAAGGTCATCGTGCTCAAGGGCCGCGGCCAGTCGTTCTGCGTCGGCGACGACTTCGACGACATCACCGCCGCCTACGGCCATGCCACGCAGCAGGGGGAGCGGCCGCCCCGCGCCAGCCAGCGCAAGCGGCTCGCCATCGACCGGATCCTCGGTCGCGCCGTGTACGCCTTCCAGCACTCGGCCAAGCCGGTCATCGCCCAGGTCCACGGGAACTGCGTGGGCATCGGCATGTTCCTCGTCGAGGTGGCCGACCTCGCCCTGTGCGCCCACACCACGCGGTTCAGCCACGCCGAGCAGCGCCTCGGGCTGGCCGGCAACACGTTCAACCTGGCCAGCCTCATCGTGCTGTACGGCCCGAAGAAGGCTCGCGAGCTGCTGCTGTTCGGCGACCAGTTCGACGGGCCCACGGCCGAGCGGCTCGGGCTGGTCAACCGCTCGGTGCCACTCGAGGAGCTCGACGCCACCGTCGACGCCTGGGTGGAGAAGGTCGCCCGCAACGCCAAGGACGCGCTGGTCATGGGCAAGGCGGCGCACAACATGGCGCTGGCCCAACTCGGGATGAGCGGGTACATCCATGCCGGTATGGTCGGCCACGCGCTGGCCACCAACGTGAAGTTCGAGCCGGACGACTTCAACTTCTTCAAGGAGCGGCGCGACCGCGGCACCCGTGGCGCGTTCGAAGGTCGCGACAGCCACCACCGGACCGAGGGGGAGCTGTGATGGCGTCGACCCGGCCCGGCCTGCGAGCATGACGCCATGACAACGCTCGTCACCGGCGGCACCGGGTTCATCGGGGCCGAGATCGTCCGCATGCTGCTCGATCGCGGCGAGGGCCCGATCGCCGCCACCCACCGCTCAAACAACCTCGGCCGCCTCGCCGGGCTCGAGGACAGGGTGGAGCTGGTGCAGCTCGACCTGGCCGACGCCGAGCGCACCGCGCAGGTCGTCGCCAAGGTCGCGCCGGAGCGGATCTTCCACTTCGGTGCCATCCTCACCGGTCCGGGCGAGCAGGATCCGCCGGCGCTGCTGCAGGCCAACGCGGTCGGCTTCATCTCGCTGATCGAGGCGGCGCGGCTGGCCGGCACCCAGCAGCTGATCTTCGCCTCCAGCATCGGCACCTACGGATGCGACCTCGGCGCCCCGCCGATCAGCGACCTCACCCTGCAACGACCGAACACGGTGTACGGGGTGACCAAGGTGTTCGGGGAGAACCTCGGCGCCTACTACCGCACCCGGTACGGGATGGACTTCCGGGGCCTCCGCTACCCGTCGATCGTCGGGCCCGGCGTCACCACATGGAGCCTGGCGCAGTACACCAGTTGGATGATCGAGAAGCCGATCCTAGGTGAGCCGTTCGAGGTGTGGGTCAAGCCCGAGGCGGCCATCGCGCTGCTCTACTACAAGGACGCGGCCCGAGCCGCCCTCGACCTCGCCGCCGCGCCCAGCGACGACATCCGCATGATCAACTACCTCGTCGACGGCAAGGGCGAGACCCCGAGCGCGGGCCGGATGGCCGATGCGGTGCGGGACCGCATCCCCGAGGCCGAGCTGACCTGGGCGGCCGACGCGGGGCCGGCCCGCCAGGTTCGCATCGACGACTCGGCCGCCCAGGCCGAGTGGGGATGGGAACCCTCCTACGACCTCGACGCGATGATCACCGACATGATCACCGAGCTTCGCGGCTGACGAACACGGGATAGTCCGCGTCGTCCTCGAGCGCTCCGGGACCCTCCTTGGGCAGGGCCTCGAAGTGCAGCAGCGCCCGCTTCACGTCGCCCTCCCACACCTCGGCGGGCAACTCGTAGAGCACCTCGATGCCGTTGCCGTCCGGATCGGCGATGTAGACGGAGTGGGTCATGCCGTGGTTGCCCCGCAGGGCGAACGGCACGTCGTTGGCCTGGAGGTGGGCCAGCTGCGCGAGGAACGCCTCCCGGTCCGGGTAGGCGACCGCGATGTGGTTGACGCCGACCTTGCGGGCCCCGAGCCGCCAGCGCGGCGGCTCGTCGGAGGGCGGCGGCGGCTCCTTGACCTGGGCGATGGCCACATCGTGGTGGTGGCCCGGCCCGGAGCGGTAGAAGCGCATCTCCATGCCCTGGTCGATCGTGAGCACGTGCTCGAAGCCGAGCAGCTCGGTGTAGAACCGGTGCGAGCGTTCGATGTCGGCCACGTTGAGCACGAGGTGGTTGACGCCCGCAGGGCGTTGGGCGCGTGTCGGTTCGGCCATGGCTGGACCCCCTTTGCCAGGTGGTCGCAGTGTATTCGCCGTCAGGGCGCCCCGTCCTCGGGGGCGAAGTCCTCCCACCGGGCCGGAACATGCTCGGAGGTATGGTGGTGGTCGGCTCGGTGCCCGTGGCCGTGGGCAGCGGTGTCGGCCGGGTTGATGACGGCGGCGGCGAGCGCGGTGGTGATGGGCACCGAGAGCACCAGGCCGATCGAGCCGACCAGCATCCGCACCAGCTCCACCGCGACCAGCTCGCCGGCGACGATGCGCCCGACCGGTTTCGAGCCCTGGGCGAACAGCAGCAGCAGGGGAAGCGCGGCGCCGGCATAGGCCAGGACCAACGTGTTCACCGTGGACGCGACGTGGTCCCGGCCCACGCGCAGGGCGTCGCGGTACAGCTGGGAGGCCGACGCCGCGGGGGAGGCCCGGCGCAGGGCGACGACGGTGGAGACCTGGGTGACGGTGACGTCGTCCAGCACGCCGAGCGCGCCGACCACGATGCCGGCCACCAGCAGGCCGCGCAGGTCCAGGCTGTCGGCGGTGACCCGCAGGACCTGGGCCTGCTCGTCGGCGAGGCCCGTCAGCCGGGTCAACGAAGCGGCAGCGGCGGCGAGCACGACGATCACCGCCAGGCTGACCAGTGTGCCCGCCACCGCCACGGTGGTGGCGATGTTCCAGCCGTGGGCGAGGTAGAGCGCCACCAGGGCGATCACGACCGTCCCGGTGAGCGCGACGAGCACCGCCGGCTCGTCGCGCAGGATGGCGGGGACCACGAAGGCCACCAGGATCAGGGCGCTGGCGGCCAGCCCGGCCAGGGCCCGCACGCCCTGCCAGCGGCCGAAGGCGATGACGGCGACGGCGAACAACGCCACGAGGCCCCACAGTGGCGTGCTGCGCTGGAACTCCGAGAAGACGTAGCGGTATGGAGGCGGGCTCGTCTCGATGTCGAGCAGCACCACCTTGTCACCGGCTTCGACGGTGGGGAGCTGGAAGTCGATGTCGCGCACCAGGAACGTGCCCTGGTCGCCCTCGTCCGGCCCGGAGGTGATCCGCACGGTGGCCTGCACGCAACCGGTGTCGGTGTTGACCTCCACCGAGGCGCAGCGGACCGGGTCGACCTGGATGACGGTGGCGTCGACGTAGGTGTTCGGTTGCCGACCGAGCTCCGGCGCGTCGCCCCGTGGCCACAGCACCGCCATCGCCGCCAACGCCACCACGCCGACGGCCAGCACCGCAACGAGCAGGCCCCGGCGCAGCGGCGTGGTCGCGTCCATCGGGTCCATTCTCCACGGCCCCGGTCGGCAGGGAGCGGATGCCGCCGGACCCGGGCCCGCGCCTTCGGAGCTGCCCCGGCGCATCGCGGTGATCCCGGGCATTCCCAGGCATTCCTGTTCGGGTGGGTAGGCTGGCGGGCGTGACCACCCCTCCGGACCGTCAACGGCTGCACGATGCTGCCGCGTCCAAGCTGCGCAGCGACGGGCAGCTTTACACGTCGGGCCGTCGCCAGCTGGTCGACCTGCTGGCCGACATGAACCGACCGGTCACCATCTATGAGCTGCTCGAGACCAAGCCCAAGCTCACCCAGAGCTCGGTGTACCGGAACCTCGCGATGCTGGAGGAAGCCGGCATCGTGCAGAAGGTGGCCAGCAGCGACGACCGGGCCCGGTTCGAGCTGGCCGAGGATCTCATCGGCCATCACCACCACTTGATCTGCGTGGCCTGCGGACGGGTGGACGACTTCGTGGTCCCCGCCCGGACCGAGCGGACGCTCGACGCCGCCTTGGAGCGCATCGTCAGCAGCACCGGGTTCGTGGCCGCCGGGCACCGGCTCGACATCGTCGGCACCTGCGCGGCCTGCGCCTGAGCCCGGGGCCGGTCCAGGGCGGCCGGTTCAGGGCTGGCGTTCGGGGCCGGTTCAGAGCTGGCGTTCAGGGTGGTCGTGGCCTGTCCGCTCGCCGTGGCCGTGCGCGTGGCCGGTCTCGAGCAGGTCGTGGTGGTCGCCGTGAGGGACCGCGACCAGCGTGATGCCGAACGCCTCGGACAGCCGTTCGGGTCGCAGGACCTCGAACGGCGGCCCGGCGGCGACGACGCGGCCGGCGAGCAGCAGGACATGGTCGGCCCGGGCCGCGTCGCGCACGTCATGGGTGGCGATCACCACCGCGGCGCCGCGGGCGCGCGCCTCGGCGATGAGGCTCACGTAGCGCTCCTGGGCGTGCGCGTCGAGGCCCGCCGTCGGTTCGTCGAGCAGCAGCACGTCGGCCTGGCGGGCCAGCGCATGGGCCAGGTAGACCCGCTGCTGCTGGCCGCCGGACAGCGAGCGCAACGGCTCCGACGCGTGTTGGGCCATCTCCACCCGTTCGAGCGCCTCGGCCACCACCCGGTGATCGTCGCTCCGCAGGCGGCCGAGCAGGCCGCGGCGCCGGTAGCGGGCCATCAACACGACGTCGCGCACCTGCAGCGGCAGGAGCCCGGCGGCCGGGTGGAACTGGCCGAGGTAGGCGACCCGGTGGGGGTGCGAGCGCGGCGAGGTGCCCAGCACCTCGACGGTGCCCCCGATCGGGGCGAGCAGGCCGGCCAACGTCTTGAGCAGGGTGGACTTCCCCGAGCCGTTGACCCCGACGAGCGCCAGTCCCTGGCCCGCCTCGACCGCCAGATCGATGCCCTCGATCACCGCTCGCCCGCCGTAGCCGATCTGCAGGCCGACGGCGCGCACCAGCGGCCCGGTGCTGCTGGCGGTGGCGCGGCTCATGCCGCCACCGCGCTGCGGTCGGCTCGACGGCCGGAGACCGCCTGCTGTGCGCTCTGCACGGCGAACACCACGAAGAACATGCCCACGGCGACCACTACGACGGCGGCGCCGGCGGCGAGATCGAAGTGGTAGCTCAACAGCAGCCCGACGTACACCGAGGCGCACCCCAACAACGCTGCCCACGCCATCATCGCCGGTACCCGGCGGGCGAGCAGCGCTCCGGTGCCGGCCGGGGCGAGCAGCATGCCGAACACCAACAAGGTGCCGACCGTCTGGAACGACATCACCACGCACACGGTGACCATGGTCAGCATCAGCAGCTCGAGGCGACGCGCCGGCCAGCCGGCCATGTCGGCCTGCTCGGGGTCGAAGCAGAGCAGCAGGAACGGACGGGCGAAGACCCGCGCGATGCTCAGCACGACGGCCAGCGCGATCGCCTGTTGGAGCAGGTCCCGCCGGGACACACCCAGGATCTCGCCGAAGAGGATGCCGACGACGTCGCCGGAGAACGACGAGGAGCGCGACACCATCACGATCCCCAGGCCGAGCATGCCCACGAACAGCAGCCCGATGGCGGTGTCGCTGCTCAGGCGCGAGCGGCTGGTGATCAGGTTGACCCCGGCGATCATCGCCGCCGCCCCGACGGCAGCGCCGAGCACACCCGGAGCGCCGAGCAGCAGGGCACCGGCGACGCCGGGTAGCACCCCGTGCGCCAGCGCATCGGCGAGGAAGGCGAGGCCCCGCAGCACCATGAACGTGCCCGCCACCGAGCAGGCGACCGCCACCAGGAAGCCGGCCAGCAGCGAGCGTTGCCGGAAGGGGTTGTCGAGGAAGGGGCTCACCAACTGGTGCACGACGACACCCTGCCACGGATCCGGCGGCCGCCCACGGTCATCGGGCCCGGCCGCCTCCTGCACTCAGCGCAGGCCACCGGCGATGGTCTCGGCCACGTCGAGCAGGAAGCTGCGGTAGGTCCCGTCCTCGGGCAGGGTGTGGGTCGACAGCTCGATCACGGTGACGCCTGCGTCGTCGGCCAGCGCGTCGACCGTGGCCTTCGGCGTGCCGAGCTCGGTGTAGATGGCCGACACCCCGGACTCGTCGATCATCTCCTTGAGCTCGGCCAGCTCGCCGGCGGAGACCTCGGCCTGCGAGGTGATCGAGGGGACCACCGCGCCGATCAGCCGGAAGCCGTAGCGGTCGGCGAAGTAGCCCATCGACTCGTGACCGGTCACCAGCGTGCGCTTGGCCGCGGGGATCTCCTCGACGATGGCCTCGACCTCACCGTTGAGCCTGTCGAGGGCCGCTTCGAGCTGCTCGGCGCCGGCGCCGACGTCCGCTCCGGCGGCCTTCATGGCATCGGCGAAGGGGCCGACCCACTCCTTCATGGTCAGCGGGTCCATCCACAGGTGCGGGTCCTCGGGGCCGTGATCGTGGTGCTCCTCCCCGGCGTCGTCGTGTTCGGTGTCGCTGTGTTCGGCGCCTTCCTCGACCGTGCGCACCGTGACGTGGTCCGCCACGGTGAAGACCGCCACGCCCGCCTCCTCGGCCTCGGCGAGTGGATCCTGCAGGTTCGACTCGAGCCCCAGCCCGTTGGCCACGATCAGATCCGCCGACCTCATCGCCTCGACATCCTTGGCCGACGGGCTCCACTCGTGGGGGTCGGTCCCGTTGGGCATGAGCACCACGACCTCGCCCCGGTCGCCGACGACCTCGGAGACGACCGCGCCGAGCACGGCGTAGGTGACCACCACCGTGGGACGCTCACCGCCTGATCCGGAGGAGCCGCCGCCGTCACCGCCGCACGCGGCGAGCAGGCTGAGCAGGGGGAGTGACGCGGCGAGCGCCCGGCGGGCAGAAATCATAATGAGAACGATACCCGAAACGTCCGGGCTGTTGCAGGTCGTTCGGACCGGACCACGGAACAGCGATCGCGGTCGGTCGGCGCTGCCCACCGGTGCGGCTAGCCTTCGCCCGCGACCAAGGAGATGAGGATGGCCGAGACCGCCACCGTGCAAGCGACCGTCGAGCGGGCGTTCAAGCCGATCCAGCAGTTCACCCGCGGGTGGATGATGGCCGAGGCGACCTACGCCTACGGGGTGGAGCTCGGCTTCGCCACCGGCCGCCAGTTCTGGGTTGTGGGCCGGGCCGGGGTGATCGGGGAGGCCCCCGCCGAGGTTGCGGTCGGGGCGTTGGCCTTCCACGCTCCCGAGCACGTGATCGAGGCCTGGCATGCCGTACCGGCAGGTATGACCCACCTGCAGGTGTCCGAGCACTACCAGGGCCGCATCCACCAGTGGGGCGACGAGGTCATCAGCCGGTTCGATCCCGAGCGCATGGAACGGCTCGATGCCCTGGGTCGGCGCATCATCGACGCCGCTCCCGCCTGCCTGGGCGCGCTGTTCACCGGTTGGAGGCGGATGCCCATCCCGTCGTCGGTCGGCGCGCGGGTCGCCCTGACCACGCACATCCTGCGCGAGATGCGGGCGGCCGCCCACATCAACGCGATCATCGCGGCCGGCATCACCCCGCTCGACGCCATCCTCGCGTCGACCAACGCCCCGCCCCGCACCGGCCCGGCCTACGCCGAGCAGATGGGGTTCAAGGGCCCGTTCCGCGATCCGGAGGAGGTGCGGGCGCAGCGACTGGAGGCCGAGCGCCTCACCGGCGCCATCCTGGAGCCGTACTTCGCGGTGCTGAGCCCCACGGAGCTGGCCGACTTCGGCGAGCTGGTCGAGAGCACCCGCAACGCCATCGACATGTGAGCAGGCGCCGCCCGCTCAGCTACGAACCGATCGGACCGAGCAGCGCGGCGGCGTAGTTGGTGGCCGCCGCGTCCCAGGTGAGCGCGGCGTGGATGCGGGCACCGTGCACGTCGCGCCACAGCCGGGCCAACGGCTCGTGCTCGGCGAGCGCGGATCCCCCTGCCGCTTCGAAGAGCCGGTCCACCGCCATCGCGCACAGCCGCACCGCGTAGGCGGTGTCGCGGCAGATCGTCGCCTCGGCCAACGGGTCGCGCTCGGAGCGACGCCCCAGCTCGTCGCACGACGCTGCGGCGGCCAGCATGGTGCGCTCGGCGGCGTCGATGTCGGCCGCCGACTCGGCCACCCGCAGTCGCGCCGCCGGGTCGTTGCGCTGCACGGTGCCGGTGAGGGCCAGGAAGTGCCCACCCATGCGCTCGGTGAAGCGGGCCAGCGCCGCCTTGGCCGCACCCAGCGCCGGTGGGGCGAGCACCAGCATCGCCACCGGTTTGTACGGCGCCTGGAACAGCGATCCGGGGTTGACCTGCTGGCCCGGTGCGCTGCGGGTGGCATCGTCGCCGGGGCAGAACACGGCGTCGTGCCGCACCGCCACCGGCGGGTCCACCACGAAGTCCTTGCTGCCGGTGCCGCGCAGGGCCATCACCTGCCAGCTGTCGTGATCGATCCGGGTGGCGGTCGCCGGCACCACCGCCTGGCACGGCGTGGGCCGCCCGTTGCGCTCGACGACGCCGCCCACCAACAGCCAGTCGGCGTGGTCGCTGCCGGAACCGAACCCGAAGCGCCCGCTCACCAGCACGTTGCCGTTCCCGTCCTCGGGGAACGGTGCCTTGGGCACGATGGAGCCGCTGATGAGCACGGACGGGTCCGCACCCCAGACCTCGGCCTGGGTCGCCGCGTCGTAGTGGGCGAGCATCCAGTTGTGCACGCTCCACACGGCCAGGCACCACCCGGCGGCCACGCAGCCCTCCGCGGTGCGGGCCACGGCGCGCACGTGGTCGACCACCGTGGCCTCGGCGCCGCCGTGGACGGCGGGCTGCAGCAGCCGGTGGGCGCCCAACGCGCGCAGGGCGCCGGCGACGGCCGGGTCGAGGCGACGGTCGCGATCGGCCTGCGCCGCCCCCGCGGCGATGGTCGGGAGCAGCGAGTCGAGACCGGCGTGGACCCCGACGGGGTCGAGCCGATCGAGCGAGGCGCCGGTGCGGGGGTTGTTGGTCAGCGTCACAGGCTCGTCCTCGGGTCCCGTCGGTGGTGCTCGACGCCAGACTTTCCGGTCCTCTCCCGGGTTGTCAACGAGCCAAGGTCCCGAACCGGGCGGGCGCCACCGGCGGGTGAGGGCGCCCGACCCCGAAAGTCGGAGCAACCGTGCACCGCGCTCCCAGGGTTCTCCCAAGTTCGACGCCGACACTGCGGGACATGTCCAGAGCCCTGATCTTCGCCGTCGACGTGGTCACCATCGCCGTGCTCGCTCTCGGGATCTACTTCCCGCGGTACCACCGGCGGGACATGGTGGTCGCCTTCGTGAGCGTCAACGTCGGCGTGCTCGCCGTGCTCGTCGCCCTCAAGTCCGCAGAGATCGGCTCGGGCGTCGGCCTCGGCCTGTTCGGTGTGCTGTCGATCATCCGGCTGCGCTCGACCGAGCTCGACCACCAGTCGACCGGGTACTACTTCGCCTCGCTGGCCCTGGGCTTCCTCGGTGGTGTCGAGCTCACACCGCACTGGCTGTCGCCGGCTCTGAGCGCCCTGGTGCTGCTCACCATCTACCTGTTCGACCATCCGCGAGCGCTGCGCCGCTACCGCCACCAGGTGATGGTCCTCGATCGCTGCTTCACCAGCGAAGCGGTGCTGCACCGACACCTCGCCACCGTGCTCGATGCCGAGATCGTGGGCGCCGACGTGCAGAAGGTCGACCTGGTGCACGACACGACCACCGTCGACGTCCGCTACCGCCTCGCCGAGGGCGCCGAGGGCGCCGAGCGCGCCGAGCGCACCGCCGACGTGCTCGCCGTGCCGCCCGTCGGTGGCGGGCGATGAGCGCCGCGCCCGCGCCGAGCCCCGTCGGGCTCGACACCCGCCCGGCCATCGGCCTCGGGCAGCTCGAGGCGGTCGCCTCGTTGCTGACGCGGGTGGACCGCAAGTACGTCGTGGCCGGCGCCGATGTGGCGGCGTTGGCCGACGCGCTGCCGGCCGGGGCCGCCGTGCTCGAGATCGCCGGGATCCGCAGCTTCGCCTACCGCTCGACCTACTTCGACACCGCGGCGCGCGACTCCTACCTCGGCGCGGTCCGCGGCCGCCGGGACCGCTTCAAGGTCCGCACCCGCGCCTACCTCGACACCGGCACCTGCAAGCTGGAGGTCAAGACCCGCGACCACCGCGGCGCCACGGTGAAGGAGCGCATCGGCCACGACCCGGCCGACGAGGGACGCGTGACGGCCGCCGGCGCTGCCTTCGTCGACGCGGTCATCGGCCGGTGCGGGCTCGGCGACCGCCTGGCCCCCGTGCTGGTGACGAGCTACCGCCGCAGCACCGTGGTGGCCGGTGACGGCACCTGGCGGCTGACCGTGGACGACGGCCTGCGCTGCGACGACGGCCGTGGCGCGGCGCGGTTGCCCGGCCACGTGATCATCGAGACCAAGTCCGCAGGCCCCGCCACCGCAGTGGACCGGTGGCTGTGGCGGCACGGCTACCGCCCGCTCGGCGTCAGCAAGTTCGGCACCGGGCTCGGCGCGCTGCGCCGTGACCTGCCGTCGAACAGGTGGCACCGCGTCATCCGCACGTACTTCGCCGTACGGTCCGCGCCGCCCGCCACCGCGCTCAGCGTTCCCCGGGCGGGCGAGCTCGAGGCAGCGCTCAGCCCGCGGTCGGGTCGACCAGGATCTTGACCGCGTCGATGCGACGGTTGGCCAGGTCGTCGATGGTTTTCCCCAGGTCGTCGAGCGTTATCGTGCTGTGGTGCAACGGCCGGGTCACCAGCCGCCCGTCCTCGATGAGGCCGCCGATGATGCGCATCTCGTCGAGCGTGAAGACCATGGCGGTGTTCACGCTCACCTCCTTGCTCAACCACCGCATGGGCGACACGGTGGCCGCCTCGCCGCTGACGCCGATCATGGTCACCGAACCGCCCCGACGGACCATGTCCACCGACTGCTGCAGCGTGGCGGGCACGCCCGCGCAGTCGAAGGCGATGTCGGCCCGCAGGCCGCCGGTGAGCTCGTTGAGGTACTCGCGCAGCTCCGCCCCCGGCGCCAGCGCGGCGTTGGCGCCGACCTCCAGGGCGAGGGCGCGGCGGGCGGCGTCGGGCTCCACCGCGATCACATGGCCGGCGCCGGCGATGCGGGCGCACTGCAGGGTCATCAGGCCGATCGGCCCGCAGCCCACCACGCACACCACGTCGCCCACCCGCATCAGGCTGCGCCGCACACCGTGCAACGCCACCGAGGCCGGCTCCATCATGGCGGCATCGTCGACCGCCAGCGCGTCGGGCACCTTGCACAGCCGCGCCGCGTGCAGCGCCATCGACGGCGCGAAGCCGCCGTTGCGCGGCGCAAGGCGGCCGGCGTAGGTGGCCCGGGCGAGGCTGCAGTAGTCCGGCAGGCCGGCCCGGCACTCGGCGCAGCGACCGCAGCCCGGGGCCACGCCGGCCGCCACCCGGTCTCCCTCCTGGAACGCGGTGACCCCGTCGCCCAGCTCCTTGACCACCCCGACCCATTCGTGACCGCAGATGCCGGGCGCATAGGGCCAGCCCTCGGTGTACGCGTGCACGTCGCTGCCGCAGATGCCGCAGCGCAGCACGTCGACGACGACCTCCCCCTCCGCGGCGCGTGGCTCGTCGAGCTCCGCCAGTTCGAAGTGGTGCTTTCCCTTGATGACCCCGGCTCGCATCCGCCCTGCCTAGCAGAACCGCCGATCGACGGCACGGCGTCCGGTCGCGGCGACCGGATCTGCCCGCCGGGGTCCGCGTCGACTAGACGCGTGGGCAGCGGGCACCGATGCCGGCGGGGAGGAACGAGAGCGTGACGGAACAGCCTGTGCAGCGGGTGCTGGTCGCCAACCGGTCGGAGATCGCCATCAGGATCTTCCGGGCGGCGCAGACCCTGGGCATCGAGACGGTGGCCGTCGCCCCCGCCGACGACGTCGATGCGCTGCACGTGCGGCGGGCCGACGGTTCGGTGACGCTGCCCGGCCGCGGCGCGGCCGCGTACCTCGATGTCGCCGCCGTCGTCGCCGCTGCGGTGGAGAGCGGCGCCGACGCGGTGCACCCCGGCTACGGGTTCCTCAGCGAGCGGGCGGCGCTGGCCGAGGCCTGCGCGGCTGCAGGCCTGCGCTTCGTGGGGCCCGAGGCGGCGACCCTGGCCCGACTGGGCGACAAGGCGGCTGCCATCGGGCTGGCCCGGTCGTGCGGCGTGCCGGTCGTGCCCGGCACCGATGGCGCCGTGACCGTGGAGGAGGCCGACGCGTTCCTGCGCTCGCTCGGGCCGCAGGGCGCCGTCATGCTGAAGGCATCCGCCGGGGGCGGCGGACGGGGCATGCGGCCGGTGACCGATCCGGCTGCGCTGGCCGACGCCTACGATCGGTGCCGGTCCGAGGCGGAGGCGGCGTTCGGCGACGGGGCGCTGTACGCCGAACAGCTCGTGCGGCGCGCCCGCCACATCGAGGTCCAGGTGCTCGGCGATGGCCGCGGCGCGGTCGTGTCGCTCGGCGAGCGCGAGTGCAGCCTGCAGCGTCGCAACCAGAAGGTGGTCGAGCTCGCGCCCGCCCTCGCGCTGCCCGAGCTCACCCGCGGCGCGCTGATCGAGGCGGCGCTGGCCATGGCCCGCACCCTGTCCTATCGCAGCCTCGGGACGTTCGAGTTCCTGGTCGACGCCGACCGGCCGACCTGGTTCGCCTTCATCGAGGCCAACGCCCGGCTCCAGGTGGAGCACACCGTGACCGAGGCGGTCACCGGGCTCGACCTGGTCGGGCTGCAGCTGCGCGTCGCCGGTGGCGCGACGCTGGCCGAGCTCGGCCTGGGCGAGCAGGCCGCGGTGCCACCGGCGCGGGGTCGCGCCGTGCAGCTGCGGGTGAACGCCGAGACCATGGCCGCCGACGGGTCGGTACGGCCCGGCGGGGGCACGGTGGTGCTCTTCGAGGCGCCGACCGGGCCCGGCATCAGGGTCGACACCGCGGCGGCGGCCGGCGTGGCCATCCACCCCGGGTTCGACTCGCTGCTGGCCAAGGTCATCTGCCATACCGCGCAGGATGATCCCGCCGTGCTGATGCGCACCGCCCGGCGGGCGTTGCAGGAGCTGCGCATCGACGGGGTGCCGACCAACGCCTCCTTCCTCGAGGCGTTGCTCGCCCACCCGGCCCTGCTCGACGCGACGCCGCCGACGACGGGGTTCGTGGAGGAGCACGCCGCCGAGCTGGTGGCCGCCGCGGAGGCGAGCGCGGCGACCTACCGCACCGCAGCGACCGGCGCCGGGGTGCGCACCGCCCGCCGGCCGACGGTGGAGGTGCCCCACGGGCAGGTGGCGGTGACGGCGCCGATGCAGGGCACCGTCGTGTCGCTCGCCGTGACGCCCGGTGATGCCGTGCGGGCCGGCGCCGAGGTCGCCGTGCTCGAAGCGATGAAGATGGAGCACGTGATCGGCGCGCCGAGCTCCGGCATCGTGCGCGCGGTCGTCGTCGCCGCCGGCGACACCCTCTACGAGGGTGAACCGCTGCTGCTGATCGAGGAGGCCGATGTCGATGACGGCGGTGAGGTGGTCGCCGCCGCGGTCGACCTCGACCACATCCGGCCCGACCTCGCCGAGATCATCGAGCGCCACGCCGTCGGTCTCGATGAGCGTCGCCCTGACGCGGTGGCCCGCCGCCGCAAGACCGGCCACCGCACCGCGCGCGAGAACGTGGCCGACCTCGTCGACGACGGGTCGTGGATCGAGTACGGGCCCATGGCCATCGCCGAGCAACGCACCCGCTTCGATCTCGACTGGCTGGTCGCCAACTCGCCCGCCGACGGCATGCTCGCCGGTCTGGGCACGGTGAACGCCGACCTCTTCGGCGCCGAGGCGGCCCAGGCGGTGGTCATGGCCTACGACTACACCGTCTTCGCCGGCACGCAGGGCCAGACCAACCACCACAAGAAGGATCGCCTCTTCGACATCGCCGAGCGCTCCCGGCTCCCCGTCGTCTTCTTCGCCGAAGGAGGCGGCGGCCGGCCCGGCGCCGATTGGGAGGGGTCACCGGGCTTCGATCTGAGCACGTTCCACGCCTGGCCTCGCCTCAGCGGCCTGGTGCCGCTGGTCGGCATCACCACCGGTCGCTGCTTCGCCGGCAACGCCGCCATCCTCGGGGTGTGCGACGTCATCATCGCCACCGAGGGCTCCAACATCGGGATGGGCGGGCCCGCCATGATCGAGGGCGGGGGCCTCGGCGTGTTCAAGCCCGAGGAGGTCGGGCCGATGGAGGTGCAGGTCCCCAACGGGGTGGTGGACGTCGCGGTGCGCGATGAGGCCGAGGCGGTGAAGGTGGCCAAGCAGTACCTGGGCTACTTCCAGGGTCCGCTGCCGACGTGGGAGGAGCACGACCAGCGCCAGCTGCGCCACGTGGTGCCCGAGAACCGCCTGCGGGTCTACGACGTGCGACGGGTGATCGAGCTCATCGCCGATGTGGGCACGATGCTCGAGCTGCGCCAGCAGTTCGGTCTGGCCATGGTGACCGCGCTGGTGCGCGTGGAGGGCAAACCGATCGGTATCGTCGCCAACAACGCGGCGCACCTCGGCGGTGCCATCGACGGCGACGCGTCGGACAAGGCGGCCCGCTTCCTGCAGCTGTGCGACGCCTTCGGGCTGCCGGTGCTCATGCTCTGCGACACCCCCGGCATCATGGTCGGGCCGGAGGTGGAGAAGACGGCCCTGGTGCGCCGGGCCAGCCGCCTGTTCGTGGCCGCCGCCAACATGTCGGTGCCGATGTTCACGCTGGTGCTGCGCAAGGCGTACGGACTCGGTGCGTTGGGCATGGCGGCGGGGAGCTTCCGCACGCCGATGTGGTCGGTGTCGTGGCCCACCGGTGAGTTCGGTGGCATGGGCCTCGAGGGATTCGTCCGCCTCGGGTTCCGCAAGGAGCTCGAGGCGCTCACCGACCCGGCGGAGAAGCAGGCGTTCTTCGACACCAAGCTGGCCGAGCTGTACGACGTGGGCAAGGCGCTCAACGTCTCCACCCACTTCGAGCTCGACGACGTGATCGACCCGGCTGCCACCCGCCGTTGGATCGCCAGGGGCATGGCCGCCACCGCCCGCTACGAGTTCACGCCGAGCCGCACGCGACGGCCGTTCATCGACACCTGGTAGGGCGGCGCCGTGTACGGTCCGCCGGCATGGAGCTGATCGAGGTCCCGGCCGGCCTGGCCGGGGTGGCGGTGACGACGACGTCGGTGGGCGACGTGCTCGGGGACGAGGGCCTCTACCACTACCGGGGCCGCTCGGCGGTGGCGCTGGCGACGTCGGCCGGCTTCGAGGAGGTCGCCGCCCTGGTGCTCGACGCCTCGGGCGAGTCCGCCATCGGCGACGGCACCCTGCCCGACGAGGTGGCCGAGCTGATCGGACGGGTGGACCTCCGGTCGGCGCTCAGCGTGCTCGGCGCGGCGATCGACCGGCGCCCGGTCACGGAGCTCGATCCGGGCGATCGGCGGGCGGTCGCCGTTCGGCTCATCTCGTGCTTCCCGGCCCTGATCGCGTCGGTGCACCACGGCGCGGTGCGCGCCCCGCGGCCGGAGCTCGGCCACATCGCCAACTACCTGTGGATGCTCACCGGCTCCGAGGACCCCGACCTGTCCCGGGCGCTGGAGGTCTACTGCTCGCTGACCATCGACCATGGCTTCAACAGCGGGACCTTCGCCGGTCGGGTGGTGGCCTCCACCGGGGCGGACTTCGGCGCGTGCGTGCTCGGCGCCTACTGCGCGCTGACCGGCCCCCGCCACGGTGCGGTGCAGAGCCGGGTGCTGGACATGCTCGACGAGATCGCCGCCAGCGGGGACGCCGAGGCGTGGATGCGCCAGGCGCTGGCCGGGCGGCGGCGCATCCTCGGCTTCGGCCATGCGGTGTACCGGGTGCTCGACCCGCGGGCGCCTGTGCTGCGCGAGCTCACCGCCCGCATCGCACCCGAGCGCCACGCGGTGGCGGTGCAGGCCGAGGCGGCGGCGGCCACGGTGCTGGCCGGCCGGCGGATCGCCCCCAACGTCGACCTCTACTCGCCGGTCCTGCTCGAGGCCTGCGGCATACCGTCCGGTCTGTTCACGGCGACCTTCGCCATGGCCCGGGTGGTTGGCTGGTGCGCCCACATCCTCGAGCAGGCGGCCGAGCCGAAGGTGATCCGGCCCGGGGCCTACTACGTGGGGCCACCCCCCGAGCTGGGCTGAGCGGATCGCGCGTAGCATGCGCGCATGTCGCGCCGCAGCCAGATCGCCATGACCCCCGATGAGATCACCGCCTACCTCAACGAGTCGCACCTGTGCCGCATCGGCACCATCGGCCCCAAGGGCGAGGTGCACCTGGTGACCATGAACTACGGGTTCGTGGGTGGTGATGTCGCCTTCTGGACCTACAAGGCGGCACAGAAGACGACGAACCTCGAGCGCAACCCGACGCTGTCGGTGCTGGTGGACAGCGGGTACAAGTACAGCGAGCTCAAGGGGATCTCGATGAGCGGGACCGCCGAGCTGCGCGACGACCCCGAGATCATGCTGGAGTTCGGCCGCTCGCTGGGCGCCCGCTACGGCGGGCCGATGAAGGGCAACACCGGTGAGGCGGCCCGGGCCAGCGCGACCAAGCGGGTGGTGGCGATCCTGCACCCCACCAAGGTGATGAGCTGGGACCACACCAAGCTCGGCGGTACGTACTGAACGGTACGTACTGATCGGTCCGGGCTGATCGGTGCCCCCAAGGGCAGCGGCGCGCTGACCCACGCTGCCCATACCGATTGGTATGTCCTTGCGGATCCAGGCGAACATACCATACGGTACTGTCGTTTCGCCTCGCACCGAATCGGCGCCGATTCGGTGCGAGCGGGGGCCGATTCGGTGTTGGGGCCGGGGGTTCCCGAGCACAAGCCGGCGGAAATCAGACGGAACGTGGTTGCACGGCCACTCCAGACGCACGCGTGGCCGGTTGGCGTCAACTCACAGCAGGCCCTTGCGCGAGCGGCTCCACGGTGCGTCGCGGTCGACCCGGGGTTCGGCCGGCAGCCCGAGGACCCGCTCGCCGACGATGTTGCGCTGGATCTCGTCGGTACCGCCGCGGATGGACATCGACGGTGCGGTGAGGAACTCCACCTGCTCCTCGACGTCGGCCAGCATCCCGGCCGGGCCCTGCGCGTCGAGCGCGAAGTAGGCCCGGTCGCGGTAGCGGCGCGTGCTGCGCAGCTTCGCCCCCGAACCGGCCGGCCCCGGCGTGCGCGACGATGCGGCCCGGCTGTTGGTCCACGCGCCGGCCTGGTCGGCGGCGTGGGCGCGCATCGCCCGTTGCCGCTGCACCGGATCTTCCAGGACCCCGGTCGGCTCGAGCCGCCGCAGCCACGACGGCGGCTGGGGCGGACCGCCCCGGCCCTTGCGCTCGCCGCCGCCCCCGCCGCCACCGGCGGAGGCCCGCTCGTGCGCGAGCACGGTCACCGCCACGTTCCAGCCGGCGCCCAGCTCGCCGATGCGCCAGTCGTCGGGTACCCGGGCACCGCTGACGAACACCTCGGAGAAGTGCCGGTCGCCGTTCATCTGCACGAGCGGCCGCACCTCGACGGCGGGGTCGTCCATCCGGATGGCGAACATGGTGAGCCCGGCGTGCTTGGGGACCTCGGGGTCGGTGCGGGCCAGCACGAGCCCCCAACTGGCCCACATGCCGCGGCTGGTCCACACCTTCTGGCCTTCGAGGTGCCACTCGTCGCCGTCGCGCTCGGCCTTCATGGCCACGTTGGCCAGATCCGAGCCGGCCTCCGGCTCGGAGAACATCTGGCACCAGATCTCCGAAGCATCGGCGATGGCGGGCATCCACCGATGTTGCTGCTCGTCGGTGCCGTGGGCGAGCAACGTGGGTCCGACCATGGCCAGGCCCACTTGGTACACGTACAGATCAGGTACCGCGAACTCGCGCTGGACCCGCCGGATGGCCCGGACGTCCTCGGCGGATGCGCCCCGCCCGCCCAGGCCGGCCGGCCATGCCGGGACGGCCCAACCCTGTGCCGCGGCGCCCTGGAGGTAGCGAAGGCCTGACTCCAGGTCGTCGCTGCCGGCGCCCAGCGCGGTGGTGCGCGTCCCCGCGCTCCGCCGGGCCAGGAACGCTTCCATACTGCTACGGATGTCGTCGTCGCTGAGCACGGTGGCACCGTAGCGGTTCGGCGCGCCGCCCGGCCCGGTGCGGCCGATACCGCGGAGCATGGCACCCCGGCGCTTTCTCGGGCCGAGCGGCTGCCGGCGGGCTACGGTTCGCCCATGTTGTCGCCGTATCGGGTCCTCGACGCGACCGATGAGCGTGGTCAGTTCGCCGGTTACCTGCTCGCCACCCTGGGGGCAGAGGTCATCGCCGTCGAGCCGCCGGGTGGCTCGCCCAGCCGCCGACGTGCCCCGTTGGGCCCCGATGGGTGCTCGCTGGCGCATCGCGCCGTCAACCGTGGCAAGCGCTCGGTGACGCTCGATCTGCACGACGCGTCGGGGCGCTCCCGCTTCGCCGAGCTGGCCGCCACCGCCGATGTGATCCTGCGCAGCGGGACCCCGGCCGAGCTCGACGCCCAGGGCCTGGACCTCGCTGAACTGTGCGAGGCCAACCCCCACCTCGTCGTCGTGTCCATCAGCCCCTTCGGCCGGAGCGGCCCCAAGGCGGACTGGGCGGCCACCGATCTCACGGTGTGGGCCGCCGGTGGCCCGCTGGCCGTCTCGGGCGACCCCGGCCGCGCGCCGGTGCAGGTGACGGTCCCTCAGGCGTACTTCCACGCCTCCGCCCATGCGGCCGCCGGCGCGGTGTTCGCGCTGCTCGAACGGGCTCGCTCCGGGGCCGGTCAGCACGTGGACATCTCCGGCCAGGTGTCGGCCACGGTTGCCACCCAGTCCGGGTCGCTGTGCAGCTCAGCGCGCTCCGACGGCGTGACCCGCTCGGGCGGCGGCATCAAGGGCGGCGACGTCTTCCTGCGCTTCGTGTACCCGGCGAAGGACGGCCACGTCTCCATCACCCACGTGTTCGGGGCGGCCGTCGGTCCATCGACCCGGCGGTTCATGGAGTACCTGCACGAGCACGGCGGGTGCGACGAGGCGACGCGGGACAAGGACTGGGTCACCTATGCCATGTCCCTCAGCGACGGTTCGGAGTCCATGGAGGAGTTCGAGTCCATCAAGGAGGCGATCGCGGCCTTCACCGGGGAGCGGACCAAGGCCGAGCTGTTCGACGCCGCCCTCGCCCGTCGCCTCCTGCTCGCCCCGGTGGCCACCACCACCGACGTGCTCGAGTCCGCCCAGTTCGCCGATCGGGACTACTGGGACGTGCACGACGGAGCCCGTTACCCGGGGCCCTACGCCAGACTGACCGGTACGCCGTTGCTGCGGCCGGGACCCGCCCCGGCGTGCGGCGCCCACGACGGCGAATTGGACGCGCTGCTGGCGCGCCCTCGTCCGCGCCCGCGCCCCAGCCAACAGACGGCACAGGGCGGACCTCGAGCCGGGTCCAACGATCCGCGCCCGCTGGCAGGGCTCAAGGTGGTCGACTTCATGTGGGCGGTCGCCGGTCCGACGCTCTCGCGCTGCCTGGCCGATGCCGGCGCCACCGTGGTGCGCATCGAGTCCTCGACCAAGATCGACGCGGCCCGGGCGTTCCTGCCCTTCTTCGACAACCAGGTCGGGGTGGAGCACTCGGCATTGTTCAACAACCTCAACGCCGGCAAGCGCTCGGTCACGCTGAACCTGTCCAAGCCCGAGGCGCGCGAGGTCGCCCTCGATCTCACCGCGTGGGCCGACGTGGTGTGCGAGTCGTACTCGCCCCGGGCGATGCGCGCCTTCGGCCTCGACTACGAGCGGGTGCGGGCGCGCAACCCCGGTGTGGTGATGCTGTCGAGCTGCCTGTTCGGCCAGAGCGGGCCGCTGTCGCAGTTCGCCGGGTACGGCAACCTCGCCGCCGCCATGACCGGGTTCTACAACCTCACCGGGTGGCCCGACGGCGATCCGGTCGGGCCGTTCGGGGCCTACACGGACTACACCGCGCCGGCGGTGGCGCTCGTCGTGCTGCTCGCCGCCATCGAGCACCGCCGCCGCACCGGCGAAGGCCAGTACATCGACTTCTCGCAGGCGGAGGCCTCGGTGCACTACCTGGCGCCGGCGCTGCTGGACAGCGAGTACAACGGCCGGGTGGCGGCGCGCAACGGCAACGCCCACCTGGAGCTGAGCCCGCACGGGGTGTTCCGCTGCGCCGGGGTGGATCGTTGGGTGGCGATCGTCGCCCAGCACGACGAGGCATGGGATGCGCTGGCCCACCTCATCGGCCACCCGGAGCTCGCGGCGCTGCCCGGCGCCGAACGCCTGGAACGGCGGGCCGAGCTCGAGGCGGCGGTGCAGACGTGGACGCAGCGCTGCACCCCGGCGGAGGCGGAGGCGGCCTGCCAGGCGGCCGGCATCGCCGCCCACCAGGTGCAGAACTCGGCGGAGCTGTTCGCCGACCCGCAACTGCGCCACCTGGGGCACTGGCGCACCGTCGAGCACACCCTGCACGGCCCGACCGTCGTCGAGGGCACCCGCATGGGGCTGTCCCGCACGCCGCTCGGTCCCGGCCGCGGCGCGCCCACCCTGGGGGAGCACACGTTCGAGATCCTCAGCGAGCAGCTCGGGTACGACGCCGATCGCATCGCCGATCTCGCCGCGGCGGAGATCTTCGACTGAGCGCCGATGCAACGCGACCGGCTCCGGGTCGGCTGCGGGGCGCGGGCCGAGGCGCTACGGTCCACGTCGTTGTATCCCGGGGGAGCGTGCGATGACGTTGCAGACGTGGCAGATCGGTGAGGCCAAGATCACCAAGGTGACCGAGATGGAGCAGCGCTGGCCGGGGTTCGCGGTGATCCCCAACGCCACGCCGGAGGCGCTCCTGCAGCACGAGTGGCTGCTCGGACCGTTCGCCGATCCGAAGAGCGGCCGCATCAGGCTGTCCTTCCACGCCTACTGCATCGAGGTCGGTGACGAGAAGATCGTGGTCGACACCTGCGCCGGCAACCACAAGGTGCGACCCAACTTCGAGGCGCTGGGCGGCCTGGAGACCGACTTCCTCGACCGGATGACCGAGGCCGGCTTCGGTCCCGATGAGGTGACCGCGGTGGTGTGTACCCACCTGCACGTGGACCACGTCGGCTGGAACACCAACCTCGTCGGCGACCAGTGGCGGCCGACGTTCCCCCGGGCGCGCTACCTCTTCGGCGCCAAGGAGTGGGCGCACTGGGCGACGGAGCCCCAGGTCTACGGCGACGTGGTGGGCGACAGCATCCGGCCCTGCATCGACGCCGGTCTCGCCGAGCTCGTCGAGTCGGACCTGCGCCTGAACGAGCTGGTGTGGTTGGAGCCCACCCCCGGGCACACCCCCGGCCATCACAGCGTGCGGATCTCCTCCAACGGCCATGACGCGGTCATCACCGGCGATCTGGTGCACCATCCGGTGCAGTTCCACCACCCCGACTGGTCGAGCGAACCCGATGTGGACAAGGCGGCAGCCATCGCCACGCGGCGCAGCTTCGCCGAGCGCTACTGCGACGACCACACGATCGTGCTGGGCACGCACTTCGGTGGTCCCAGCTGCGGGCTGCTCAAACCCCACGATGGGGCGTGGCTGCTCGACCCGACGGGGTTCCCCGACATCGCCTGACCGAGCTCGTCCGCGGCCGGCCCGTTCGTAGGTCACGTTGCTTCCGGGCCCGAGTCTGGCGGGCCGGGGGGCCTGGCGTGCCAGGATGGCCCGATGCGCGCACTGGTCATCGGCGGAACGGGTCCCACCGGCCCCCATCTCGTCCAAGGTCTGCTCGATCGCGGGTACGACGTGTCGATCCTGCACCGGGGCACCCACGACTCCCCGTTGATCCCCGAGTCGGTGACCCGGATCATCGGCGACCCGCACTTCCGGGAGACGCTCAAGGACGCGCTGGGCGATCGCCGCTTCGACCTCGTGGTCGCCACCTACGGGCGCATCCGCTACATCGCCGACGAGATGGTCGGACGCACGCCGCGCCTCATCGCCATCGGCGGCCCGCCGAGTTATCGGGGCATGGTCAACGCCTACGTGAACACACCGTACGGTATGCCGTTGCCGACACCGGAGGACGCCGCCCGGGTGGACAGCGAGGAGGAGTTCCGCTTCGGGTACCTCATCCGGGTGACCGAGGACGCGGTGCTGGGCCACCACCACGCCGGTGATTACGAGGCCACCCTGTTCCGCTACCCGGTGGTCTACGGCATGGGTGGGATCGGGGCGTCGGTGTGGGATGTGATGGAGCGGGTGCTCGACGGCCGCCGTCACATCCCCCTTGCCGACGGCGGTCAGATCGCGGTCACCCGGGGCTACACCCGCAACGTCGCCCACAGCGTGCTGCTGGCGGTGGACCATCCCGAGCAGGCCGCCGGTCAGCTCTACAACTGCGGGGATCTGCAGCAGTTCACCGCCGCGCAGTGGGTGCAGCTGATCTGCGAGGTCATGGGCCACGAGTTGGAGATCATCCCGGTCCCCGCCGACATGGCGTGGTCCACCGCCGACTTCCTGCCGCTGGGCAGCGCCCCGTTCCACCAGTTGCTCGACCTGCACAAGATCCGGGCCGAGCTCGGCTACACCGATGTGGTGCCGGCGGCAGACGCGGTGCGGCTCGCCGTGGAGTGGAACCTCGCCCACCCGGGCAAGCGGCGGGGCAACGATCCCGGGGATCCGCTGCAGTACGCCGCCGAGGATGCCCAGGCCGCGCTGTTCCACGAGTACCGCCGCAAGCTGGCGGAGATCCCGCATGTGACCCACGAGGTGCACCACCCCTACCCGCACCCCAAGCAGCCCGGGCTCGACCGGGACCACCGCCGCCGCTGAGCCGAGGCCGCGGCGGCGGTGAGCCGCTCGCCGCTCAGGCGGAGGAGGCCACCTGCATGAAGCGGTCGAGCGCGGCGATGTGCTGCGCCGGGCCCGAGAAGCCGGGGGCCTCCATGTTGGTCCACGCCGCGGTGGTGCTCATCGCGTTGATGGCGAGGTAGTCCACCCCGGCTTCGCTGGCGCCCTGCACCGCGCTGGCCCAGCGGGACTCGCCCAGCCCGTACATCAGGGTGAACTCGATCGGGAACCCGGCCGGGTCGCGGCCCTCGTCGGTGAGCAGGCCGCGCAACTTCTCGACCTGCTCGACGGTCTTGCGTCCGGCGCTGGCGAAGGTGAACCCGTCACCGACCCTGGCCGCACGGCGCAGGGCGATGTCGCTGCTCCCCCCGAACCAGATGGGGATCGAGCGGCGGGGCCGGGGCAGGATGCCGGCGCGGTCGATGCGATGCTGCGCCGTGGTGACGTCGAGCACCGGCTCCGTCCACAGCTGTCGCAGCAACGTGATCTGGTCGTCGAAGCGGGCGCCGCGGCCCTTCCACGGGATGCCCAGCCCCTCGTACTCGACGGGGTTCCAGCCGGTGCCCACGCCGAGCCGGAGCCGGCCACCGGAGAGCACGTCGACCTCCGCCGCCTGCTTGGCCACCAGCACCGTCTGGCGCTGCGGCAGGATGATGATCGCCGTCTCGAACTCGATGGTGGTGGTGACCCCGGCGAGGAAGCCGAACAGCACGAACGGCTCGTGGAAGGGGTCGGTCTCGCGATAGGGGCCCCACAGCTTGGGCTCGCGGCCCTCGTGCACGGCGCCCAGCACGTGGTCGTAGGCGACGATGTGGCTGTACCCGAGCGCCTCGGCGGCCTGGGCGAAGTCGCGCACGGCGATGGGGTCGTCGCCGATCTCGGTGGTGGGGAAGGTGGCTCCGAACTGCATGCCGCGCAGTCTTGCCGATCACCGTACCGGCCGCTCCGTGCTTCGGCTGACCGGAAGCTGACCGCCGTGACACACCTGCGTCTACGTGAACCCGACGCGATGGTCGGAACTTCAGTCGCCGGGCCGCGGCGCCGAACCAAACCCCTATGCGAGGCTTCGGGACGACGGCGACCAAGGACGACACGGGATCGCTCGGCATCCCCTTCGACGACAAGGGGCTGCGAGCACTGCTCGAGCAGCTGCAGGCGAACGTCTTCCTGGCCACCCCCGACCTGCGCCTCGTCTACGCCAACACGTCGGCCCTCAACGCCTTCGGTGCCATCGCCGAGGACGTGCACAAGACCTTCGGGGTGGGCCTCAACGACCTGCTCGGCGGATCGATCCACCGGTTCCACCGCGATCCGGCCCGCATCGAGCGGGTGCTGGCCTCTGCGCCGATGCCGCACCGGGCGTCGTTCGGCTTCGGGCGGACCACGCTCGACACCCGCATCAACCGGGTGACCGGGCCGAACGGTGCTCTGCTCGGCTACGTCGTGGTCTGGGAGGACCAGACCCGGCGCAAGGAGTTGGAGGACGCCCTCCTCGACGCGGTCGAGCAGATGCAGAACACCGACGGCGCCTTCTCCGGGTCCTCCGCTGCGCTCGCCGCGTCCGCCGCCATCGCCGCCGAGCAGGCCAACGCGGTGGCCGCCGCCACCGAGGAGCTCACCGTGACCCTCGCCGAGGTGACCCGGGCGTCGTCGGTCGCGGTGTCGACCGCGGCGTCGGTCTCCCACGCCGCCACCGAGGCGACCGACCTCGTCGCCGAGCTCACGCGGGCCGGCAGCGACGTCGGCGAGATGGTGCGGCTCATCGAATCGATCGCCCAGCAGACGAACCTGCTGGCCCTCAACGCCACCATCGAGGCCGCCCGCGCCGGTGACGCCGGGCGGGGGTTCGCCGTGGTGTCGGCCGAGGTGAAGGAGTTGTCCAACTCGACCCGCAGCGGCACCGAGCAGATCGCCCGGCTCACCGAACGTCTGGCCACCCTGTCGGCCGAGGTCGGCCTCGCCCTCGGCGGCATCGCCGACGGGATCGCCCAGATCAGTGAGCAGCAGCACACCTTCGCCTCGGCGTTGGAGGAGCAGGGCGCCGCCACCAACGAGATCACCCGTTCCATCGCCCACGTCGCCGCCGCCACCACGGACTCCTCGGAGCAGGCGGCGGCGGTGACCGCCGCGGTGGCG
>JADLEF010000084.1 GCA_020846295.1 Acidimicrobiales bacterium
GCGCACGTCGTGCACGAACGTGCGGGCCAGCAGGTGCCGGGCCGACACGTTGACCGCCACCCGCAGCGGGGCCAGGCCCGGGTCGGCCGACCACACCGCCAGCTGCTGAGCGGCGCGGCGCAGCACCCAGCGGCCGATGTCGTTGATGAGCGCGCTGGCCTCCGCCACCGGGATGAACTCGGCCGGCGGGACCCGCCCGTAGCCGGCCCGGTTCCAGCGCAGCAGCGCCTCCACCGAGCGCACCGCGACCCCGTCGGCGTCGGCGACGGGCTGGTAGTGCAGCTCGAGCGAACCGTCGTGCAGCGCGGCGCGCAGGTCGCTCTCCAGCGCGCTGCGCCGGGTGAGCTCGGTGCGCAGGCCCGGGTGGTACAGCTCGACCTGGCCCTTGCCGGCCGCCTTGGCCTGGTAGACGGCGAGGTCGGCGTCGGCCACGACCAGCTCGACGTCGTCGTGGTGGTTGCCGGTGGCGATGCCGACGCTGGCCCCGATGGCCACGATGATCTCGCCGAGGATCATCGGTTGGGCGATGGTGGCCACCACCCGCTCGCCCAGCGTGACGGCCTCGTCGACGTGCTCGACGTGCTCGGCGACGATGAGGAACTCGTCGCCGCCGAGGCGGGCGACGGTGTCCCCCGCCCGGCTGACGGCGCGGAGCCGCTCCACCGCGCACTGCAGCACGTCGTCGCCGACGGCGTGGCCGTACAGATCGTTGACCTGCTTGAAGCCGTCGAGGTCGATGAACAGCACCGCGGCGCGGGCCCCGGAGCGCTCGGCCCGCCCGAGGGCGCCGGCGACGGCGTCGAGCGCAGCCGCCCGGTTGAGCAGCCCGGTGAGGGGGTCGTGGGTGGCGTCGTGGGCCAGGCGCTCCTGCATGGCGGCCTGCTCCCCGATGGCGTCCGCGAGCCGGGCGAACGCGACCCGCAGCGACCGGCCGAGGGTGCCGGTGACCGGCGCGGCGAGGGTGGCGTCGTCGAGATCGGCTCGGGCCAGTGCGTCGGCCTGGCGCTCCAGGTGTCCCAGGTTGGTGGCGAACTCGTTCACCGCGCGGGCGACGACGCGCAGCTCCCGGGGTCCGGCCTCGGGCAGCGGATCGTGGTCGGTGGCGCCCGACAGCATGGTGATCGCTGCCGCCTCGAGGCGTTGCAGCGGGGCGCGCATGCCGCGCCCGACGAGGAAGACGCCGCCCACCGTCACCAGCACCGCGCCGGTCGACAGGGCGAGCGTCAGGGCGGTCTCCTGGACGGCCGTACGGTTCAGCTCGTCGGACTGCGCGGTGGCGTCGGCGATGGCCGCGTCGACCAGCGCCATGTCGAGCTCTCCGACCTGGGCCACGGCTCGGTAGGCCGGAAGCAGCGCCCACACGAGGGATTCGATGCTGGCGTCGGTGTTGACCGGCGGTTGCTCGACGGTCCCGTCGATGGTGGCCCGCACCAGGCTGTAGGCCTCGGAACGGTCGATGGCGTCGAGCGCCTCGGCGACCTGGGTGCCCGTGCGGGCGAGATCGCGCAGCTTCGCCATGGCCAGCTCGCTCTGGCCGGTGGCGCGGGCCATGGCGATGCGGGCGTCCTCGATGCCGCGCTCGTCGGTGGCCTGCAGGAGGTAGAACAGCTGGCGGGTCTGGGTGTCCATCGCCTCGTGGAAGCGGAGGCCCTCGTCGAGCAGGGAGATCGTGCGCTGCAGGTCGTTGCTGCCGGCCACCTCGCTGGCCAGCTCGCGGGCGGTGCGCAGTTCGCGCCCGCTGCGAGCCCGCACGGCCAGCTCGAGCCGCTCGTAGCGCTCGGCCACCTCGGCGGAGGTCAGGGTGATCGACCCGGCGAGGATCTCCTCGCGCGCCTGGCGGGCGTCGAGCAGCATGGCGCCGAGCTGCAGGTCGCCCTCCAGCACGCTGCTGCTGCGATCGACCTCCGCGGCGGCGAAGCGGAGGTCCTCCACGAGATCGGTGCCGAGGGCCAGCGAGGCGATGGCGCTGCTGTAGCCGATGTTGTCGGCCTCGGCCAGGGTGGTGGCCATCGATCGCTCGCGGGCGATGCTGAAACGCAGCTGGCTCAGCCCGGTCAGGTCGCGCAGCTCGGCGCTGAGCACCTCGGTGCGGCCGGAGCGCAGCTGCTGGTCGAGCACCAGGCGGGCGGACAGGAAGACCACCACGCACACCGGTACGGCGACGATGACCCAGAGGTAGGCGGCCAACGGCCGGCCCCGTCGCAGGCGCGCCGCATGCTCGTGCTTGTCGCCATCCATGGCATCCACACGGTGGAGATCGGGCTGCGGAGCCCCATGCTTGAGCCGTCCGGGGCCACCGGACGCGCAATGCCCCGACCGGGGGATCGGGCGGCCGATCCGTCGCCGCCGGGCGGATCGGCGCTACAGGCGGGCGAAGAGCCGTCCGGCCGCCTCGACGGCCCTGGCCCGGATCTCCTCGGCGTCGACGAGCGCGGGTCGACCGTCCTCCAGCAGCACCTGTCCGTCGCGCTCCACCCGGCGGGCCCGCACCCCGGGGGTGAAGGCGAGGTGCCACGGCTCCATCGGGGCGTAGTTCCACGTAACACGGTCGTTCGCCACCTCGGGGATCAGCCGGGCGCCGTCGGTCAGCCATCGCCAGGCCGGCTCGGGCCCGGTGGTGACGTCGTCGTTGCGCTGGGCCACGTAGGCGATGCGGAACTCCTCGAGCATGTCGGCGCCGATCCCGTCGGTGCCCAGCACCACCCGGTGGCTCGGCTCGAAGCGCGCCGGCCTCGCGTAGCCGACCGCGTTGTTGAGGTTGGAGCGGGGCTGGTGGCTGATCGTGCCACGGATCGGGTGGTCGTCGGGCAGGTGCACGCAGTGGGCCAGCAGCCAGCGGTCGGTGCTCAGCGGGGTGAGCCGGTCGGCCGCGCCGGCGTCGTCGGGGCCTTCGTGGAGGTGGACGTGCACGCCGGTGCCGAGCTCGGCGGCGAGGCCGGCGGCGGCCTCGAGGGTGGCGTCGGTGCAGGTGAACGCGGCGTGCACGCCGACGTACCCCCTTCCGCCGGCGCGCAGGAACCGCTCGTTCTCGGCGAGGCCACGCCGGGCGCCATCGGTCATCCCTGCCGTACCGACCAGTACCGTACTACGCGGCATGGAGCGGCGGAGGCCGTCGAGGTCCAAGGTGCCGTGATCGTTCCAGCGGTCGGTGACGCCGTAGCAGAGGCTGGTCCGCACACCGACTTCGGCGCAGGCGGCGGCGATCACGTCGAGGCTGCCCTCGATGGCGTTGGGTGATTCGTGGTGGTCGATGATGGCGGTGGTGCCGCATTCGAGCGCTTCCAGTGCGCCGAGCTTGGCCGACCATTCGATGATGTCGAGATCGAGGGCGGCGTCGAGCCGCCACCAGATCTGGCCCAGGATGGACAGCAAGTCGGTCGGCGTGGCCGGCGGGGCGGGCATGCCGCGGGCCAGCGCGGAGTAGAGGTGGTGGTGGGCGCAGACCAGTCCGGGGGTGACCGCCTCAGGCATCGCCGGTGCCACCACGGCGCATCGGCAGTGTGGAGCGCCAGGTGCCGTCGAGGTCGTGCAGCGCGGCGGCCACCGCGCCGGAGGTCGGCACCAGGCCGATCTCCCCCACGCCCTTGACGCCGTAGGGGCTGTTCGGCTGCGGGGACTCGACGAGGATGACCTCGATCGGCGGGATGTCCTTGGGCCGCAGGATGCCGAGCTGGCGCAGGGTGGTGGGCACCGGGAAGCCGGTCTCGGGGTCGGAGGGGAACTCCTCGGTCAGCGCGTAGCCCAGGCCCATGTGGACCGACCCCTCGATCTGGCCCTCGCACAGCACCGGGTTGATGGCCCGGCCGACGTCGTGGGCGGCGACGACCCGTTCGATGGCGCCGGTCGCCCGGTCCATCACGACGAGCTGTGCGGCGTAGCCGAAGGTGGAGTGGATGGTCGGGTGCTCGACCTCGCCCAACTTGTGGGTCCAGTCCACTCGATACTCTCCGGTATGGTCCACGTCGGGCGTGCAGCCCGCGGCGAGGGCGTTGCGGCAGGCGTCCTGCACCGCCCCCGAGCCCATGAGCGCCCCGCGCGAGCCGGTCGTCTGGCCGATGCCGAGCTCGCGGGTGGTGTCCACGATGACCTCGATGCGGTCGGGGTCGATGCCGAGCTCCTCGACCGCGACCTGCAGGGCGACGGTGTGCATGCCCTGGCCCATCTCGGTCCACCCGTGGCGCACCTCGACCTTGCCGTCCTCGCTGCGAAAGCGGACGATGGCGCCGGTCCACTCCTTGAAGCCGTTGCCGAGCCCGCTGTTCTTGAGCCCGAGCCCGAGGCCGACGGCCTTGCCGGCGGCGACCGCGGCGTCGTAGTGGGCCTTGACGGCGTCGAGGCAGGCGGCGGCGCCGAGACAGCCGTCGTCCATCACCTGGCCCGGACCCCACACCATACCGGGCCGTATGACGTTGCGGTGGCGCAGCTCCCAACCGGAGAGGCCGGTCTGGGCGGCGAGGCGGTCGAGCACGCCCTCCATGGCGAACTGGGCCTGGTTGGCCCCGAACCCCCGGAAGGCACCGCAGGTCGGGTTGTTGGTCCGCACCGCCACGGCCTCCACGTCGATGGCGGGCACGTGGTAGGGCCCCGAGGCGTGGCCGGCGGCCCGCTCGAGCACCTTCATGCCCACCGAGGCGTAGGCGCCCGAGTCGCCCACGGCGCGCACCTTCAGGGCGGTGAGCATCCCGTCGGCGTCGCACCCGGCCCAGTACTCGAGGCGGATGGGGTGGCGCTTGGCGTGGATGCGGAAGGACTCCTCGCGGGTCAGGGTGCACTTGACCGGGCGCTGCAGCAGCCAGGCCGCCAGCGCGGTCTGTCCCTGGTTGGACATGTCCTCCTTGCCGCCGAAAGCGCCGCCGTTGGAGACCAGCTCGACGGTGACGCGGTCCCGCTCGAGGCCGAGGAGCGCGGCGATGTCGTTGCGGTCGTCCCACACCCCCTGGCCGCCGGAGTAGACGTGCAGCGTGCCGGCGTCGAGGTCGGGCACCGCGAGGGTGGACTCCGGCTCGAGGAAGGCGTGCTCGATGCGCTGGGTCCGGAACGTCTCGTGCACGGTGTGGGCCGAGGCGGCGAGGGCGGCGTCGACATCGCCGCGGGCGTAGGTGGATACCGACAGCACGTTGGTGTCGGTGCCCCACACCGCGATGGGCGCGCCGTCGGCCAGGGCGGCGTCGATGTCGGTCACCGGGTCGAGCACGTCGTAGTGGACGTGCACCAGCTCGGCCGCGGCTCGGGCCTGACGGCGGGTCTCGGCCACCACCACCGCGAGCACGTCTCCGGCGTAGGAGGTCTGCCCGCCCTCGGGGATGAGGATGGGCCAGTCCTTGTGGATGATGCCCACCTTGAGCTCGCCGGGCACGTCCGCCGCGGTGAACACGGCGACGACCCCGGGGGCGGCCTTCGCCGCGTCGAGCTCGATGCGGCGCACCACGGCCCGGGTGTGGGCGGTGAGGTGGAGCGCGGCGTGCAGCATGCCGGGCACCCGCAGGTCGTCGATGTAGGCGCGGTCGCCGAGGGTCAGCTCCTTGGCCTGGTAGCGCACCCCGCTCGACCCGATACCGCCCGGTCTCGTCGGTTCGAGGTGCTTGCCGACCGCCACCGCCTCGATGGCGTCGAGCACCTTGACGTACCCGGTGCAGCGGCACAGGTGGGCACCGAGGTGGCGGGACATGTCCTGCCGGGTGAGGTCGGGCCCCTTGCGGGCGACCTGGGCCTCGGCCCGCACGACGATGCCCGGGATGCAGAACCCGCACTGCAGGCCGCCGCAGGCGGCGAAGGCGTTGGCCCATTCCTCGCGACGTTCGGGTGCGAAGCCCTCGAGCGTGGTGATGGACTTGCCCGCCACCTTGGCCGGGTCCAGGTTGCAGCTGACCACCGCCTTGCCGTCGACCAGCACCGTGCAGCAGCCGCACTGACCCGACGGCGAACAGCCGTCCTTGGGCGAGGTGACGTCCAGCTCCTCGCGCAGGGCGGCGAGCAGGTGGGGGTGGTCCTCGGCGACGGACACCGGCACCCCGTTCAGCGTGAAGTCGATCACGGTGCGACTGCTCCTTTGCGTTCGACGATGAGGCCGTACGTCTCCGGACGGCGGTAGCGGGCGAAATCGAACAGGGTTTCCTTGTACTGCTTGCAGCGATCGAGGTCGCAGTCGGCGACGAGCAGCTCATCGCCCACCGTCCACGCCTGGGCCACGATCTGGCCCGACGGGGCGATGATGCAGCTCTGACCGAGCGAGTCGACGCCCTCCTCGAGGCCGGCCTTGGCCACCCCGACCACCCACATGCCGTTCTGGTAGGCGCCGGCCTGCATGACCAGGGCGTTGTGGAACCCCTGCAGGATGTTCTGCGACGGGTCCGGCGCGTAGTGGATGGGCGTGTTGTACCCGATGAGGCACAGCTCGGCGCCCTGCAGCCCGAGCACCCGATAGCTCTCGGGCCACCGCCGATCGTTGCAGATCAGCATCCCGACGACACCACCGAACGCCCGCCACACGTCGAAGGACCGGCCCGGCTCGAAGTAGCCCCGCTCGAGGTGCTGGAACGGCCGCCACGGTTCGTGTTCCTCGTGGCCGGGCAGGTGGACCTTGCGGTACTTGCCGATGATCCGACCGTCCGTACCGACCAGTACGGCGGTGTTGTACCGGTGGCCGTCGGGCGTGAGCTCGGCGTAGCCGAGGTGGAAGCCGACGCCGAGGCGGGCCGCCTCGGCGAAGAGCACCTCGGTGTCGGGGCCGGGCAGCTCGGTCTCGAAGAAGGCGTCGATGTCCGCCTGGTCGGGGAAGTACCAGCGGGGGAAGAACGTGGTCAGCGCCAGCTCGGGGAACACGACGAGCGAACAGCCCTTCTCGGCGCCCTGGCGCAGCAGCACGAGCAGGCGCTCGACCACGTCGGCGCGGCGGTGATCCCGCTGGATCGGCCCGAGCTGGGCGGCGCCGATGGTCAGGACACGGGCCGGGTGGGATGGGGCCGCATCGGGGGCGGCAGGTACCGGACCAGCGGTCATCGGTCGGCGAGC
>JADLEF010000085.1 GCA_020846295.1 Acidimicrobiales bacterium
GACCCCGCCGGCCACCCGCACCAGCGCCCGCGTCGCCCGCAGGGTGACGCGGAACTGGTGGAGGAACTCATCGTCGCCGTCGGCCTCGATGCCGGCGGTGTTGGCGGCGAGGACGTCCGCGGCGCGGGCGAGGAGGTCGGCGGCGGCTGCGGCGGCGGGCTGGTCGGCCCGCAGCGGGACGGCGCGGTCGGACGGGTCGATACCGAGCGGGATGTCGGCGGCGGCGGCGGCGCGACGCAGCGGATCGATGGCGCTGCGCCGGCCGATGCGGGCGTACACCGCGTCGCACAGCTCGGCGAAGGCGGCGTCGTGACCCCGCACCGCGACGAGGGTGACCACCGGGTCCAAGACGTGCCGAGCGGTACCGGGGTCGGCCGGCGGACCGTCGGTGAACGCTGCCGCAGCGGCGGCCACGGCGGTGACGACCGAAACCCGCACGATCGTCTTGTCCCGATCGTCGATACGGGCGTAGCGGTACTGCTCCCCGTCGGCGGCGACGACGGGCAGCAGGGTGCGGCCGCCACAGCGCGGTACCAGTGCGGCGCGCAACCGGCGGTCGGTCAGCTCCTCGGCCCGGGCCGGCGCCGTGTCGGCGGCGGCCTGCACCAGCGCCACCGCCTCGCCGATGCGACGCAACCGCAGCCAACGACGACCATCGAGCCATTCGTGTTCGAGCACGAGGCCGGCCCGGTGCAGACGATGGTCGAACGTGTCGTAGAAGACCCGGGACAGTCGCCCGGCCGCGATGCGGACGCAACCGAGGCCATCGGTGAGCAGCAGGTCGATGTCGGCCAGGCTGGCTCCCTCGTGGGGCACAAGCGAGACGCTGGAGACGGGGGCGACCATGGTGATCTAGCCTGCCATGCTGTGACCGAGCACGAGCGCACCCCTGTCGACTACATCGAGGTCACCCGCCGGACCTACGACGGTCTCGGGTACCCCCCGTACCACTGGGTACGCAGCGAGGAGCCGCCGGCGTTCGCGCCGGTGACCAAGCCGCTGTCGGCATGCCGGGTCGCGCTGATCGCCTCGGGCGGTGTGTACCGTCAGGGCCAGATCGCCTTCCACTTCCGCGACGACGCCTCCTACCGGGTGATCGACACGTCGGTGCCGACCGACGAGCTGCGGGCCACCCACTTCGCCTACGACCTGCGCGACGCGCGGGCCGACATCAACGTGGTGTTCCCCATCGACACGCTGCGGGCCCTGCGCGACGAGGGCACCATCGCCGGTTTGACCGACGAGGCGTATACGTTCATGGGCGGCATCTACTCGGCCCGCAAGGTGGCCGAGGAGCTGGCGCCGGCGTTGGTGGATCGAGTCGTCGCCCAGGAGGCGGATCTCTGCCTGCTGGTCCCGGTTTGACCGGTGTGCCATCAGTCGGTCGGACTGATCGCACGGGCCGTCGAGGCGGCCGGCATCCCCACCTTGTCGATGACGTCGGCGTGGTCGATCACCGCCTCGGTGAACCCGCCACGGGCCGCCTTCGTCGACTACCCGCTCGGCCACACGACGGGCCAGCCCCACGATCGCGCCGATCAGCTGCGCATCGTGCGCGACGGCCTGCGCTGCTTCGAGCAGATCGGCGAGCCGGGCACGATCGTGGACCTGGGGGCCGACTGGGGGGAGCAGGGGTGGCGTGAGCAACCGCTGCGCGGCGCCTCCCGCACGGCGACCGCCGCCGCAGCCGGTTCGGATCGGCCGGCGAAGGCGGACGACGGGGACAGTCGCGGTGCCCGCCACGCCACGCCGCAGTACCAACTCGACGAGGACCGCCTCGCCGCCGAGGCCCGCCACGGTGCCGACAAGGCGTGCGTGGCGTGCGTCGGCTTCGACGACTGAGGCGGGTCAGCGGGTCAGCGGGTCAGCGCAGCACCTTGCTGAGATCGAGGCCCTTGAGCATGCCGGCGAGCTGATCGCCGCCCGGCAACGCACCGCCGGGCGTCACGTTGTCGATGAGCTTCGGCAGCATCGACGCCAGGCCGCCCTTGGCCTCCTCGCGGGACACGCCCGCCTCGGCCGCGATCTGCGAGACGGTGTCGGCACCGAGGGCGCCCTCGAGCTCGTCGGGATCGACCGGCTGGTTGGCCCCGGTCCCCACCCACGACTGCGCCTTGCCGCCGAGACCACCCTCCTGCAGCTTGCCGAGCAGACCGCCCAACCCGCCGAGCTTGCCGCCCAGCGCGCCACCACCCATCAGCATCGGCAGCAGGACCTTCAACAACCCGGCGTTGCCACCGGCCAGTTCGGCGAGGTTGCCGGGCAGCTCGATGCCACCGGGCAGCTTGATGGCGCCCGCACCGCCACCGAGGTCGATGGTGCCGCCCTTCTTCTTCTTGCCGAGCAAACCACCGACGATGTCCATCAGGCCCATCGTGACCTCCAGAAGTGCAGATGTGAGCGTGCGCGCACCGTAGCAGCACTCGGAGAGCAGCCGGTGCCGGGCCCCGGTCAGCCGCGCGGGGGCGGCGGCGGGGTGCGCCCGTCGGGCCGCTCCACCACCCTGGCCTCGATCACCCGTGGCGTGGGCGCCGGCTCGTCGCCGTCCAACGCGGATACCCGTTGCCAGTCCTCGTGCAGCTGGGCCAACGGCAGCACGGCGATGGCGTCCACCCGCTGGCGGGTCTGGCTGGACTGCATGCGCCCCGTCAACGGCAGCGTGTTCACCGACCACCGCTTGGCGACCGCCAGCGAGCGGCGGTGCATCGGCACCTTCAGGTCGGGCCGGACCTTGGGTTGCAGGTACACGGCCAGCACGGTCCGCCGGATCAGCTCCTTGTCGGGTCGGTAGCCCTCCAGGCGGAACCGGGTCACGAGGAAGCTGGTGAGCACCTGCAGCTCCCGTATCCCGTCGCGCGCCGAGAGGCCGAACTCCACCGCCATCCCGATCGGGGCGACGGCGCGCCCGGCGACCTTTGCCCCGTACTTGGTGCCGATGCGGGTGGCGGCGCGCGCCGCTCCCCAATCGGCCAACTTGCGCACCGCGCCCTGGCCACCGGCGCCGGTCTCGGTGGGGTTGATGGCCTGCATCGCCTCGTAGGCGTTGCGGATGTCGTAGGGCGAGTCGAAGCAGCGGTTGAGCGCGGTCTCGATGACCGCCGCCAACCGCTCCCTCGTCGCTCCCGACAGCGCCTTCAAACGCGCCACGGCCCCCTCGTCCGAGGGGGCCGACGGTTCATCCATGCTGGTCGTGGACCCGCGCCGATGCGGAGGAGCCGCTCAGCCCTCGATCTCGATGAAGATGCACTCGCCGGGGCATTCCTCGGCGGCCTCGATCACGCTGTCGAGCAGGCCGTCGGGTACCCGGGCCTGGCCGGCCGCGCCGGCCGGGCTGCCCTTGCCGTCGAAGAGGGTCTCCGTGCCGTAGTTCCCCGCCGTCTCCTTGACGTAGTACAGACCGTCGTCCTGCCCCCAGAACACGTCGGGGCAGATCTCGGCGCACAGGCCGTCACCGGTGCACAGGTCCTGGTCGATCCAAACCTTGGTCATCGTCGATGCTCGTCCTTCGTGGGAGGGCTCAAGTTCGTTTCGTCGGCGGAACGGCCACGAACACGCGGGTCGAGTCTAACGGTCCCGACCCGCTCCGAACGAACAGCGCCACACCGGTGGCCCCATGCGGGCGCGGCGCAACCGCCAACAAACACGGCCCGGCATGGGGTAGGGGCCCCATGCTCGGGTGGTGTATGGGGTTGGGGCCCCATCCGGGCGCGGCGAAGCCGCCAACTCAGATATCGAGGATCTCGCGGTCCACGAAGGCGGAGCGCTCCACGATCCAGTCGCGGCGGGGCCCGACGTCGCGGCCCATCAGCACGTCGAACGCCGTCGCCGCGGCGGCCGCCTCGCCCTCGTCGAGGGTGACCCGGCGCAGCACCCGGGTCTCCGGGTCGAGCGCGGTGAGGGCGAGCTCGTCCACGTCCATCTCGCCGAGGCCCTTGTTGCGGCCGATCTTGAAGTTCTTGCCGGCCGCGGTGAGCTGATCGCAGATGCGGGCCCGATCGGCATCGTCGTAGGCGAAGTGCTTGGTCTTGGCCCCCGCGCTCTCCTTGATGGTGAACAACGGCGGCATGGCGACGTAGATGCGACCCTGCTCGAGCAGCGGGCGCATGTAGGCGTAGAAGAGCGTCAGCAGCAGGCAGCGGATGTGGGCGCCGTCGACGTCGGCGTCGGCCAGGATGACGACGCGGCCGTAGCGGGCGGCCGCCGGGTCGAAATCGGGCCCGGAGCCGGCCCCCATGACGGTGAAGATCGCCTCGGCCTCGGCGTTCTCCAGCACCTGCTTCATGGTCGCCTTGCCGGCGTTGAGGATCTTGCCCCGGATGGGCAGCACCGCCTGGAACTCGCTGTTGCGGCCGGCCTTGGTCGGCCCCGCCGCGGAGTCCCCCTCGACGATGAGCAGTTCCGTCTCGCCGACATCGGTGGAGCGGCAGTCGGCCAGCTTGTCGGGCAGGCCGGTCGAGCCGAGCGCCGAGGCGCGGCGCAGCGTCTCGCGCTGCTGGCGGGAGACGAGCCGGGCCTCCACCGCGGCGATGAGCTTGTCCCGCACCGCGTTGACGTGGGACTTCTTGCCGGTGGCGATCCAGTCGTTGATGCCGCTCTTGACCACGTCGTAGGTGATCGACTGCACCTTGGGGGTGCCGAGCTCCCGCTTCGTCTGACCCCGGAACTGCGGCTCGGGCACGGTGACCTTGAGCACCGCCACCAGGCCTTCCTGGATGTCCTCCCGGGTGGCGCGGGCGTCGTCCTTGAACTTCTTGAGCTTCTTGGCCTCGTCGAAGGCGAGCTTGTCGTTGAGGGCGAAGGTCATCGCCCGTTCCAACCCGGCGACGTGGGTGCCGCCGTCGGTGGTGGGGATGGTGTTGACGAAGCTGATCAGCTTGGTGTCGTAGCCTTTGACCCAGCGCAGGGCGAGCTCGACGTGGCACTGCCGGGCGACGATGGCCATCTTCCCGTCGACGGGAACGTTCTCCTCATAGGTGCCGTCACCGGTGATGGTGAGCACCTCGGTGATCGGCTCGCCCACCGAGAGGTGCTCGACGTAGTCGACCAGACCCCGCTTGGACACGAACTTCTCCGGCTCGCCGGGGGCGTCGGGCCGCAGGTCGACCAAGGTGACCTCGAGGTTGGGCACCAGGAAGCACATCTGGGCGACGCGGTCGCGCACCGCCGGGTAGGAGATGGTGGCGTCGGCGTCGAAGATGTCGGTGTCCGGCCAGAAGCGAACCCGGGTACCGGTGCGCCAGATCGGCACCTTGGCCACGATCTCGAGGTCGTGGCCCTTGCGGAAGCGGTTGCCGTCCATGCGGCCGGCGACGCGGTCCACGAAGGTGAGCCGGTGGGTCTGTCCGTCGCGGTCGACCTCGGCCACCAGCTTGCGGGCCAGCGCGTTGACCACCGACGCACCCACCCCGTGCAGGCCGCCGGACGCGGCGTAGGCGCCGCCGCCGAACTTGCCGCCCGCGTGCAGCTCGGTGAAGACCACCTCGAGCGCGGACACCTTCTTGCGGGCGTGACGGTCGATGGGGATGCCCCGCCCGTTGTCCTCCACCTCGAAGGACCCGTCGGGGTGGAACGTGACGGTCACCTTGTTGGCGTGCCCGCCGGCCGCCTCGTCGATGGCGTTGTCGATCAGCTCCCACAGCAGGTGGGACAACCCGTCGGAGCCGGTGCCGCCGATGTACATGCCCGGGCGCTTGCGGACCGCCTCGAGGCCCTCCAGCATCTGGATGGCGTTGGCGTCGTAGGTCTTGGGCTGACGGGTCACCAGCGTGCCTTTCCAGCAGCGAGGATGGGACGGCTGGTGCGCAGGGCGGCGCCGTCACGTCGGGTCGGTTCGAGCCCGAGCGGCACGGGCGCCGGATCGGCCTTGTCCGGGGCCTCGGCCTGGCCGACCACCGCGGTCAGCTCGGTGGCCGGCGCGACCAGGGCGTAGCGCACCCTGCCGTCCTCCGGCCTGAGCTTGGTCAGGCGAACCCCACCGGCGGCGCGACCCTGGGAGGGCACCTCGCTGAGCGGGGTGAGCTTGGCCCCGCCGCCTTCGGACACGATGAGCACCGTACCGGCCGGATCGACGACCGCCGCGGCGACGACGGTCGCCCCGCCGCGCAGCTTCATGCCGGCCACGCCCTTGGCCCCGCGGCCCTGGATGGCGACGGTGGCCAGCGCGGTGCGCAGGATCTGGGCGTCGCTGCCGACCATGGCGACCTCGGCGTCCTCGGGGGCCTGGAAGGCGGCCACCACCCGATCCTTGCCGTCCAAGGTGATGACGGCCTGACCGTCCTTGGTGGCGGCGAGCTCGGCGGCGCTGATCCGCTTGGCCGTTCCGCCTGCGGTGACCAGGACCAGCGGGTCGCTCTCCTCGGTGACGCCGACGACGGTGACGACCTTCTCACCCGACTGCACGGCGAACAGCTCGGCGGTGGCGGCGCCGCGGGAGCGGCCGGCGACCTCGGGGATGTCGTGCACCGGGATGGTCAGCGCCCGGCCCCGGTCGGTCACCGCGAACAACGTCTGACGGTTCGAGGTGTGGACCTCGCCACGGATCAGGTCATGGCGGCCGAGCCTGCCGGTGTGGTGCGAACCGGCCGGCTCCCGGCCGACCAGGCCGCTGGTCGACAGCGTGACCACGCACGGATCGTCGCCCAGGTCGAAATCGGTCGGGGCGTCGCCTGCGGTGAGCTTCGGCATCTCGTCGCCGCCGACGATGCGGCTGCGGCGCGGGGTGCCCAGCCGCTTGGCCAGGTCCTCCAGCTCGACGAGCACCACCCTGCGCTGCTCGTCCTCGGAGCCGAGGATGGCGTCGTAGCCGGCGATCTCGGTGCGCAGGGCGGCGAGCTCGTCGAGCAGCTCCTGGCGCTCCAGCGCGGTGAGCCGGCGCAGCCGCATGTCCAGGATCGCGTTGGCCTGGAGCTCGCTGAGCGAGAACTCGCTCATGAGCGTGCTGCGGGCGGTGGGCACGTCGGGCGAGCTGCGGATGATCTGGATGACCCGCTCGATGTTGTCCAGCGCGACGAGCAGGCCCTCGAGGATGTGGGCCCGGGCGAGCGCCTTGTCCCGGCGGAAGGTGGTGCGGCGGACCACCACGTCGATGCGGTGGTTGATGAAGTGCCGGCACAGCTGGACCAGCCCCAGCGTGGTGGGTACGCCGTTGACCAGCGCCACGTTGTTGATGGCGAACGTCTCCTCCAACGGCGTGAGCCGGTAGAGCTCGGCCAGGACGGCCTGGCCGTTGGTGCCGGAGCGCAGCTCGAACTGCAGGCGCAGGCCGCTGCGGCGGTCCGACAGGTTCTTGACGTCGGTGATGGCGGTGACCTTGCCCGAGTTGACCAGGTCCTTCACCCGGGCGATGACCCGCTCCACCCCGACCATGTAGGGCAACTCGGTGATCACGATGCCGGTGCGCCGGGCGGAGATCTGGGCCACCTCGGCGGCGGCTCGCATGCGGATGGAGCCGCGACCGTTGCGGTACGCGTCGGCCAGCCCACCGTCGTCCACGATGATGCCGCCGGTGGGGAAGTCCGGGCCGGGCAAGCGGGCCATGAGCTGCTCCACGGTGGGCTCCTTGGCCCGGGTGAGGAACAGCTTCAGGGCCGAGACGACCTCGCCCAGGTTGTGCGGCGGCATGTTGGTGGCCATGCCCACGGCGATGCCCGACGTGCCGTTGACCAGCAGGTTCGGCAGCTTGGCGGGCAGGTACTCGGGCTCGGTGGCGTCCTCGTCGAAGGTGGGGCGCCAGGCGACGGTGTCCTCGTCGAGCCCGTCGAGCATCTCCACCGCAGCCTGGGCCAGGCGGCACTCCGTGTAGCGGTAGGCGGCGGGCGGATCGTCGAGCGTGCCGAAGTTGCCGTGCGGATCGACCAGCGGGACCCGCATGGAGAAGTCCTGGGCCAGGCGGACCAGCGCGTCGTAGATGGCCGAGTCGCCGTGAGGGTGGTAGGTGGCCATGCAGGAGCCGACCACGTTGGCGCTCTTGCGGTGCGGGTTGTTCGGGCTGAGGTTCAACCCGTTCATGGTCACGAGGATCCGCCGCTGCACGGGCTTGAGGCCGTCCCGCACGTCGGGCAGGGCGCGGGCGGTGATGACCGAGAGGGAGTAGGGCAGGAAGGACTGGCCCAGCTCCTCGGAGGCGGTCACCTCACGGATCTCACTGGCGATGCGAGCAGGCATAACCCGACCATCTTAGCCGAACGGGTGTTCGTTCGGGTTGATGGTCGGCGCTCGCGCCACCCAGCCGCCCCCGGTTCAGCGACCGGCCGGCTCCCGCACCGCTCGGCGATCGGCCCAGCTCCGGGCCGGCCGGCTCCGGCACACGGTGTGCAAGGTCATGGCCGCGCCGAGGACGAGCAGCACGTCGCCCACGCTGAAGACGTTCGCCAGCGGCAGCGGGGCGGGCCACGCGAACACGTCGCCCAGGAACCACAACCGGGCCCCGCTCACCGCCTGGGAGTTCTGGAACACCTCGGCGTGCGCCGCTCGTCCGGCCGATGCCAGCGCAGAAGCCGACGCCGGCATGACCCCGCCGTTGGCGGCGATCGCCGCCAGGTTGGCCAGGCCGCCCACCACCATCACCACCATCCCTGCGATGCGCCGGTTCCCCCACGCGAACCAGAGCGCGAAGCCGTAGCTGACCAGGTGCACCGCCGCCGCCACCGGGGCGGCGATCACCCCCTCGACGAGGTTGACCACCAGGATCTGCAGCGCCATGGCGACCGCCACGGCCCACACCCGGATCGGGCGCAGCGTGCCGAGCAGGGCCAGCGAGCCGCCCAGCACCGGGACGCTGGCCAACACCAACAGGTAGGCGGCGACGATGATCATGCCGCCGCCCCACCTTCGGGCGTGACCGCCAGCTCGACGTCGAGCTGGCTGAGGGGCGCGTCCGGTGCGTAGTCGAAGTCCGCTCCCACCACCGGGCGCAGGGCGTCGAGGTCGAAGCCGACGCGCAACCGACGGTCGAGCTCCTCGGGCGTGGACGGCGGGGCCAGGAGGTACCCCTGCACTGCGTCGCACCCCATCGCCCGCAGCACCTCGAGCTCCTCGATGCGCTCCGCCCCCTCGGCCACCGTGCCCAGGCCCAGGTTGTGGGCCAGGTCGATGATCGAGCGCACGATCATCAGGTCGCCCGGCCGCTCCGGCATGCCGCTGACGAAGGACCGGTCGATCTTGACGTGGTCGATGGTGAGGTCGCGCAGGCTGGCCAGCGACGAGTACCCGGTGCCGAAGTCGTCCACCGAGATCGTCACCCCCACCGAGCGCAGCCAGGCGAGGACCGTGGTCGTGCGGACCGGATCGACCAGCATCGAGTTCTCGGTGATCTCCAGCTCCAGCGCCGCGGGGTCGACGCAGTGCTCGGCCAGCGCGGCGGCCACCATGGCCGGAAAGCGGAAGTCGATCAGGTTGCGGGCCGACGCGTTCACCGACACCGTGAGCTCGATGCCCTGTCGTCGCCACGACGCCGCCTGGGCGACGGCGAGGCGCACCACCCGTTCGGTCAGCGCACCGATGAGATCGCTCTGCTCGGCCTGGGCCATGAAGGCGGCGGGCTGCACCACGCCGAGGCGAGGGTGGTTCCAGCGCACCAGTGCCTCCACGCCGACCACCCGCCCGGTGAACAGATCGACACGGGGCTGGTAGTGCAGGAACAGCTCGTGCTCGTCGAGGGCGCGGCTCAACTCCGCCAGCAGCGTGGCCCGCGCCGGGCGCGACTCGGTCGACTCGGAGGCGAACAGCGACACGCCCAGCCCCTGGGACTTGGCCCGGTACATCGCCATGTCGGCGTTGTGCAGCAGCGAAGGCAGGTCCTCGCCGTGCTCGGGGAACACGGCCACCCCGAAGCTTCCGCCGACCGAGAGCGGCAGGCCCTCGATCGTCATCGACGGGGTGATGGCGTCACGGAAGCGGCAGGCGGCGACCTCGGCGGTGGCGGCGTCGCCGACATCGCGCAGCAGGATGGCGAACTCGTCGCCGCCCAGACGGGCCACCAGGTCGGTCGGCCGTTTGGCGGCGAGCAGCCGGTCGGCGACGACGCGCAGCACGAGATCCCCGTAGTGGTGGCCGAGCCGGTCGTTGATCGCCTTGAAGCCGTCGAGGTCGATCTGGATCAGCACCAGCGTCTCGCCCCGGCGACGGGCGGCGTCGACCGAGATCCCCGCCTGCTCGTCGAACTCTCGGCGGTTGGGCAGACCGGTGAGCAGGTCGTGGGTCGCCTCGTGGCGGTTTCGCAGGGCGAGCACGGCGCTGCGGTAGATGATCCACACGGTGGCCAGCAGCAACGGGACCAGCAGCAGCGAGCGCAGCGCGATCACCGCGAACACCGGAGCCAGGGCCAGCAGCAGGCCGTCCATCATCAGGTTCACCCCGACGGACTTGCGGATCACCGGCAGGATGGGCAGCCGCTGGTGCAGGGCGAGCACCACGCAGGTGTACAGGCTGTTGCAGGCGAAGGTGACCACCGCGGTCAGCAGCGTGGCGGCGAGCCACAGCACGCTGTCCCACCCGTTCCCGTCGATCTTGTCCAGATCGGTCAGCGCGTGGAACACCCACGCACCGGGCAGCAGGGACAGCGACATCTGGCCGGCGTTGAAGGCGGCGCGCACCAACGGCTTGCGGCGCACCAACTCGACCAGCAGGCAGACCGAGCTCATCACCATCAGGGCGACCGGCGGCTCGGCGACGAACAGCAGGCACAGCGCGAAGGTCCACGAGGCGGTGACCTCACCGCCGTCCTGCAGGCTGAGCCAGTTCATCGGGCAGAGCTCGGCCACGATCAGGCACAGCGCGAAGGCGGCCACAGCCGCCTCGTGGCCGGCGAACACCGGCCCGCTCAGCTGCGCCCACGAGATGGCGATGGCGCTCAACCCGCCGGCGATGACGAACGCGACGTACGCCGAGAACAGCGTGACGCGACGTTCGCCGAGCGGCGCGGCGTGCAGATGGGAGCGCACGATTGACACGGGGGCGGTTCCGGATTTGCGATCGGGGCGGAAGGGGAGCGGGGCGAGATGCCGGCCGGGCGGCGCCGGCACCTCAGTGACGGGTGGGGACGGTCACCTCGTCGACATCACCACTTGAGGGGTGCGCCGAGTGACGCGACGAGTCCGGCAAAGGACCCGGCGGCCATTGCGGCATAGACGTAAGCAAGGTTGCGCTTGGACATGTTTCGATCGCTTTCCTTCGAGGATATGGCCGAACCGACGCAGTCGAACCTGGATCGGGTCACCATTTCCGGGTGATTTTCTGCATGAGCGCTCGTTCTCCTCCACCTTTACGATCGGTCGACCGATACAGAAGCAACTGAGCCAGATGGACTGTGGGCCAGGCCCGCCCGCCTGGCCATCGCAGGCTTTGGTGAACGCGCGCTCCCCGATCCGGGGCTTGCCGTCGGGGAGGCAGCGCCCACGGGCGGGCGCGCCGCGCAGGCTCTATCGTGCGGCCATGAACACGTCCGCCTCCTCCATGCCCGCCATCTCGCTCGCGGCGGTCCCCGGCCGGCGCCGGCCGGTCGTCGAGGCCGCAGCCGAAGCCGAACGGCGGGGCTTCACCGGCATCTACTGCCCGAGCCTCGGCGACGCCATGGGTCTGTGCCTGTCGATCGCCCACGCCACCACCACGATCCCCTTCGGCACGTCGGTGCAGCCGATCTACCTGCAGCACCCGGTGCAGCTGGCCAGCCAGGCGAGCTACATCAACGAGATCTCCGAGGGTCGGTTCCGCCTCGGCATCGGTGTCAGCCACGGCCCGGTCCACAAGCGACTGGGCGCCGATGTGGGCCGCCCCCTCACCGATACCCGGGAGTATGTCGCGGCGCTGCGGGCGGCGGAGCCGTCGGCCGGGCCCCTGCCCCCCATCACGCTGGCCACCCTGCGGGACAAGATGGTCGACCTGTCGGTCGAGGTCGCCGACGGGGCGGTGTGGGCCAACTCATCGCTCAACGACATGGGCCGCTCGGTGGCGCGCATCCCGCAGGAGCGACGCGACAACGGCTTCTTCGTCGGCAACATGCTGCCCACCGTCATCGACGACGACCGCGAGGCGGCGGCCAACCGCAACCGGGCGACGCTCACCGGCTACGTCATCCTGCCCAACTACCGGAACTACTGGAAGCAGGCCGGCTACGAGGAGGAGATGACCGGCATCGAGCAGGCCATCGCCGCCGGCGAGAAGGACAAGATCACCTCGTTCATGAGCGACAAGTGGTTGTCGAGCTGCACGATCTACGGCTCGGTCAACCAGGTGCGCGACGCGGTCGAGGCGTGGTGGGACCTCGGCGTGGAGCCGATCCTGGTCCCCAGCTCGACCAGCGGCGGCCAGCTGAAGGCCATCGACGAGATGTTCAGCGCCTTCGCCTGATCCCGGTCGCGCCGGCGGCGGCGGCTCAGGCCGGCGTCAGCGAGCCGGCGGTCGACGGGGCCGCCGACACCGTCCGCAGCGACGAGCTCGACTGATCGATCGGCACCACCGGGTCGCCGTCGCGCAGATCGATCGCCTCGGTGCGCAGGTGCAGGGTGGCTTCGCCGCCCTGCACCTGCAGCGCAGCGGACCGGTAGGTCCCCGCCGCCACCGAGCGTTGGAGCAGGATGGCGTACTCCACCAGCGTCGCGGCCGCCTGGGAGAACGGGCCGACACCGTCGGGGGCGTCGACCACCTCGATGAGGCGGGCGGCGGCGCGGCTGAGGCGGGGCCCGAGCCGGTGCTCGATCTGCTGCAGCATCGACGCCTCGGCGACGATGGCCAGGCGGTACTTCTCCATCTCTGCCGCCTCCACCGCAAGCCGGGCCCGACCCTCGGCCAGCGTCGCGTTGGCCTGTCGCTCGGCGTCGGCGGTGCGCTCCCTGGCCTCGAGCTCGGCCACCGCGAGGCGGGCCCCGGCCTCCTGGGTGGCGGCGGCAAGGATGGCGGCAGCCTGGGCCTCCGCATCGGCGATCACGGCGGCGGCCGTCTGGCGGGCCAGATCCAGCGCGGTGGTGAGCTCGTCCTCCAGCTCCTGCAGGCGGTGCAGCTCACCGAGCAACGACGCCGCATAGGAGCGCGCCGCGTGGGTGGTGGCCTCGGCGTGTGCCACCTGGTCGCGGAGATCCTCCACGACGGCGTCGACCGCTCTCGGTTCGTAGCCCCGTCGCACGACGGGAAAGGTCCTGTTCGCCATGTGTTCCCTAGGTGCGCCAAGCTTGCCCGGAACATCATCGGCGTCCGCCTTCACCTACTTGAGTGAAATCGGATTGCAACCGTGCTGGTGGTGTTGACCGCACCGCTCCCCCGATCCGACGGGGCCGGGTGGGCTCAGCCGCCCATGAACATCTTCCATTGGTCGAGGCTGCGGAGGCGGTAGACGAAGTTGCTCTCGCGGACCTCGGACATGGGAGCGGAAGGGTCCGCAGAGTACAGGTGACCGGGGTAGAGCACCGCCGAGTCGGGCACCTTGGCCAGGGTCTGGTGGATCGAGTGGTAGAGCGCCTCGGCATCGCTGCCCGGCAGGTCCACACGGCCGCAACCCTCCAGGAACAGCGTGTCGCCCGCCACCAGGTGCCCCTCGCAGAGGAAGCACTGGCTGCCCGGGGTGTGCCCCGGCGTGTGCAGCAGCGTGATGGGGATCTCCCCCACCATCACGGTGTCCCCACCGTCGTGGCGCACCAGGTCACCCTCGGAGACACCGGTGACCTTGATGACCCCGTCGCCCTCTGCGTCCTGCACGTGCACGGGCACCGATGCCAGGTCGAGCAGGTCGGCCAGGCCGGCCACGGTGTGGCCGAAGAAGCTGCCGCCGATGTGATCGGGGTGGTAGTGGGTGACGAGCACGCCGCTGAGGCGCATGTCGTCCGCCGCGAGCAGCTCCAGCAGGCCGGCCACGTCGTAGGCCGGGTCCACCACGACCGCGTCGCCCGTCTCGCGGTCCCCGATCAGGTACTGGAAGTTCACCATCTGCCGGGCGACCATGTCGGTCCGGGCCGTGTCGCGGCCGGCCAGCACCTGCCGGAAGTACAAGCGATCCATACGGGCGACGATAGCGGTTGCGCCCGGCGTGCCCGGCCGCCCGTACCGCTCGGTATCAGGCGCGGTATCAGGCGCGGTATCAGGCTCCTTCGCCGCCGACGGTGTCGAGCACGAAGGCGATGACGAACGCCTCGTCCCGCCAGGCGTTGTAGCGGCCCGACGGACCCCCGTGGCCGGCGCCCATCTCGGTCTTGAGCAGCAGGCGGTTGGTGTCGGTCTTGGTGGCGCGCAGCTTGGCCACCCACTTGGCCGGCTCCCAGAAGCTGACCCGCGGATCGTTGAGGCCGGCGGTGACCAGCATCGGCGGGTAGTCCTTGGCCTCGACGTTCTCGTAGGGGGCGTAGGACTTCAGGTACCGGTAGTACTCCTCGTGCTCGACCGGGTTGCCCCACTCCTCCCACTCCATGACCGTCAACGGCAGCGACGGATCGCAGATCGTGTTCAGCACGTCCACGAAGGGCACCTCAGCGATCACCGCGCCGAACAGTTCGGGCGCCTCGTTGACCACCGCGCCCATGAGCAGACCGCCGGCGGAGCCGCCGCGGATGGCGAGACGGGCCGGCGAGGTCCACCCCTCGTCGATGAGGTGGCGGGCGCAGGCGATGAAATCGGTGAACGTGTTCTTCTTCTGCAGGTACTTGCCGTCGGTGTACCAGCGGCGGCCCATCTCACCACCACCGCGGATGTGGGCGATGGCGAAGCAGAAGCCCCGGTCCAACAGCGACAGCCGGATCGACGAGAAGTACGGATCCATCGACGCCTCGTAGGAGCCGTAGCCGTACAGCAGCGCGGGAGCGGAGCCGTCGCGCTCGAAGCCCTTGCGGTAGACCACCGTCATCGGCACCCGCACCCCATCCGGCGCGGTGGCCCACAACCGTTCGGTGCCGTACCGGTCGGGATCGAAATCGCCCAGCACCGGCTGCTGCTTGAGCAGCGTGCGCTCGCGGGTGTTGAGGTCGTACGCGAACACCGAGGACGGCGTGCGCATGGACTCGTAGCGGTAGCGGTACACGGTCGAGTCGAACTCGGGGGTCGCCCCGCCTCCGGCGGTGCCGACGGCCTCCGGCTGCTCGATGGTGTGCTCGGCCCCGTCGGACAGCCGCCGCACCCGGATCTGGGTGGTGGCGTCGACCCGCTCGTGGATGACGAGGTGGTCGGTGAAGGTGGTGATGCCCGACAGCTTCACCTCGGGACGGTGCGGGATGACCTCGCGCCAGTTGGCCCGGGCCGGTGCGTCGACGGGCGCGTCGCAGAGCTTGAAGTTCTCGGCGCCGTCGGCGTTGGTCAGGATGAGGAAGCGATCGCCGTGGTGGGACACGCCGTACTCGACGCCCTGCTCGCGCCGCTGCACCACGCGGAAGGCGTCGGTCGGGCGGTCCGCCTCCACGAACCACACCTCGTCGGTGACCTTGGATCCGGCGTGGATGTAGAGGTACCGCTCGTCCCGGCCGAGGTCGACCGAAAGGTAGAACCGCTCGTCGGGCTCCTCGAAGACCAGCACGTCCGCGGCGGGGTCGGTGCCGAGCTCGTGGCGCCACACCTGGTAGGGCCGCATCGCCTCATCGGGCCGGGTGTAGAAGAAGTGGCGGTCGTCGGCGGACCAGGCCGATCCGTAGTAGACGCCCTCGATCACATCGGGGAGGTCCGCACCGGCGTCGAGGTCCCGGAAGCGCAGCGTGTACACCTCCGCGCCGGTCACGTCGGCGGCGTGGGCCAGCAGCCGGTGGTCCGGGCTGACATCGAACACGCCGGTGGCGTAGAACTCGTGGCCCTCGGCCTCGACGTTCTCGTCGAGCAGCACCACCTCGGGCTGCGACTCGTCGTAGGACCCGTCCGCGGCGGCGGCGCGGCGGCAGCTGATGCCGTACTGCTTGCCCTCCTCGGTGCGGGAGTAGTACCACCAGGTGCCCTTGCGCACCGGCACCGACAGGTCGGTCTCCTGGATGCGGGCCCGGATCTCGTCGAAGAGCCGCTCCTGCAGCTCGGTGGTGTGGGCCATCGCCGCTTCGGTGTAGGCGTTCTCCGCCTCGAGGTAGGCCAGCACGTCGGGGTCGTCGTCCCTGTTGCGCAGCCACGCGTAGGGATCGACGCGGGTGTCGCCCCACGCCGTGATGGTCAGCGGCTGGGTCTTGGCGATGGGCGCGTTCACGGCGTCCCACGCTAATGGCGTACGACCGTCAGGGTGGGACGGGGCCCGAGCCCGAGCCGAGCCATCGACGGGGGCTATCTTGCTCGCATGCCGCAGAAGGTCCGTGGAATCGTCGCCAAAGCCAAGGGTCAGCCCGTCTCGGTCGAGACCATCGTCATCCCGGACCCCGGCCCGGGCGAAGCGGTGGTGAGGATCCAGGCGTGCGGGGTGTGCCACACGGATCTGCACTACCGCGAGGGCGGCATCAACGACGAGTTCCCCTTCCTGCTCGGCCACGAGGCGGCCGGCGTCGTGGAGGAGATCGGGCCGGATGTCCGCGGCCTCGAGGTGGGGGACTTCGTGGTGCTGAACTGGCGCGCCGTGTGCGGCACCTGCCGCTCCTGCCGCAAGGGCAAGCCGCAGCTGTGCTTCTCGACGTTCAACGCCACCCAGAAGATGACCTTGGAGGACGGCACCGTGCTGTCCCCCGCCCTCGGCATCGGCGCCTTCGCCGACAAGACGCTGGTCCACGCCGGGCAGTGCACCAAGGTCAACCCGGCGGCCAAGCCCGAGGCGGCCGGCCTGCTCGGCTGCGGGGTGATGGCCGGCTGGGGTGCGGCGGTGCTCACCGGCGGCATCTCCCGCGGTGACACGGTGGCCGTGTTCGGCTGCGGCGGCGTCGGCAACGCCGCCATCGCCGGGGCGCGCATGGCCGGCGCCCGCACCATCATCGCCGTGGACCTCGACGACCGGAAGCTCGCCTGGGCCAAGGACTTCGGCGCCACCCACACCGTCAACGCCACCGCCGGCGATCCGGTGGAGCAGATCCGGGCGCTGACCGACGGCTTCGGCGCCGACGTGTGCATCGAGGCGGTCGGCAACCCCAAGGTCTTGGAGCAGTGCTTCTTCGCCCGGGACCTCGCCGGCACCGTCGTGCAGGTCGGCGTGCCCAACCCGGAGATGACCATGCCGGCCATCCCGATGATCGAGTTCTTCGGCCGTGGCGGTGCCCTCAAGCCGTCGTGGTACGGCGACTGCCTGCCCGACCGCGATTTCCCCATGTTGGTGGAGCTCTACCTGCAGGGCCGCTTCGATCTGGAGCGTTTCGTGTCCGAGACGATCCCGCTCGAGGGCGTCGAGGAGGCCTTCCACAAGATGGAGCGGGGCGAGGTGCTCCGCTCTGTTGTCGTGATCTAATCCTTCAGTTCGCGCAGTGGCGCGCCGTTGATCCCGGCATGAGTGCGCCCGCCTCCAACACCACGCTGGCCACCTCGGTCGAAGCCCTGCTCGACGCGATGGACCGACTGCCCAGCCAGGGCAACGTCGCGTTGCGCGTCCTGTGGATGGCGGACGACCCGATGACGGGCCTCGCCGAGCTCGCCCGGGTGGTGGAGACCGACCCCGTGCTGGTGGCGCGCCTGCTCCACCTGGCCAACTCGGCCTACTACAGCCCGAGGACGCCGATCGGCACGGTCGAGCGGGCCATCACGCTGCTCGGCTTCGCCACCGTGCGCACCGTCGCCACCGTGGTGGCCTGCGGCCTCGGCTCCGCCGCGGCGGTGCCCAACGGGTTCTGGCAGCACGCCTCGGCGGTGGCCAACGCGGCACAGCTCATTGCCTGGCGGTTCGGCATCGCCACCGGGGACGCCTTCACCGTCGGGCTGTTGCACGACCTCGGTCGAGGTCTGTTGCACGTCGCCGATCCGGTGCAATCGGCGGAGATCGACCTGGGCCTCGCCGGAGCCACCGCGACGGACGCGGCGAGCCCGGGCCTCCCCTCCCACCCGATCGAGCAGCACGCGGCGACGGAGCCGGGTGCCACGACGGACGGCACCGAGGAGTCGGGCATCCCCCGCGACCGGCTGCAGCTCGAGCTGGCCGCCTTCGGCATCACCCACGCCGACGCCGCCGCTCGAGTGCTCACCAGTTGGCGGTTCCCACCGACCATGGTCGACGCCATCGCCCACCACCACTGCACCATCGAACGAGCGCCGTCGGATCTCGTCCGGTTGCTGGTCGCCGCCGAGGCGGTGGCGGACCGCGCCTTCGGCGCCTGGGGGGAACCGGTCGACCGCGAGGGCGGTATCGCCGTGCTCGCCATCGAGGCGGATCGCCTCGAGACCATCGTGCAGCGGGTCCGCACCGAGAGCGGCACGCTGGCTGCGGTCCTCGGCCGCTGATCGGACCGGTCGGCCCGATCGCACGGTTGCCGACCAGAGCACACCGCGGCGGCTCGTCGCGCACCCGTCCGGGAAAGACGAAGCATGGAACCGACCCTCGCCCAACTGACCGCACTGACCGACGGTTCGTTGCCCAACGGCGACCAGCTGCTCGACGAAGTGCCGATGGCGGTGCTCGTCTGCGACCTCGCCGGCCGGATCATCAGCCGCAACGTCACCTACACGGCGCTGTTCGCCGACCCGGCGCCCCACCGCTTGCTGCACCTGCGTGACCTGTTCGACGAACGCAGCCGCGCCCGGTTGCCCGAGACCATCGCCCATGCGTTCGGTTCGTTGTCCAACGGGCGCGACGGCATCGCCGAACTGTCCGCCGGCTGCCGTAAGGCGGACCACTCGCCGCTGCCCTGCAGCGTGGTGGTGCGCGTCGTCGCCAGCCCGGAGCAGTCGTCTGCGCACCTGGTGGTGCTGCTGCGGCCCCTGCAGGAGAGCGCCCGTCAGATCGAGCGGCTTCGGCGCAGCGAGCACCGGTTCAACACCCTGCTGGGCCACCTACCGGTCGGTATCCTCGGCTCCGAGAGCGGCCTGCGGGTCGACTACGTGAACAGCGCGGTGGCCGAGGTGTTCGGCGTCGGTCCCGAACTGCTGCTCGGCCTCGGCTGGCTCGACTTCCTCCACATCGACGACGTCGACCGCGCCTGCGACGCGGTGGAGGAGGCGCTGGCGGAACGGCGCCCCGCCTTCGTACCGCTGCGCATCGCACGGCCCGACGGTGAGGAACGCTGGACACACCTGCGCGTCGCCCCCGTCGGCGTGGGCGACGACCTCGGCTTCGTGGCCAGCCTCGACGATGTGACCGAACAGCGGCAGCTCGGCGACGCGCTCAGCTACCAGGCCCGCCACGATCTGCTCACCGGCCTGCTCAACCGCTCCATGGTGGAGGAGCGCCTGCGGGAGTACCTCGAGCGCGCCGCCACCCACGGCGCCCGACCGGCCCTGCTGTTCGTCGATCTCGACGACTTCAAGGACATCAACGACTCGCTCGGCCACCTCGTCGGCGACAAGGTGCTCACCGCCATGGCGGACCGCCTCTACGCCGGTGCCCAGCCCCACGGCTCGGTCGCCCGCTTCGGTGGCGACGAGTTCGTGGTGATCATGCCCCACCTGCCCACCGCCGACGCGGCGCTGGCCCTGGCCAACACGATGGTCGAGGCGGTCACCCGCCCCCTGCAGATCGACGGCCACGACGTGCACTGCACCGCCAGCGCCGGCGTCGCCTGGCTGGTCAGTGACGAGGTGATCGCCACCAACGCCTCGGAGTTCCTGCGCCGGGCCGACCTCGCCCTCTACCAGGCGAAGCGGGGCGGCAAGAACCAGGCCGTGCTGGCCTCCGACGAGCTGCTGGCCACCGAGCGGCGCCGCCTGCGGCTGACGCGGGCGCTGCGCCGCGCCATCTACGACGACGAGCTCGCGGTGCACTACCAACCCATCGTCGATCTCACCAACGACCGCATCGTCGGCCTCGAGGCGCTGGTCCGCTGGACCGATCCTGAGCTCGGCCGGATCAGCCCCGATGTGTTCGTGCCCACCGCCGAGGCCAACGGCCTGGTCGGGGCGTTGGGCAAGAACGTGTTGCGCCGCGCGTTGCGCGAGCTGTCGGGCTGGCGGCGCCTGCCCGGCTACGAGCGGCTGTACGTATCGGTCAACATGTCGATGC